>JAXDAH010000075.1:0-37733 GCA_034679905.1 Methanomicrobiales archaeon | reverse complement strand
CCACCACTTCGACCGCACCAACACCTTCAAACTGAAAGAAGCGTTCAACGAACTCGCCGACCACCAGCTGGTCGTGATCACCGTCAACGACGAGTTCTACGATGCCGTGGGAAAGAAGTTCCGGGTGGAGAAGGACGACGCCCGCCACTCGATCGTTCAGGAACTGTAGGGCACCCGCGGACGCCCCCCGCGAATGGGTTCGAACCTTTTTTATCGTCGACCCTCCAAAGGGCTACAGAAGTAACTACGGAAAGTGATGCGGATGAGAGTTCTGGGAATCAATGGCAGCCCGAGGGGAGCGAACAGCCGGACGCTCAAGCTGGTGCAGGCCGCCCTCCGGGGCGCCGAAGCCGGCGGTGCGGATACGGAGCTGGTGGACATCTGCGACCTCGATATCGAGTACTGCACCGGCTGCGGGACATGCTACTCGACCGGCACCTGTGTGCACACGGACGACTTCGAGGAGATCTGGGAGAAGCTACAGAACGCCGATGGGATCGTGCTGGGGTCGCCCGTTTACATCCACAGCGTCACGGCGCAGCTGAAGACCCTGATCGACCGCACCGCCGACGCGGTCCACTGCCAGCTGCTCACCGAGAAGTACGGCTGCGCGGTGTCCACCACGGGCGGCGGGGGCGAGCAGGAGGTGATCGACTATATGAACCGCTACCTGAACATGCTCGGGGCTGTCGCCATCGGGGGGGTTGGTATCGCCCTCGGGCGGTACCCGGACGGCCTCCCCGCCACCGAAGAGAAGGCGTTTGCCCTGGGAAGAGATCTGGCGCAGGCAATTTCTGAAAAGCGCCGCTATCCCGAGCAGGAGGCGGCTCTTGCCGCGCAGAAAGAGTACTTCCGCCGGCTCATAGAGGCGAACCGCGATAACTGGACCCACGAGTACGAATACTGGATGGACCGGGGCTGGATGTAGGAGATCCCGTGTCCGTTCCACATACTTTCAGAGGATGCTCGCGCTCTCCTCCCGGTGAATCAGAGACTTCGCCCGGGCGAAGCAGGCGCGGGCTTCGTCCTGGCGGTCCAGCTTCACCAGGGCGACCCCCTTGTTGTTGTAGGCCATCGCATCCAGCGGGGTGAGCTCGATGGCCCGCTCGAAGCAGCGGATGGCCTCCTCGTACCGCCCCAGACGGGCGAGGCTCACCCCCCGGTTGTTGTAGATCGCGGCGTAGCCGGGATTGATCTCCATATAGACATCGTAGCAGCGGATCGCCTCCTCGAACCGCCCGGCATCGGCAAGGCTCACGCCCTTGTTGTAGTAGGCCTTGGCATACCCGGGATCGATGCGGATAGCCCGATCGTAGCTCTCGATCGCCTCGTCGTACTCGCCGAGGTGGTAGTAGCCGTTGCCCCGGGTGTACCAGGCCTCCGCGTAGCGGGGATCGAGGCTGACCGCCCGGTCCAAGCAGTCGATCGCCTCCTCGTTCAGCCCCAGATGGTAGAGGGCGACTCCCCGGGTGTACCAGGCGTCGGGATTCATCGGCTCGAGCTGGAGAGCCCGCTCGCAGACCTGCGCCGACTCGCGGAACCGGGCCAGGCGGTCGAGGACATGCCCCCGGGATATCAGCGTGGCCACGCTGCCGGGATCCAGCTCGAGGGAGCGATCGAAGCAGGTTAGCGCCTCGTTGTACCTCCCCATGCTCGCGAGTGTGGTGCCGCGGTGGTACCAGCTGACCGACTCCGGCTCCAGGACCCGTCGTTCTTCCGATGCTGCCATACGCCTTCGTCAGGGCATCATGGTTGATAAGGGTGCCGTGCAGGGATCCATGGGTGGGGCGGTAGCCGCAGCCGATGCCCGGGCATACGGAGACGGTATATATGTCTGGAGAAGAGAGGAGCCGGTATGCTGCAGGAGCGGATCGGAGCGCACCTGGATACGATCGAGCGGGTCCACGAAGTCGTCATCCTGAACCGGGAGGAGGTCGTGCGGCGGATCGCCGATGGCGTCCGGGACGAACGGCAGCTTCTGCCCGTGATGACGGCGCTCAACACCTGGGTCGCGGTCGAGGGCTCTTCCGGGGCGATCGATGTTCCGCCGGAGGTGCTGGAGAAGATCCTCTACCGGCTGTGCGGGGGACGGGGTTCGTGAGAGGGTTCCGCCGCCCTCACCCGATCCCGAGCTCCCGCAGCTTCTCCGCGGTGGGGATGCCGTCCTCGGTCCAGCCCCGCACCCGGTAGTACTCGTCGAGGAGGGGCTCCCGCCTCCAGACGCACCCCGCCGCCGCGCCGCAGGTGAGGGCCTCCTTTTGCATCCGCTCGGGGAGCGTGTCGTCCGCCTTCGTGAGGCCGCCGCCGAGGTTGAAGAGCTTCTGGAGGTTCCAGATCCGTTCCCCGGCCTGCAGAAACTCGGCTGTATCGACGGGGCTCCCGGTGACTGCCGAGAGCATGGCGGCGTAGTCATCCGGGTCCAGGGAGCGGATCGAGAAGAGGCAGGTGCCGCTGGCATCGATCGCCGCGAATAGATCCTGGAACCGCTTCACCCAGCCGGCCTTGCCGGCGTCCGCGAGCGGATCCAGGCGGAGCGGGATGCCGAGCACCTCCGGGTAGAGCATGTTCCCGTAGACGTGGCACGCCCCCCGCACGGAGGTCGCGTATGCCAGGCCCTGACCCTGCATCCCCCGGGGATCGTAGCCCGGCATCTCCTGCCCCTTGACGGACATGGAGAACTCGGGGTGCCCGTAGCGGGCGGCGAACCGCAGCGAGCCCTCGGCCAGATCGTCCCCGATACCCTCGCGGTAGCCGATCATGCGCACCAGATCCGCGACAGCCCGCCCATCCCCAAAGCGGATCTTCTCTTTCAGGAAGCCCTTCTCGGAGAGCTCCATGGCGCAGGCGATCGTGGCGCCGCAGGAGATGGTGTCGAGCCCGAGATCGTTGCAGAGGTTGTTGGCAATGGCGATCCAACGGAGACTGTCCACGCCACAGTCGGGACCGAAACTCCAGATGGTCTCGTACTCCGGACCTTCGCCGAGCACCCCGTCCACCCGTGTTACCCGCCCGCAGGCGACGGGACAGGAGTAGCAGCCCTTGACCCGCTCCAGGATGGTTGCCGCCATCTCCTCTCCGGAGACCTGCGCTGCCTGCGGAAAGTGGCTACTCTGGAAGTTGCGGGTCGGCAGCAGGCAGAGATCGTTCAGGAGGTTCACAGAGCCCGCGGTTCCGTAACTGCGAAGGCTCCCCCCGGTGATGCCGCTCTTCTCCAGCGTCTCCAGGATTTGCTCGCGGGTCTGGCGGAGCGCCTCCGGCTCGGACACCGTGAACTTCCCGCTCCCCCGCACCGCCACCGCCTTCAGCCGCTTGGAGCCCATCACCGCACCGACGCCTCCCCGCCCGGCCGCCCGTGCATTCTCGTTGACGATGCAGGCGATCCTGGAGAGGCGCTCCCCGGCGGGGCCGATGCAGGCGATCTTCGCCCGCGGGTCCTGCAGCTCCTGCTGGATTCCCGCGGAGGTCTCCCCTGTTCCCATGCCCCAGTAGGGCGCCGCATCCCGGACCACGGCAGCACCGTCCCGCACCTGCAGGTAGACCGCCCCATCCGCCTGGCCCCGGATCACGATCGCGTCGAAGCCGGCACGTTTCAGCTCGACCCCGAACGATCCCCCGCTGTTGGCGCTGGTTATGGTGCCGGTAAGCGGCGATTTTGTCACCACGTCGTAGCGGGAGCAGAGCGGAAGCCCGCTGCCGGTCAGGGGCCCCGCGGCCAGGACGAGCAGGTTCTCGGCGGAGAGGGGATCGATGCGGGGATTCACCCGGTCCAGGAGGATTCGCACTCCAAATCCTCTTCCTCCGATGTAGTTCCGGCTCCAGTCTTCAGGGTAGCTCTCCGTTCGAACGCTCCCCGAACTCAAATCCACGTCCAGAATATTCCCGGTATACCCATCCATCTGCACCAACGGGTCGTCCGGCTGCCCATATATTATTATTCTTTACGACATACCTACTTCTGAATGCCGGAAGACGAATACAAATTAGCCCGGGTGGGAGATCGGGAGGTTCCCTTCGATCCCACGACCCTCCGCAGGATCCAGGAGCACCCCTGCTTCAGCGAGAAGGCATGCCACGCGTTCGGGCGTATGCACCTGCCCGTTGCCCCCCGCTGCAATATCCAGTGCAACTACTGCGTCCGCGACTTCGACTGCGTGAACGAGAGCCGCCCCGGCGTGACGAGCCGCGTCCTCTCGCCCGAAGAGGCGATCGAGATGGTCAGAAAGGCGCTCGAAAAGTTCAGCTACATCAAGGTGCTGGGAATCGCCGGCCCGGGGGAGCCGCTCTACAACGAGGAGACCTTCGAGACGCTCCGTCTGGCAAAGGAGGAGTTCCCCAACCTTATCAAGTGCATCAGCACCAACGGCCTCCTGCTTCCGCAGAAGATCGATCTCCTGCACGAATACGACGTCGGCAACGTCACGGTCACCTGGAATGCGCTGGATGCAAAGACCGGTGCGAAAGTCTACTCCTATGTGTCCTGGGAGGGGAAACGGATCGGCGGGGAGGAAGGTGCGCAGATCCTCCTGGACAACCAGATCCAGGGGATCCGGGAGGCAGTGAAGAGGCATATGATCGTGAAGGTGAACACGGTCTACATCCCCGGCGTGAACGACATGCAGATCCCGGATATCTCGAAGAAGGCATCGGAGCTGGGCGTGTACACCTTCAACGTCATCCCGCTGATCCCCCAGTACAAGTTCGCGGACATCACGCCCCCCACCCCGGCGGACAAGCGGAAGATGCAGGACGAGTGCGCCAAATACATCAAGCAGATGCGCCACTGCCAGCGCTGCCGTGCGGACGCGATCGGGCGGCTCGGCGCCGACGTGCAGTCCTGCCTCTACCAGGAGCAGTGACGGGTCTCCCCGCGGCAACGGTTCCCAGAAGAGATCCGGCATACCCATTTTTTCATCAATATTTCTGACCATCTCCAGCGTCTTGATCCCCAGATCGTCCCGTGAACTCCGGCATCCGCTCGGGGATAGCCTGGCACGCAAGATCCGTAGCAGATTTTTATCGGTGATCTCTATCCTTAGTGCGACAGAGTTTAATCTAAAATAGTAAGCGTGAGAACTATCGCGGGATGCTTTTAACCAGCAGAATCTGCATTCAGATCTCGCTCAGCCGCGAAAACCGGATGGGAAACAGGTATGATGTTGTCCTTATGAATCCCTCTCTTTGAGGCTATCGCATGCGGGGTGGAGGCACGGGGGGAGGGGGTGCATCCCCTCCCCCACCAGGGCGATACGATCGGAGAATACCCATCCCCACGATTTAACAGGGGAATGTGGCTGTATAGTGCAGGACCGAGGAGGGACAGGCCTGCTCCCCGAACTTGAGAGCGGGTGCCAGCACACCGTTGGGGCGAGCCCACCCAACGTCGAATCTGGATTGCAGACCAGCTGGAGATCATGATGTCTATCGGGGTGCTTGGAGATTGAACACCCCATCCCTATGCCGAACTACACAATCCCAAGTGCACAGGCCTCTGGATGTCGTGGCGGATCGGATCTGGGTACGCTGGAGTCTCTTGCTTTCCGTCTCTCACGACGTTCCCCCTCTCCGCTCGATGGTTTAATTCCGCGTCTGCAGCTCACGTTCGCCAATCCGCTTTCCCCATGCAGAGTGCGAATACCTTACCTACGCCGTCCCCTCCGGTGAGGACACGGGCGCATGCTCGGCGACGATGTCCGTCAGGGTGGCGATGAGCGGCTCGAGCTCGACCGGGATCGACGTGTCTGCCGCCTGTACCCGAAATCCTCTGTACACGATGAGGAACCCCGGCAGGTTCGCCGAGTAGTCCGTACCGCTGTAGGCAGTTCTCGACTGCGCCGGCGGGTTCAGGGGCGGTATCGTGGGAAAATCCGCCTCTTCCAGGAGCGTGCGCAGCCGGTCCATCGTCTCCGGCTCCAGTAAGAACTCCATCGTCATCGGCCCCCGGGTCAGCATCGCTCGTCCGCTCTCGTAGATGACCAGGTGGTCGCCGGAAGACCCCACCCCCTCGCCGCCACGGTATACCGTACCCCCGCTCCGCTTGTACACCAGGAAAATGTCTCCGGAAGCCCACTCCTCCTGACCGGGCGTGTAGGTAGCCAGGGCCAGCTGCAGGGTGGGCAGGATCATGCGTCTCATTGTTCAGCACCTCTGCGATGGCGTTGCGTCGTATCAACACCGATCTTAGCACCAGCCTCCTCTCGGCGCACCGATTTAAACATATCGGATACGGTCAGGACTGCGACTGGATGATATTGTCGAGCGTGCGGATCGCGGGTTCGAGCTGCTCGGGCACCGCGGTCGTCTCGGCGGTGACGGTGCGGTTGCGGTAGGTGATCCGGTAGGTGATGTAGTCGGCACCCGGCGACGGGGCGGGATACTGCTTGTCCAGCGTCGGGAAATCCGCCGCCTCCAGGTCATCCCGCAGAATGTCCAGGATTACCGAATCCAGGACGAACGTCCCCTCCACCGTTCTCCGGGTGAGGACTGCAGTGCCGTTCTCGTAGACGATGAGGTGGTCGTCGAAACCCGCGATGCCGCCCGTCCGGCTGTACTCGACGAGAACGGCAGAGGTGGTGCTCTCCGTGCAGCCCGCGGCGAGGAGAGCCAGCACGGCGAAGAAGATGCATAGCTCCCGCATGGCCGGAATATTCTGGCCTCCCGATCGGATGAAGGTATGGGTTCGCCTCTTGGCGTCCGCTACTTTATTGATCGTACGGGACGCACGTATATGGGAAAGAGTACTCCTGCCGGTACACCCCCCTGGGGTTCGTCCGGCTTCATGCGCAGGAGCGTTGTCGCGTGCCCGAGATTGTACTCCATACAGACCAGCCGTTCCGGCTCGATCTCACCCTCAGCTGCGGACAGGTGTTCGGCTGGGTGCAGGAGGACGGCTGGTGGTACGGGCTGGTGGAGGGGGTTCCCCTGCGCATCCGCCAGGAGAAAGAGCGGCTGATCTTCGAGGGAGCTCCGGAGCGCACGGTCCGATCCTACCTCCATCTCGACCTCGACCTGGAGGCGGTGCTCCAGACGCTCCGCACCGATCCCCTGATGGAGAGCGCTATCGAGCGGTGCTGCGGGCTCCGCATCGTACAGCAGCCCGCATGGGACTGTCTGGCCGCCTACATCTGCTCCACCTGCTCCAACATCCCGATGATCGAGCGGCGCATCGCTAATCTCTCCCGCCGCTTCGGGGAGGAGGTGGAGGCGTTCGGGAGGACCTTTTACACCTTCCCCGGGGCGGAGCGTCTGGCGGGGGAGGATGAACCGCTCCTGCGGGAGTGCAAGCTGGGATACCGTGCCTCCTACATCCGGGAGACCGCCGAGGCGGTCGCGGCCGATCCCGGGTGGGCGGCGCGCATCGACGCTCTCCCCTGCGAATCGGCCCGGAGGGAGCTGATGCGCTACGCCGGCATCGGGCCCAAGGCTGCGGACTGCATCCTCCTCTTCGCCTTTGGCAGGTACGAGTCGTTCCCCGTGGACGTCTGGATCCACCGCATCATGCAGCGTTTCATGCCGGATCTCCCCGAGCGGCCTATCTGCACCGCCGACTACGAGCGGATCCGCCAGTTTGCACGCAACTACTTTGGGGACTACGCCGGCTACGCCCAGGAGTATCTCTACTGCCTGCGGAGAGAGATCGGCGGGGATCTGCCGGATGCGAAGGTGTCCGGTACCTCGAGATTGAAATAAAAAAGAGCGGAGGGGACTCTTACGTCCCTATCTCCCAGCTCCGCAGGTACTCCGCCTGCTCGGGGGTCAGGCGGTCGATCGCGAGCCCGAGCGCCTCGAGCTTCAGGTCCGCCACCCGCTCGTCGATCTCCGCCGGCACGTCGTAGACGCCGGGGGCGAGCGAACGGCCCGCCTCTGCCATGTACCGGGTGCAGAGCGCCTGCAGGGAGAAGGAGAGGTCCATCACCTCGATCGGGTGCCCCATGCCCTTCGGGGTCGCCAGGTTGACGAGCCGCCCTTCGGCGAGAAGGTGGATCGCCTTCCCGTCAAGGATGTAGGTGTCGATGCCCTCGCGGCGCACGATAGAATCGGCATGCTGCTCCAGCCATTCGACATCCACCTCCACGTTGAAGTGGCCCGCATTGGCCAGGATGGCGCCGTCCTGCATGCGGCGGAAGTGGCGCTCCGTGATGACGCCCCTGTTGCCCGTCGCCGTGATGAAGAGATCTCCGACCTCCGCCGCCTCGTCCATGCTCATCACCGCATGCCCGTCCATGTGCGCCTGCAGCGCCTTTCGGGGATCGATCTCGGTGACGATCACCCGCGCCCCGAGCCCTGCAGCCTTGGTGGCGAGCCCCCGCCCGCAGAATCCGTAGCCGGCGATGACCAGGCGCTTGCCGGCCATAAGCACGTTTGTGGTGATCATCACCGCGGTGAGCGCACTCTCGCCCGTGCCGTGGACGTTGTCGAAGTGGCGCTTCATGGGGGTGTCGTTCACGGCGACCACCGGAAACCGCAGCGCACCGTCCTTCGCCATCGCCCGCAGGCGGTGGACCCCCGTCGTGGTCTCCTCGCTCCCGCCGATCACCCCGTCCAGGATCTCGGTCCGTCGGGTGTGAAGGACGTGGATCAGGTCCATGCCGTCGTCGATCGTAATCTGCGGTCGGGCGTCCAGGACGCGGTCGATTGCACGGTAGTACTCCTCCACCGTGGCGCCCCGTCTCGCATAGGAGCGAACGCCGGGCACGTCGTTCAGCGCCTCGGAGACGTCATCCTGCGTGGAGAGCGGGTTGCACCCAGTGATGTGCACCTCCGCCCCTCCCGCCGCCAGCGTCTCCACCAGCACCGCGGTCTTGGCCTCCACGTGTAGCGCCATGCCGATCGTCATACCGGAGAACGGCTTCTCCTCCTCGAACTCGCGGCGGATGGTCGCCAGCACCGGCATGTACTGGCGTGCCCACTCGATCTTCAGCCTTCCCGATTGCATAAAAAAATCCCTTCGAATCCCTCTATTGTCTGTATCTGAATATGTAGCCCTCGCACGAGTTAAATCCATGCAATCGGGTAGGCATCCGAAATCCTGATCAGCTCTCCCCCGCAACCGGTATGCATGGCACTGACACGGCGCATCATCCCCTGCCTGGACATCAAGGACGGGCGCGTGGTCAAGGGATGCCACTTCGTCGACCTCCGGGACGCCGGGGATCCCGTGGAGCTGGCCCAGCGCTACAACGAGCAGGGAGCGGACGAGGTGGTCTTCCTGGACATCACCGCCAGCAAGGAGAAGCGCGGGACGATCATCGAGGTGATCCAGCGGGCTGCCGACCAGCTCTTCCTCCCGCTCACCGTGGGCGGCGGCATCCGCAGCCTGGAGGATATCCAGCAGATCCTGCGTGCCGGGGCGGACAAGGTATCCATCAACACCAGTGCGGTCCAGGACCCCTCGCTGATCGATCGCGCCGCCCGCCGCTTCGGGACGCAGTGCGTGGTGGTCGCGGTGGACGTGCGGCGGAACTGCGGGAAGAACGGCAGCGGTACGCCGATCCCCCTCTCCGACGGGCGGGAGTGCTGGTACGAGGTGGTCACCTACGGCGGCAGCCGCCCCACCGGCGTCGATGCCGTCGCCTGGTGCCGGGAGGCGGAGCGGCGGGGCGCCGGGGAGATCCTGCTCACCAGCATGGAGACCGACGGCACGAAAGCGGGATTCGACATCCCCATCACCGCCGCCGTCTCGGATGCGGTCACCATTCCCGTGATCGCGAGCGGGGGCGTGGGGACGCTGGAGCACTTCTTCGAGGGATTCGCCTTCGGGAAGGCGGACGCCTGCCTGGCGGCGAGCGTCTTCCACTACGGCGAGTTCAGCGTGCGGCAGGTCAAAGAGTACCTGGCCGCCCGCGGCATTCCAGTACGGCTCTGAGATCCAGGGTGAGGGCGGCGACGGGATACTCCAGCTCGAAGGCATTCAATACGTTCGGGTGAATCTCTCCAAAAGAGCCCCGTGCCGTCCCCTGGATGACGATGTCGCCCCGCCGCCCGTCGATGAAGGCCGAATCCGCCGACTCCTCCACGGCAAAGACGAGATCGAGCTCCCGGCAGAGGGCATCGGCGACGGCGTAGATCTCGGTGAAGTCTGCGGCGGGATGGATGCTGGCCGCGGAGACCCTCTGGCAGGTGACCCTGGACTCCTGGACGTCGCCGACGGCAAAGATCCGCTGCGGGAGTTCGCGGTGGCGGTTCACGGTCAGGGTCTCGAGCAGCAGCGGCAGGATGTCGGTCCGCACGATGGTATGCTCCTCGTTGATCGGGCGTGCCAGTTGGATGGCGCAGGGGGAGCGGGAGCGCTGCATCGCGTCGAACATCACCCGTTCGCTCGACAGTGTGAACGGCATGACTTCCAGGTAGCCGAGACCGGTGAGAATGCTCCGCACGGCGTCCTGCAGCCCCGTTGCGGGATGCTGGGCTCCGGTCGTGCAGACCGGCGGGAGCTCCGGCTGGAAGGCGCCATACCCGTAGGCGATCGCCACGTCCTCGAAGATGTCCCAGTCGTGCATGATGTCGGCCCGGTAGCAGGGCACCAGCACCCGGATGCGGTCGTTGTCCTGCGGCTCGGCCCCAAAGCGCATCTTCTCCAGGAGCGCGGCGGCCTCGGCAGCGGAGAGGTTCGTCCCCAGGAGGGTGTTGCAATCCCTGAGGTTCACGACCCGCTCCGTCGGGGAGAGATCCGGCACCGCGGCACCGTCGATCTGCACGCTCTCCACCCGGGCGCCGCTCTCGGCAAGGGCGGTGCAGAGGATGTTGACGGTGACGGTCACTGCCCGCGGATCAGTGCCGGTGGTGTCGAGGAGGAGGTTTCTCGTCTCCTCCGTCACCCGCGTCCGCTCCCCGTTGATGATGGGCGGGAAGGAGAGCACGTGGTCTTCCGCGTCTACGATCAGGGGGAAGAGCGGGAAGTCCTGCACGATGTGGGCGTAGTCCCTCCCCTTCGGGTGCTCTTTTAAGATCTTCTCCATGGTCATGGGGCGGTCGAAGTCCAGGGGCACGAAGGCGCGGTCCCGGGGGGCGGCGAAGTAGCGGAACGGCGGGGTAACGGTGTCCAGATCGTGGACGCCGATCGCCATCTTGCCCCGCCCTCTCCCGACCGCCCAGTGCAAGGCCTCCTGGAGGCCCATCAGGCTCTGGATCGCGTCGCTGTCCAGATGCACCCCCCGGATCACCGCGGAGCCGAGGTACGGGCGAATGGGCAGGATGCTCTCGTCGCGGGTGAACGCGATCCCCGAGGGGCGGACGTCGTAGCGGGTAAGACCGCTCTCGATCCCCAGGAATCCCCGCATCGCGTGGGCTACCCCCTCCACGCTGTAGAGGTCCGGGCGGTTGGGGAAGAACTCCACGTCCACGTGGTCCTCCTCGATCCGTTCGATGTCCGAGCCCATCATGGGCAGGCGGGCAAGGAGTATATCCCTGTCCGCTCCCACCAGTTCTTCCAGGTATCTGAAGGATAGCGAGATAACCGGCACTTCATATCACCCGCGTACATAAATCTGGGACGTCCGCTCACTTTAATCCTGTGTGGCGTCACCGCAGCGCGAACTCCCCCTCGACCAGTCGCATCTGCGCGTCGGTGAGATCGTACAGCCGGTAGAGCGCCCGATCCACTTCATCGAGAACCGCCTGCGCCGCCGGGGACGTCCGGCCATCATCGCCGTTCAGGGCGGCGATCGCCCGGTCCGCCATACCGGCGATCTCCCGCTGAATCGGGAGCGGCGCCGGATAGATGGGGAACTCGCCGAGCATGTCCATGTCCACCTGAGCGAGCGCCCGCCCGCGTTCGAGGCTCACCAGCTGGTAGTAGCGGTTCATCAGCCTCGAGTTGAGGATGGCGAGGATGTACTTCAGGAGGTAGCTCTCGTCCTCCAGGACGATCGCGTGGCAGTTGTTGAGGTGGTAGTAGCCGTCCGGATCGTATGCGGCATGGATGGCATCCCCGGTCTGTCGCACCAGCAGCTTCTCGCGGAAGACCACCGCCGGGTCCCATCCCCCGGACCAGAGGAGCGCGGGATCGATGTTCAGGAAGTGACCGCTGTAGCGCAGGCGGTAGCGCCCGATCTCGCTTCCCGAGACGAGCCCGGGCTTCCAGGACTCCCCCCGCCTCTCCGCGGCGACGATGCTCTTCTGGCCGATCCGGGAGCGGACGCCCGTATGGAGGGAGACGATCTCCGACAGGGGGACCGATCCGCATTCGATCCGCTGGATCAGGTCGCGGTTCCGCGCCGAGAAGCAGAGGCGGAAACGATTACGGGGGAGGTTGCGGTACTTTCCCTGGCGGTATCGGAATGCGGGGGCGCTCCCCCCGGCGAGATCCACGGGGGCGGCGCAGCAGGAGAGCGCGATCTCGTTCGCGTCCCGGGCCGCTGCGTCCGGCTCCTTCTCGAAGATGAGAACGACGCTTCGCCCGGCGTTCCCCTCCCGCCAGAAATCCTCCAGGACGAGGACGATCTCGAGGATCCGCACGCTGTCCAGCAGGTGGCGGCGGAGCTTTGAGAAGTATCGTCCCAGGAGAAAACTGTCCGGGAGAATGAACCCGCCCACCCCGCCGTCGCGGAGCAGGCGGATCGCCCGCTCCACGAACAGGGCGTACACGCTCAGCTTGTACTCCGCGGAGTTCGGGTAGGCGGAGCGGAGGTAGGTGTCCACCGCCCGTTCGCACCGCCCCGCGCCGCGGAGCCCGAAGCTCACCCAGGGCGGGTTCCCCACGATCACGTCGAATCCGCCCCGCTCCAGGACCGCGGGAAACTCGTCAGCCCAGCGGAAGGGGCGGACGGCGCCATCCAGAGGGTGCTCGATCAGGGCGTTGCCGCAACGGATGTCCGCCGGGACGACGGAGGGATCACTCCTCGCTGCGGCGGTCCGGAGCTGGAGGATGCGGCGGGCCGTCTCTACCGCGAGCGGATCCAGGTCCAGCCCGTAGAGGTGCCGTCCCAGGCTGGCGCGGTGGACGTCTCCCTCCCCCAGCAGTTCCCTGTACCGCTCCTCCAGCACCGCCGCCGCTGCAGAAAGGAACGCTCCGGAGCCGCAGGCGGGATCCAGGACGGCGACGTCGGTCAGTCGCTCCCGATCCAGCTCCCGGATGCGGGCGGCGAGGGTCCGTGCGAGAATGTAGTTCACCACGGCAGGCGGCGTATAGTAGGCGCCGCCATGTCGTCGTTTCCCCCCTGAGCGGAGGACCAGATCGCCGTCCCGCCCGATCTGCAGCTCCGACGCCAGGTAGCGTGCGTAGACGGCTCCGAGAAATTCGGGATCGAGCTCCCGGAAGGGCAGCCGCCCCAGTTCGTCCTGGATGGCGCGGATCCGTTCCGTCTCCCCGCAATAGCGCCCGAGATCCGCCTCCGCCTGATGGTGCAGGAGATCTGCGTCCAAGGCATGCTCCTCCAGCCACCGTCGTACGAGGAGAGCGGAGAGGATGCGCCATACCCGGCCGTCCAGATCGTGCAGAATCGTGCATCTCCCATCCCGGCCGTCGAAGCCCTCGGCAGCGGCGAGATCGGCGGCTGCCAGTCCAAGCCGCCAAGGCCCCAGCCTCCGAAGGATGGCATGGATCTCCACCGTTTCTCCTCCCGGTATACCCTGCCGTGCGCCGCCAGGGAAGTACTGTTCCCTACGGACGCCCGCCGCGTGTACCGGAGGGCAGGATAGGAGATTCCCGGATCCACTCGATATCGCTGCGGTAAAGGATCCGCAGGTCTTTCAGGCCCAGGCGCAGCATCGCCAGCCGGCTCACCCCGAGACCCCAGGCGAGCACGGGGTGTTCGATGCCGAAGGGTGCGGTCACCTCCTCCCGGAAGACCCCGGCGCCCCCGAGCTCCACCCAGCCCAGCCCCTCCACGTACACCTCGGGCTCGACGCTCGGTTCGGTGTAGGGGAAGTAGCCGGGGCGGAAGCGCACCTTCTCGAAGCCCATCCGCCCGTAGAACTCCCGCAGGTAGCCGAGGAGGTGGGTGAAGTTCACGCCTTCGTCCATGACGATCCCCTCGAGCTGCTCGAACTCGGGCAGGTGTGTGGGGTCGATCGCCTCCCGGCGGTAGACTCGTCCGATGGCGAAGACCTTCGCCGGCGGATGCGGGTGGTCCTGCAGGTAGCGGATGGTGAGCGACGTGGTATGGGTGCGGAGCAGGCATTGCTCCGCCTTCTCCTCGCTCCAGGTGCCGCCCCAGCCCGTCGATGAGGTGCCACCGCCGAACTCGTGCATGTCGCGCACCCGCTCGTAGCCGTGCGGAAGCGGCTCCCGGCCGTCGATGTAGAAGGTGTCCTGCATCTCGCGGGCGGGGTGATCCTGTGGCTGGAAGAGGGCGTCGAAGTTCCAGAAGGCGGACTGAACGAGCCCGCCCTGGATCTCGGTGAAGCCCATCCCCAGCAGGATGGAGCGCATCTCGCTCAGGAGGTGCTGGTAGGGATGGATTTTGCCCGGGTAGATCCTTTTCGGGAGCGTGGTCACGTTGTAGCGCCGGAGCCTCTTTCCCATCCAGGAGCCGGAGACGATCTCATCGCGGGTGAGGGTCCCAACCTCCCGTGCCTCGATGCCCCGTGCGACCAGTGCCTCCCCCTCCGGAGTGATGGAGAGGCGGAAGCGTACCGCCACCTGCTCCTGGAGCAGCCCCCGCTTCAGGAGTTCCACGGTCCCGCGGCCCCCGCGTCCCGGGTCCTGCAGGGCCCGTTCGTCCTCGCCGGGCGGCACCTGCCCGCACTTCTCCACCCGGCCGTCCCGGATCACCGCCCAGCCCTTCTTCCGCAGCCAGCCGATGCCGATCCGGGCCAGGGGATGCCGCTGGAGCTCGCGGATGTCGATGCTCTCCGGGAACGACTCCAGCAGCTGCCGCTCGGGCAGCCCCTTATCGCGGTACTGCTTCCCCTCCTCCGTCAGCACGTAACGGGTCTCCGTCTCCCGCTCGACGCAGGCGAGCCCCCGCGTGCTGGCGAGCTGGCCGTACTGCACCACCGCCTCCGGCGTGGCGCCCATCATCTCCGCGAGCACATCCGCATCCGCCTCCCTGAGGGGCGCAAGGGTCGCGAGCAGCCGCCGCTCGTTCGGCGTGAGTTCGTCGGTCATATCCCCTCCACCAGGTGCTCCACTTCGGCCATCCTCTCGCGGAGATCGGCGAGGAACGCCTGCACCCGTTCGTACGCCTCCTTCTTGCAGATGCCGCAGAGCCGCTCCCCGGCCCGGCAGGCGCGACAGATCTCTTCGAGTTCCCGGTCCTCGGGAATCATGTGGAAGCGGTAGAGCTGGTAGATGGGGCAGCGTTCGGGCTCCCCGCCCAGTCTCCGCTGCTCCTCCGTTGTCGCCCTCCCGCCGGTGAGCGCTCCCATGATCTTCTTCCGCACCTCCGCATCGGGCTCCCGGAACGTGAAGAGACTCTCCGGGACGGAGCTGGACATCTTCCCTCCCAGGAGGCCGGGCATGAAGGTGTGGTAGGTGGAGGAGGGGGTGTGGAATCCGAATCCGCCGTACTTCAGTTCGATTCTGCGCACCGTCTCCTGCACCCGCTCGAGCGTCTCGCCGTAGACGTCGACATGCCCCTCGTACCTTCGGGAGCGGGGGAAGGTCTTCTCGATCTCGAAGAGGGCCTCCTGCGCGGCATTCTTGGAGCGGGCGCTGATGTACTCCTGCCGGTCCTCCACGGTGAACATGCGGAGCTTATGCGCCACGTCCCGGGTGAGGCGGAGGTGGGGATCCTGATCGAGCCCCACCGGCACCACCGTCGGGGCCGGACCGCCATCTACCTGTGGAAAGAGGATGTCGGCCACCTGCGTGATCACGCTCATCGCGTGGGCGAGCGAGGTGTCCGAGCCGAAACCGTAGATGGCGGCGAGATCGGAGAAGTTCACCTTGGTGGCGGACTCGAACGCCAGGTTCTTGAGGCGGTCGTTGCGGCTCTGGAAGTAGGTCTTCCCCCGGTAGCCGAGGGCATAGAGGCACTGCAGGTACTCCTTCCCGAAGGCGTCGCAGGCCTCCCAGGAGGTTCCCCGGACCGCATGGGCCTCCCGATCCGCGATCGCGATATAGCCCTCCGCTCCCTGCTGCACGTGCCAGACAACCTCACGCATCACCATCAGGTGCCCGAGGTGGGGATGACCGGAGGGCATGAAGCCGGTTATCACGTAGAACTTCTGCCGGTTCCGAATCGCGTTCACGATGCTCCCGTAATCGCGGTGGCCGATGACGATCCCCCGGCGGATGAAGTAGGGCACCTCGGGAAGCGCGTCAGTCAGGGGCTCAATGGGTTCGATGCCGAACTCGGAGACGATCTTCTGGTAGTCCAGGTTGTCGGCACCGGACCAGGGGGTTAACTCTCTCTGCATATCCGCAACTCACAGTTTTATCCGGGCAAATTCCAGGTATTCTATAGTATTGTGCACGTAGGCAAATAGCATCTTCTTTTTAACGCTATGCGCCAGGCGCACGGAGCGGGATATGGTGCTCATGGGCAGCGCCGTGCCGGCGGGTATGGCATGCACCAGGAGATCGGAGTGAGTCTTCTTCCCGATGTACACCCGGAAGTGGTGGCCGAACTTGTAGCCGGTCCGCGGGACGTAGCCCCGCTCCCGTAGGTCCGCGTACACCTTTGCCTTCTCCGCAAGCTCGACGTCGGTCGCCCCGGCGATGCGGAGGTACTCCCCTGCCGGGATGGACGCACCGTCCGCGTGCAGCGCCAGCATCCCCTTTTCGAGGAGGTACAGGGTCTCGACCGGCGAGAGGATCAGCCGTTCCGGATCGAGCCGTTTCCCGAAGAAAGCATCCTCGAGCGGCGATCGGTCTTCAGTCTCCACGATGGCGAAGGTCGAGAAGAGCGGGGCTGTCGCCGGCGGGAGGGCGGGCGGCTCTGCGGCCGGGGTGAGCTTCTGCAGTTTCAGCTCGTAGTAGGTGAGCTCGTTCTCGTCGTCGACCACGGCGAGCACGTGCTGCTTCCGCATGTGCAGGGAGGCGGTCGCCTCCGCACTCATCGCCTCGAAGTTCACAAGATCCCGCTCCGATAGGACCCGGACCAGGTACTGGGATCGCCCGCTGCCGGGCCTCTGCCCCCGTCGGAAGACCCGGAAGTCGTGGGGGCCCGCCTGCACCACGTAGCCCCGCTCGCGGATGTCCCGGTAGACGAGATACCGCCGCACAAAGCCCCTCTCGGTCGAGAAGCTGGAGAGAAGGCTCTCGAAGGTGCAGCCCGGCACCTCGATCCGACCCCGGTGAACCAGGTAGAGGGCCTCCTCCGCCTCCAGCCGCAGCCCGCCCTTATCCGGCCTCCCGTATCCGCCCTGGGCGTAGAGGGAGAGCCCCTCCTCGCCCAGGCGGACTGTCATACCATCCCGTGTTCCCAACACTATCCCAGTACTAGGCGGTTCCATCCTATATAGCCGCGACCCCGTGGGGCATCTCGGGAGATTCCTCCCAGAGTGTCCGCCGCTCTAGATCGGAGGCTTCCCGAGGTCTTCTCCAGCCAGCTCCCGCACCTTCAGGATGTTCTCGACGTCGTTCCGCTGGCTGTCCACGGGCGTCTCGCAGATGAGGGGGAGGTCACGGATGGCGGGGTGGCGGAGGACGTGCCGGAACCCCTCCTCCCCGATCGTGCCCATGCCGATATGCTCGTGGCGGTCGAGCCCGCTCCCGAGTGCCCCCCGGGCGTCGTTCAGGTGCACCGCCTTCAGGTGGCAGAGCCCGATCGCCCCGTCGAGCCGGCGCAGCGTCTCTGCAACCCCCTCCTCCGTGCGGAGCTCGTAGCCGGCGGCGAAGGCGTGGCAGGTGTCGAAGCAGACGCCGACGCGATCGAGATCCCGGATCCCGTCCATGATCGCACGGATATCCTCAAAAGCGCTCCCGACGCTGTTCGCCTCCCCGGCGGTGTTCTCGAGGAGGAGCATCACGTCGGCATCTACATCAGAGAACACGGCATTGATCGCACGGATCACCTGCTCTCTTCCGCTCTCCCGAACGACATCGCGGTTGTGCCCGAGGTGGGTGACGAGGTAGGGAATTCCCAGCTGGTCGCAGCGCTTCAGTTCCGATGCGAGGAGGGCTATGGATCTGGCGTAGATGTTGTCATCCACCGAGGCCAGGTTCGGCAGATAGGGCATGTGGTCTACGGGCGGGTAGATGCCGGACTCTGCGAGGCGCTCGCGGAAGAGCCGCACCTGAACGGGGTCGAGGTCCCTGGAACTCCACCCTCTCGGGTTCCGTGAGAAGATCTGGAACGTATCGCACCCGGCCTCTTCTGCCCGGGCAACGGACCTATCGATCGAACCGGCAATCGATACATGCACGCCCACTTTTACCATGATCGGCACCCTCTCTCTTCTCCGCTAGTGTACACCTGACGCTATGTAAAACTTGTTGAGCGGTTCCCGCCCGTTATCCGCTCCAGAGGAAAGTATAAATCAGGCCTCGGGGATCAGCCACTAAAACCGGGTCGAAGGGAGGGCGGGAGGGGACGGGTGCCGGGCTGCCCGGCGATCCCCGTTCGCCGCGGAAGGCGCTCGAGCGCGATTCGGGAATGGATGGAACGGCAGGAGCAGCCCATGAAACTGCAGGTTCTCTACGATCTCGCTCGAATCTTACCGCTCACGGCCTGGAGCGGGTCGGCCTCGATCCTGGCGCTGGCAACCTCGCTCTACGCCGTGGGATTTTCTGGAATACACTGGCCTCTCGCCGGAACCGGTGTCGCGCTGGCAGTGCTCCTGCAGTACGTCGCGCATCCGCTCAACGATCTAGTGGATTATCCGGTTGACGTCCGGGCCAATATCGCGGGCACCGGCCGGCGGAAAGTGCTGGTATCCGGGCTCGTCAGCGTCCGCGAACTCAAGCTGCTATCCTTCAGCATTCTGGCTTTCTGCGCTCTCCTGGTCGTCCCGATCGCCGTCGCCCGGCCCTACGGGGTTCTCGTGGGGGTGACGGGATTCCTGGCGATCGTCTTCTACAACTTCCCGCCTCTCCAACTCTCGCACCGCCCGTTCCCGGAACTGCTGATCGGGCTTCCGATCGACGCCGCGATCGTCGTCGGGATCGCGTATGTCGCGACCGGCCAGATCCTCCCACTGGCGGTGGCACTCGGGCTCATCCAGGGATTGGTGTGCGCATCGGCATTCTCTGCCTACTTCGCGATGGATTTCTTCACGGATATGATCGGCGGCAAGAAGAGCACGATAGTAGCCTTCCCCGATGTCTCGTGGTGCTCCCTGTATACGTTCGTCGGATTCCTGATCTCCCTGGTGTCCGCGTTCTACTTATTGACCGCGGATCTCTTCGCTCCGGGACTCGCGGCACTGCTAGCGGTCGCCGCGTTCCTGGCGCTGCTCCGCCATGCCGTGCGGATCGATGGGATCTGGCAGGCGTTCTACAGGACCTGGGATCGCTGGATGAAAACCGATCTTCGCGATCCTCAGGTCGGGGGGAGGCTGCACGATCTCCCGTCGGATGTGCTCTCGGCATGGGAGCGGGCAAGCTCCCGGATGCGGCAGGATCTCGTCTCGATGCTCTACGTCACGATCGGATTCGGGGCGGGTGCCAGCGCTATCCTCATTCTCGGATCGGCGATAGCGTCTGTTTAATTCAGATACACAGGCTGAATAGGACACTCCTATTATACTTCTGGGGGAGCGGTGCATCCTCGGTCCCCATCGCTCTCGTGGTACGATGGCTTCAAAGGGAGGGAAGCATGGAATCTGTCTCGAGCCCATAACACCGGGAGATATCGTATACGCGGCGCCATGAACCCGGAGAGTATCCTTGACGGTTCCGGGATTAGCCTATCGCGATACAGGCGAGAGGGTTGCAGTACTCTCTCCCGAGGACACAGGAATTCGACAGGCGAGAAAGGATGGGACGATGATAAGACGCGGCATCGTGACCAGTGAAGTGAATGCAATCCTTTCGGAGCAGCATTCCGCACGGTTAACCATCACCCGTTCACCGAGAATTGCTGCAAATCGGCTCGAAATCCTCATAGAGAACATGGCGACGGCTTTCTGGTTTCTCAGGGGAGGAGCGAGCCCTCCCCCTCCCTTTTGTGCGATAGCCCGTAGCCCGGATACGGAATAGCTCCTCCGCCATCAGAATTCATCGTCCGATAGGGACCTATCGCCCTTAATCCTCCCCTCTCTGAGGGGAGGGGGCGGCCCGGAGAGGGCCGCGGTGAGGGGAGGATCTAAACCCCTGTAACCGATAAAATATCTATAGATGTAAAAATGCGCCGGAGGGCTTTTCTACTAAGCGAATGGGGAGACATTAGGCTGAATAGCTTCTTTAGTTTAGAAGCGTTCCAGTTCCTGCATCACGGCCACTCCGAACTCCCGGGTGCCTGCCATCCCCCCCAGGTCGCGTGTTTTTATCCCCCTGCCCATCGCGCTCTCTATAGCTCCCTCCAGCTGCCGGGCCGACTCATCGTCGCCCAGATGGCGGAGGAGCATGGCGGCGCTCCGGATGGCTGCAACCGGGTTGGCGATATCCTTCCCCGCAATATCCGGGGCGCTGCCGTGCACCGGTTCGAACAGGGCGTGGCGGTCGCCGATGTTGGCGGAGGGGAGCATCCCGAGGCCGCCGACCAGGAAAGCAGCAACGTCGCTCAAGATATCCCCGAACATGTTCTTGGTGACGATCACGTCGTACTCCGCCGGGTGGAGGAGGAGGTCCAGGCAGAGGGCGTCGATGAACCGCTCGTGGCAGATAATGCCCGCTGTCTCCGCCTCCGCACGGCAGACGTCGCGGAAGAGCAGGTCGGATTTCAGCACGTTCGCCTTGTGCCCTATCGTGAGGTGACGGCGGGTCTTCGCCAGGCGGCAGGCGGCCCGGGCGATCCGCTCGCTGCCCCGGCGGGTGATCACCCGCACCGTGCAGGTGCGATCCGGCTCGATCCGCTCGATGCCGGAGTAGAGCCCCTCGGTGTTCTCCCGCACGATGACGATATCGAATCCTTCACCCCGTACCGGGCGGATGTTGGCGTAGAGGTCGAGCTCCTTTCTAATCCGCACCACGACGCTGCGGTAGTCGGGATCGGCAGGAGTGGTAACGGCGCCAAAGAGCACCGCGTCGGCGGCGCGGAGCCGCTCGATGGCATCCTCCGTGATCGCAGTCCCCGTGCGTCTCCAGAGCCCGTATCCCACCTCTACGGGGACGAACTCGAAGTCCGGGCGGAGAAGCCCGAGCAGCTCCCGAGCGACCGGGATCACCTCTCTCCCGATCCCGTCCCCCTCGACGATAGCGATTACGGGCATCCCGAGCACCGTTCCAAAACAGCCCTCTCGGCAGCACGCCACTGTTCGGCCAGCCGGGCGACCGACTCGTAGATCCGCCGCGGCGAGGCGCCCCAGTGCACCACGGCGCCCAGCCTACCGCTGTACAGCCCCACGCCCTCCCGCTCCTTCCGGCAGCAGCGGGCGATGAAGGGTTCGTGCTCGACGGCCTGCAGGGGGCAGATGTCGACGAGCGTGAAGTCGTCTCCGTAGCGTTCGCTGTAGAGCTGGGATCCCGTGCGGCACCCGGCTACCCGCTCCCCGCCCCGCATCGGGTTCGCGTCCAGGGTGGGGGAGAAGCCGGCCGCCCGGCAGGGGTACGCGTCCGCCGAGATCCCGCGGATGTCCCGCACGTGGTGCTCGAAGGCGACGGAGAGCTCGCCAAAGAGCCCCGCCGCCTCCAGCTCGCGGATGCAGGCCGATAGCGAGGGGCGGGGGGGCTCCAGGTCGTAGACGTGCACCGTCAGGAAGCAGGAGGGATCCGGGTCGAGCACGAAGGTCACGTGCTCGTCGAGGGCTGTGAAGACGGTGCAGCGGCACCCGCTCTCCCGGGCCAGCCGCACCAGCCCCGCCCGATCGTGGAGCTGGACACGCCCCGGGTGGCGGCAGACGTCCCTGCCGCCGGCGAGCACCCGCTCGCTCACAACCTTCCGCATCAGCCCCGTCGCGTCCGGGTCGGTCGTCACCTCCACGACCTGCAGCCCGCCCTCCCCCTCCCGGATCAGGTAGCGGGTGAGGAAGTAGACCGTATCCGTTCGCTCCTTGTCCAGCCCCGAGCCGACGACCTTGCACTCCGCGGGGAAGATCACGCGTGCGCCCTCCAGTAGGGGACGAGCCCGCCGGCCCGCAGGATGCCGACCATGTGGGGGGAGAGGGGGCGGACCGTCCATCGGGTGCCGTCCACCTCCACCCAGCCCTCTTCCAGGTCGAACCGCACCGCCATCCCCTCCCGGCACGACATCCTGCACTCGAGCACGGGGAGCCCGACGTTGATGGCGTTCCGGAAGAAGATGCGGGCGAAACTCTGGGCGACCACCGCCACGACGCCGGCCTCCTTGAGGGCGATCGCCGCCTGCTCCCTTGATGAGCCGCAGCCCATGTTGGTCCCCGCGACGAGCACGGCGCCGTGGAGGCGGTCTTTCAGGGTGGGATCGAGATCCTCGAAGACGTGCTCGGCCCAGACCTGCCGGTCCTTGGTGCGGAGGTAGCGTCCGGCGATTACCTGGTCGGTGTCCACGTCGTTCCCGATGCAGACTGCCGCCCCCTCACCGAACATCGTCCGCCTCCGCCGTCGCGATCTCCCCGGCAAGTGCGCTGGCTGCCGCGGTTGCCACCGAGCCGAGGTAGATCTCGCCCCCCACCCCCATCCGGTTCCGGAAGTTACGGTTGGCGGTGGAGAGGCAGACCTCCCCCTCCCCGATCACGCCCATATGGGCGCCCAGGCACGGCCCGCAGCCGGGAGTGCCGAGCGTGCAGCCGGCCTGCACGATATCCAGGAGCAGCCCCTCGCGGATCAGCCGCTCCAGCACCCGGCGAGAGGCCGGTACGACTATAGTCCGTACCGCCACTTTCTTCCCCCGCACCATGCGGGCGAACCGCCGCAGGTCTTCGTACCGCCCGTTCGTGCAGGTGCCGACAAAGACCTGGTCGATGGGCGTGCCGGCGAGCGCCTCTACCTCCTTCACGGTATCCACACGATGCGGGACCGCAACGAGCGGCGGGATGGCGTCGAGCTCGAGGTCGATCTCCTGCGCATAGGTGGCGTCTTCCCTCGCCTGCGGATCTGCGTCGTGCCCGTAGAGGTGGAGGTGGCGGCGCGTCACGGCATCCGCGTAGAAGAGTCCCGTCTTGGCGCCGCTCTCGACCGCCATGTTGCAGACGGTCAGCCGCCCGTCCATGGAGATCCCGGCAGCACCGTCGCCAATAAACTCGAGCGCCCGGTAGGTGGCCCCGTCCATCCCCAGCTCGGCGACATAGGCGAGGGCCAGATCTTTCGCCTCGGCAGCCCCCTGGAGCGTGCCCGTGAGATGCACTGCAATGGTCTCCGGGACCCGGAACCAGGTGCACCCCGAAGCCCAGATCGCGGCCAGGTCGGTCGCCCCCACGCCGGTGGCAAAGGCCCCGAATGCCCCCAGCGTGCAGGTGTGGGAGTCCGCCCCCACCACGATCTCGCCAGGGTAGGCATACCCTTCGCTCATTACCTGGTGGCAGATGCCGCTCCCGATATCGGCGAAGTGGATACCGGAAGTGGCAGCGAACTCTCGCAGCTCGGCCTGCAGGTTCGCGGTGGTGGAGGCGTTCGCCGGCGCGATATGGTCGAAGACGATATGGAGGCGGGCGGGATCGGCCTCCAGCGCGGCGCCCATCTGCCGCCAGGCCTCCAGGGCGAGGACACCGGTTCCGTCGTGGGCATAGGCCCGGTCCACCTTCCGGTCCACGTACTCCCCGGCAGGTGCGCCCAGGATCCGTTCGGAGAGCGTGCTCATGACTGGCACTTCCCTTCCGCATCCCGGATCAGCTTCTGCAGCATCTCCGGCGAGACGCTGCACTTGTGCTCCGAACGCAGCTTCACCTGCTCCAGGATCCAGCAGATCTCGGTCTCGGAGAGGTTGTGCCCCAGTTTCTGGATCACGTGCTCGAGCGCTTTCTTGCCGGTGTGCTTGCCCAGCACGAACCGCCGCTCCGCCCCCACCAGCTCCGGGGGGATCGACTCGTAGGTGAGCGGATCTTCCAGGATGGCGGCGATGTGAATCCCGCTCTCGTGCGTGAACGCGAACTCTCCGACGACGGCCTTGTTCTTCGGGACCGGGATGCCCGAGTACTGCTCCACCATGTTCGAGATGTTCTTCAGGTGGGAGAGGTCGTAGCGATCGACGCCGCCCACCATGCGGAGCGCGACCAGCACCTCCTCGAGGGCGGCGTTCCCCGCCCGCTCCCCGATGCCGTTCACCGTGGTGTGCAGCTGGTAGGCGCCGCCCTCGGCGGCGGCGAGTGTGTTGGCCGTGGCAAGACCCATGTCGTTGTGGCAGTGAGCGCAGAGCAGACCGTCCACGCCCGCCGACAGCTCCTCAAAGACGCGGTGGATCTGGAGCGGGGTGAGGCAGCCCACGGTATCGGCAAACGAGAGGTACGCCGCTCCGTGCTCCGCTCCCCTGCGGTACATCTCCTTCAGGAACGGAAGGTCTGTCCGGGAGGCGTCCTCGGCGGCAAACCGCACGGCGATCCCGTGATCGCGGGTATACTCCACGATGGCGAGCGCCTCGTCGAGCACCTGCTCCCGGGGTTTGCGGAACTTGTGACGCACGTGGAGCTCCGAACTCGGGATGAAGACGCTGACCATATCCACGTCGCACTCGATCGCCGCGTCCACGTCGCCCCGGCGCGCCCGAGCCAGGCAGCAGGTGCGGGCGGAGAGCCCCATCGAGGCGATCGCCTTCACGCACTGCGCCTCGTACTTCGAGACCGAGGGGAAACCGGCCTCGATCACCTCCACCCCGATCTGGTCCAGAAGGTTCGCGATATCCATCTTCTCCTCGCGGCGGAACGAGACGCCCGGCGTCTGCTCACCGTCCCGCAGGGTCACATCACAGATCTCAACATTCCACGGTTGCATGGGTCTCACCTGACGGGCATTCTCCCGTTATCACCACGACCGAGAGCGCCTCCGGCATTCGGAGCAGTGTGCGGAGGCGCTCTTCATCCCCGGCTGGGACGGTCACGGGGCGAGTCCAGCCGATATACTTCAGCACATCGGTGCAGGGCTCACCCCCCACCATGCCCATCCGCCTGTTCGCGAGCACGATGCAGAGCAGCGGAAGCTCTTTTTCCGCCACGTCGATGAGGGCGTTGATCCCGGAGTGGAGCAGGGCATAGTCCCCCGTGAGGGCGACCCGGGTGCTCCGGGCTGCGACCGCCACCGAGGATCCGAGGCCATAGGTGGCGACGCCCACCCGGTAGGGGGGGTTCATGGCAAAGACCGAGCAGCCCATGTCGCAGACGACGGTGAGCCCTTTCTCCTGCAGCATCCCCACAGCCCCCCGGAACGGGCAGGAGGGGCAGAAGGTGCGGTAGAACCCCCGCGTCTCGAAGGTCTCCGCCGCCCTCCCGCCCTCCGTAGGCTGGACGTCGCGGTGCTCCCGCACGAAGGGGCGGCCGTACTCCCGAACGTCCGCCAGATCCCGCGGGATTGCGGGCGGCGGGTAGACCGTCACCACGCGGGATTGTCCGGGAGCGGCTCCCACGCCCACCGGGGGATCGGCGAACCGGTTCAAATCGGAGGTCCGCGACCAGGCGAACATCTCCCGTGCGATCCGATCCGCCTCCGCCACCCTTCCCGGCATGGTCAGGTCCGGAGCCGCGAGAGCGCCGCCACCGTCCCTCCGCTCGGCGGAGCCTCCGGGCACGTCCGACTCCAGCAGGGCCGGGGTGAGCCGCAGGATGGCGATGCGTGAGAAGCGCTCCGAGGCCCGGAACGCCTCTTCCACCGCCTGGTGGCAGGTTTCGCCGTCCGGTTCGAGCACCGGCGCCTGGGCAAGCTCGCCGTAGTAGCGGGAGTCCTCTGCATTCTGGGACCCCAGCACGTCCACGTCGTCTCCGGCGACGATCACGACGCCGGCCCCCAGACCCTGCGTCGTGGCGTTCACCAGGGGATCGGCGCAGGCGTTGAGCCCCACGTTCTTCATCAGCACCGCGGACCGCCGCCCGGCGAGGGAGTCCCCGAGGGCGTACTCGAGCGCCACCTTCTCGTTGACCGTCCCCTCCGCGGAGAGCCCGGTGGCGAGGGCGGTCACCGGGTAGCCGGGCACCGCATAGCAGGTGTCCGCCGACCGGCGAATCGCCTCCGCCACCGCCAGGGTTCCCTTCATGTGTCCCTCCCGGGCGTGAGATCGCAGCCGGTGCAGGCGGTGCACAGGGTGCGGGCGGATCGCGGATCCAGTCCGCCCTTCCGCAGCGCCGTCTCCTGGTAGGCGCAGAGGGAGAGGAGGCGTGCGGCGGACGGACGGCGGCAGCCGGCGAGTTCTGCGGCCGGATTCAGGGGCCGCAGCACCGGGATTACGCCCCGTTCCACGAGGGCGTCGATGCAGCCCTCCAGCTCCGCGTCGCTCTCCCCGAGTCCGACGATGACGTTGGAGTAGACGCGCCCCTCCCCGAAGAGATCGACCGAGCGCTCGAGCACCGCCCACATCTCCTGCCAGTCGAGCCCCGGGCACATCCGGGCGAAGAGGACCGGAGTTGCCGCCTCCACGTTGAACTTCACCTCGTTCACACCGGCGTTCAGGAGTCTCCCCGGCGTCTCAAGGGTCGGGTAGATAGAGACGCCGATCGGCAGATCGAACCGCCGCACCTCCCGCACGGCGTCGAGCACGCGCCGCTCCTCTCCCGCAACCGTATCCGCGACGCCGCTCGTCAGGGAGATCGCGTCGATGCGGTCCGCCACGCTCTCGACGAGCGATCGCACCTCTTCTGCGGTCTTCACCCTGCCCGGCTGCAGGGGGACCTGACAGTAGCGGCAGCGGAAGATGCAGCGTTCGGAGACGGTGATGTATGCCTGGCGGGGGCAGTGGAGCGCCACGGGTTCCAGCCGCCCCCGGATTTCCAGGTCGCCCTTCCGGAGGATGGCCTCGCCATTCCCGGCGTGCAGGATCGGGATCGGGCTGTCGGGCCGGATGGAGAGCCGCACCCGCTGCTTTCCGTTCGTAAAGAAGACGGAGCCTCTGCCGAGGGCGGAGGGTCCGGCGGTGGAACGGCCGGTGTACTCCTCGATCCCGGCCCCGTGCACGCTGGCGCCCCCTTCCTCCAGGAGGAGCGCTTTTAAAGTTCTCCACTCCATAGTTCCAGCGCCTCCGTGTAGTTGCCGTAGAAGGGGATCGCGGCGACGGCACCGATGACCCCTCTGCCGTCCATGACGATCTCCAGGTGCCCGTCCTCTGGATCGGGGAGGGACCGGGGATCGACCTCACCCCTCTTCACCGTTCGTGCGAACTCCAACAGGGGCGACGGGTCGAATCCGCGGTAGACCGCCATGCCAGTGCGGTCGGAGAGTGTGTACCTCTCGAGAAGCTGATGGAACCGCCGCGTCAGCCCCGCCGGATCCGTGGATGCAAACTCCACAACGGTGCTGACGCAGTTCTTCGTGCGGAACTGAACCGGATAGAGCTGGACGATCGTGTGCGAGAGGTAGTGCGAGGCGTCGTCCTCCACCGCTTTTGCGATGTTGTGCACGAGCGTCCAGGTGGCGCCCTCCTCCGCGGTATCGGTGTCGTCCACGCCGATCAGCACCCGCTCCCGCCGGGGCAGCCAGATGGTCGAGCCCGCCTGCCGCCCCCCTCCCGAGGGATCACAGGTGCTGCGGAGAACGCCCGGTGCATAGGCCCGGCAGATGCTCGCCCCCACGCCTCCGCCGCCCATGCCGATGTAGCGGATGGAGATCGTCTCCTCGTCCACCCCCACGGCGGCGATGCCTGCCGGGAACCGGGAGCCCTGGAGGTCCAGCACCACGCTGCCGGGGCGGAGGCGGTAGCGGGTCTGGGATCCCGCGGATCGCACCGACTGGACGAGCGGGCTCTTCCTGTAGTGGTGCTGCGCCCACATCGCGCCCCCGATGCAGTCGAAGAACTCGATCAGTTCGACGCACTCCCCCTCGGGGTCCGAGAGGGCGACGATCTTCCTGTACTGGATGCTGTAGGGATCAGAGATGTTCTCCATAGAGTGCTGCCGCTTCGGCCCCCCTGTTTGCCCAGAGCACCGCTCCCAGCGCCCCGATTCTCCCCTTTCTCCCGTTGCCGTCCAGGAACTCGATATGCAGGCGCTCCGCCTCCGCCTCCACCTCGGCAAGCGTCAGGATCTCGGTCTTGATCCTTCGATCGAGATCCGTGCTGGCAGGCAGCCCGATCCCGCGGTAGAGAGCGATCCCCGTATCCGTGCTGTAGGTGTGCTGATCGATGTAGGCGCTGATGTCGGCGAGCAGGGGGTCCACCGCCCCGGGGCGGACGGCGAAATTCAGGGCGGACGCCACGCAGTTCGTGGTCTTCTTCGGGGCCTTCGGGTTCAACTGCACGAGCCGCATGTTCAGGAGCTCCACCCCTTCCCGTGCACAGGCTTCCGCTGCCTTGAGAGCGAGCACCCAGGTCGCCCCCTCGGTCTTCGTGTCGGTATCGTCGATCCCGAGCGTGATCTTCTCGTAGCGGGGAGAGACGATGCGGGCGCGGTTCACCCGTGCTCCGCCGACCAGCAGATCCTCGTCGGAGGGGTACTCCGTCCGCAGCACCCCCGGCGCCTGCGGCAGGCAGGCGGCGATCCCGACGCCGGCGCCGGCCATGCCGGCCCAGGAGGTGACCACCTCGTCGCCGTCCGCCTCGACGCCCTCGAGCGCCTGGCCGCCGAGCTCCTGATCTGCGGCCCCGAAGCGGACAGGATAGTGCCCGAGCCGTGCGAGCACCGTCATCGAAGCCCCCGCGGTCGAGCACTTCAGCACCGCTCCTCCGGCCCGCATGCGGTTGGCGGCATCCCACTCGATGGTGCCGTGGGCGTGGCAGTTCTCGAGGATCTCCGCGAGCCCCGTCCGCTCGTCGACCATTACGAGGTACCTGCGGGCAAAGAGCCGGCCAAATCTCTCCCGAACCATCTCCGGCATGAGCGTGATCACTTCTTTATCACCGAAATTATCGTTAACAACATTATCGGCAGCGAAATATTTATAAAATTCGCTTGTAGAGGCGGGGTCCAGATCCTGGTTCTGCTGGAATCTGCCGGAATCGAGGAGGACTTTCGTATGGCTCCTGATGGAATCTCTGAGTGCTAACTGGTTCTGCCACGACTAGGACCAATACCCGGGACAATGGGACTGTAGGCGAAGCAATCACGTCGATACCGATGGCGAAGCGCTGTTCCGGCACAATCTTCGAGAGTCCTCCTCACCAATAATACCTATTATACTACTCTGTTGATCACGATATGGAGGTGGGTCGCTGACCTCCCACGCCTTCCGCTCTCTCCAATGAAATAGGCCAATAAATAATACTCCAGGATGATTCCTGCTGTTCCGAAACGGCGGGCGCGAGTTGCTCCGATATTCAAAAGGTCGGGCTATCGCTACCCGTGAGACGAGTATACGGGGGCGACGGTGAGAAACGGCCGTCGGTTGGAGGATGGATGTTGGTCTCGAATCGGATCGGTCCTTTATTCTGGTGTCGTTCAAGGGGGCTGTTGCCGTCCCTAAGCGTTCCTACCGTACTGCGGGAGTGGATGGTGAAGTATCGCAAGGGATCCCCCTCTCCTGGGGTATCGCACTGCGGGGCGGGGGTACAGGGGAAGGGGGTCCACCCCCTTCCCCGTCAGACCCCCCTTTTGTGCGATAGCATCTGTACGGGGAACACCGAGATCCTCTGCCATCGCCTCCAGCATCCATACTATTCCGCAAGAGACACGAGATATTCAATACCAAAAAGAGGCCCGGTCGGCATACGATCACGCAGAATAAATTCCGGGAATATCCCCCACACATCGCACGGCGGGTATGAGAGATGGATTCTTCGCCGTGGTACTCGCAGCAGGATAGCCATGAGGGTGGAAGTAAAAACAACAGGATAAACAAGTAAAAAGCGTTCGACTCATATGTGTACGACCGGAACCGGATCTTCTCGATGGGAGCGGATCGTTGCTGAAGCCTCTCGATCCCATTCTGGAATGGGCCTGACCTTCCCGGGAT
This sequence comes from Methanomicrobiales archaeon, assembly GCA_034679905.1. Lineage (GTDB taxonomy): Archaea > Halobacteriota > Methanomicrobia > Methanomicrobiales > JACTUA01 > JASEFH01. The sequence goes on along the minus strand of JAXDAH010000075.1, from coordinate 7,813 downwards.
CCTTTTAGAATACAGTTTGCAGATCGTTCTTTTCCGGCATACCTGTTCACTCGGACGGAAAGGATGCCGCATGCCTGACTGCCGTATATGGAAACCCGTATGCCTGCCGATACAGTGACGGGCGAACGGATACCGGGAACTGTTGGTGATACAAATCCACCTAATAAGTCTTGGTATCGGCAGTCTCTGGTATCGCAGTCGCAGGAGGATCGATGCAGAGAATGAAAAAAGTTAGAATAGTTTGTGGAGGTGGAACTGGTGAGGCCCGAGCTTTCCACCGTAGTTGCCGGCGCTGATGCACTTCACACCCGGCACTGTCGTTGCCGCCCGGATCCCCTCCCGCATCGCGGTCGCCACCGCATCCGCGCTGACACCGTCGATGACGATCTCGTAGATGCTGTTCACGCCCTCCGGCACTTTGCTGTTTTGCACCTTGGACTTCAGCGTCGGGGCGTAGAGCTCGTTGGTGCTGGCGTTCATGAACTTGTACTTGTTGCTCCCCACCTTGGAGCCGCTCCCCACGATGCCGCCGGGGAAGGAGGTGATCACGCCACGCACCGCATCGATGGCGTCGACGGCAGCTTCCGCTCCTGCCAGTGCGGCCATCTGATTCTCGCCCATGACGAAGAAGTTGCCGCCAGCCACGCCCTGGACGATGCCGTACTCCTCCTCCGTGATGAAATCTCCCTGCATGATGGGGATCGCCCAGACGCTCCGGTCCCCGACCTTCTTCTGGTACTCGTAGCCGTCGCCGAAGAAGTGCAGTTTCACGGGGAGTTTCTCGGGAGCATCCCGCAGACCGTCGAAGGCGGAAGTCGTCGGTGCCGTCAGGACGCATTCGCCGATCCTCTCGATCAGCTGCTCTTTGAGTTTCTTCTTGCTGGGATTGCAGATGAGGATCGCATACCCCGGCCTGCCGTCGGGAGACTCCTCCGGCGGGACATAGTAATCGATGCCTGCCTCAGCCGCGCAGCCTATGCAGGATGTCGCAAACCCTGTTGCCTCCAGTGCAGTCTTTTTTGCCCACTTTTTGCTCGCTGCCGTAATTATTACTCTCGAAACCCAGATCGGGAACGCTTCCGCGTAGGTGTCGTCGATTGGTACCGCATTGATCTGCATTTTCTACCTCGTTGTAGACAAGTGTCATCAGCGAAATACAATAACCTTTCCCATCCATCCCGAGCAGCGGCATACATAACAACACATTTTATGCGGTTTATGGGATGGACCGGGTCGAAACATTCATTATCAATAGAAATATATTAATGTAGGAATAAGTGTTAACTATATATACTGATAGGATTAATGTAATCCTATTAACCCGCTGAGCATGTCAACCATTGAGAATTGGAAGGTACATGAATCTTGCTTAATCGAGGAGAAATGTTAATCCCGATGGACCATTTTCCTCAGATTCATAAGGTTTATTTATCTTCTTTCTCAAAGTTTTTCTATCGATCTCAAATCGATAAACACTGGTGCGTGAAAGCATGGCGTTTGCAACACATATCAACATCGAACGATGTACCGGTTGCAACAACTGTGTAGTTGCGTGCCCCGTCGGCGCCCTGGAGCTGCATACGTCAGCTCCGGCCACGAAAGAGAAGATCTACCGTGTGAAGGACGGGAAATCCATCGTCCTGGACTTCAAGGCAGAACTCTGCGCTGGTTGTGGCGTCTGTATCGAGGCATGTCCCTACGATGTTATTCGGCTGGTAGGACGGTTGGAAACCGCGACTTCGATGGCATGAGAGGATGACAATTTAGCGAGGATAATTCATGACACTGTATCCAAAATTCTCCAAAAAGAGAGTAGGTCCCAATGTGATCTGCGAGCAGAGGCTCCTGCAGAACGTGAGCAATCTGATCCTGAATACAGACACCTGCACTGGCTGCGGCGTCTGTGCGGAATCGTGTCCGGAGGAGGCGATCACGGTCAGCATGGTCGGAGCCACGAAGCGGGAGAAGGGCATCACCTATGCATCTCCGATCGAGATCGACCAGGAGAAGTGCTCCTACTGCGGCGTATGCCAGATCATGTGCCCGTTCGACGCACTGACCCTGACGGTCGACGGTGTGGAGAGGCTGCCGATCCTGGAGAAGGAAGGGTTCCCCCAGTATGACCAGGTGGCGAACATCGACCAGGAGAAGTGCATCAAGTGCACCATCTGCGAGGACGTCTGCCCCCGCGATGCGATTATCCGCGAGGTTCCCGAGTTCGAAGGGGAGATGAAGGAGAAGGTCGCTGCCTTCGACAAGGGTGAGACAGACACCCAGAATGCCGTCGAGCTCTACAAGACTGCAACCGCCCTCTCACGCGTCGGACGCTACCAGGATGCGATCCGTGCCTACGACCAGGCGCTGGAGATCGACCCCAAGAACCCCCTCGCGCTCTACAACAAGGGTACGGCCCTTGCCAAGCTCGGCCGGTACGAGGATGCTCTCAAGGCCTACGAGGATGCCCGCGCGATCGAGCTCGACGAGACGACCCTTGCCAGCCTGAAGAAGTACACGGCAGGAAAGCCACGGTACGAGGCGCTCAAGGCCAAGACCACCTTCGAAGTCGACATGGAGAAGTGCAACGTCTGCGGCATATGCGGCACGCTCTGCCCGAGCATCACCGTGAAGCGCAAGCCGTTCACCGCCGAGACCGGCAAGGTCGAGGGCGACGTACTCTTCGACGAGACCACCTGCGACGCCTGCAAGGTCTGCGTGGAGGCGTGCCCCGAGGAGGCGATCACGCTCACCCGCGAGGTCGAGGACAAGAAGCTCGAGGGCGAGGTGAACATCGACAAGGACCTCTGCTGTACGTGCACCTGGTGCTCCACCAACTGCCCGACCGAGGCGATCACGATGGAGAAGTTCTTCGAGGGCGATATCGAGATCAACCCCGAGCTCTGCCCGTCCGGCTGCTCCACCTGCGTCGAGGTGTGCCCCTGCAACGCCATCTACCTGCCCTCGCCGCCGCCCGCGAGCGAGATGCACGGACAGCAGGAGGAGAAGATCGCCATCAACAAGGATCTCTGCATCCTCTGCGGCGCCTGTGTCTACGCCTGCCCCGGCGAGGACATCATCGTCCTGAAGCGGACCGGAATCCGCATGAAGGGCCCGGAGACTGACCTCTTCAAGCGCATCAGAGACAAGCTCTGCACGCCACGAACCTCGAAGGTGAAGGAGGAAACCGCCGGCACCACCCAGGTCAAGGTACTGGAGTCAACGTGAGGTATGACCATGGCAAAGAAATCAAAAGGATATAAAGACACGAAACTCGAGGAGAAGCTCAAGGACCGCTACTATCAGACCAGCGAGAGCCATCCCGACTTCCTGGAGAAGGTGGAGGATATCAGCAAGACGATTCCCCACATGTGCTTCCAGTGCGGCACCTGCACCGGGTCCTGCCCCTCGGCGCCCCGCAGCAGCTACCGCATCCGCTACTTCGTGCGGCGGGCGGTCCTCGGTCTGGAGGACGAGCAGCTGACCGATCCCGATCTCTGGCTCTGCACCACCTGCTACAGCTGCACGGACCGCTGCCCGCGGGACATCGCCCCCACCGATGTGATCATGGCATGCCGCAACCTCGCCTACCAGCGGGGCATCGTGCCGGTGAACTTCTTAAAGACCGTGCAGGCGATATACCAGTCCGGACACGGCGTGCCCAACAACGACGCGAACCGGGCCGCCCGCAAGAGGCTGGGCCTGACGGCGGATCCGCCGACCACCCACATGTATCCCGAGTACGTCAAGGGAATCCAGAAGATCCTGGATCACTACAAGATCAAAGAACAGGCCGACAAGATTGTCGCGGAGGCTGAGAAGAAATGAGCAAGGCAAAGCACGAGTACGCATTCTTCCTGGGCTGCATTGCCCCGAACCGCTACCCGGGATGTGAGTACGCTGCGATCGAGTGCAGCCGGAACCTCGGTATAGAGCTGCTGCCCCTGAATGGCGCCAGCTGCTGTCCCGCTCCGGGTGCATTCGGTTCGATCGACCTCGCCGTCTGGTATGCGATGGCGGCGCGGAACGTCGTTCTCGCCGAGCAGATGGGCAAGGACATCGCCCTGCTCTGCAACGGCTGCTACAAGTCGATCTACGAGGTGAACGAGAAGCTGAAGCACGACAAGGAGCTCCGCGATAACGTCAACGAAGTCCTGAAAGAGATCGACATGGAGTTCAAGGGAACGTCGGATGTCTACCACCTGATTGAGCTCTACTACGATCCGAAGATCGTAGGCGTGGAGAAGGTCGCGGAGAGCGTGAAGCGGCCTCTCGCCGGCACGAAGATCGCCGTGCACTACGGCTGCCACCTGATCAAGCCCAAGAAGGAGCGCCACCTCGGCGACACCGAGAACCCCATGTGGATCGAGGAGCTCGTGGAGGCGCTGGGCGCGGATTCGGTCCAGTACCGCAAGAAGATGATGTGCTGCGGCGCCGGCGGCGGTGTGCGCGGATACGATCTGCCCCACGCGCTGGACATCACGAACGAGAAGCTGATCAACATCACCGAGGCAGGAGCCGATGCGGTGACCGAGGTCTGTCCGTTCTGCCAGCTGGAGCTGGATCGCGGCCAGATCGAGATCCAGGAGAAGTTCGGGATCAAGTACGGGCTGCCCGTGCTCCACTACAACGAGCTCCTCGGTCTCGCGCAGGGGATGACCCCGGCACAGCTGGCTCTTGACCTGCATGCGATCAGCGTCGAGCCGTTCCTGAGGAAGCTACTGTAAGAGGTGCAATCATGGTAGATACAACATCAGAGAAGAATCCAAGAATTGGCGTATTTGTTTGCCACTGCGGTACCAATATTGCCGGTTCCATCGACGTCAAGGAGGTCGTGGAGTATGCCAAGACACTGCCCAACGTCGCTCACGCCGAGGACTACCAGTACGTCTGCTCCACTCCGGGACAGAAGAAGATCGAGGATGCCATCAAGGAGAAGAACCTGACCGGCACGGTGGTCGCTGCGTGCTCGCCCCGTCTGCACGAGCCGACGTTCCGCCGCGCCACCCTGGAAGGCGGCCTGAACCCGTACCGGTTCGAGATGGCGAACATCCGCGAGCAGAACGCCTGGGTGCACATGCACGAGAAGGAGGATGCGACGGCAAAGGCGAAGGACTCGGTGCGTATCGCGGTCGCGAAGGCGTCCCTCCTGCAGGACCTGAAGCCGAAGTTCGTCGACGTGGAGCCGGCCGCCCTCGTGGTGGGAGCCGGTGTCGCCGGCATGCAGGCAGCGCTCGATCTCGCGAACGCCGGTATCAAGACCTATCTCATCGAGAAGAATCCGACCATCGGCGGGCGGATGTCCCAGCTCGACAAGACGTTCCCGACGCTCGACTGCTCCCAATGCATTCTGACGCCGAAGATGGTGGAAGTGGGCCGCAACGAGAACATCGAGCTCATGACCTACTCCGAGGTGGACGAGGTCGATGGATTCATCGGCAACTTCACCGTGAAGATCCGCAAGAAGGCCCGCGGCGTCCTGACTCCGGATGAGGCGGAGGCAAAGGGCATCGTCGGTGGCGGCTGCAACGGCTGCGGCGACTGCGAGGCGGTCTGCCCAGTCATCAAGCCGAACCCCTTCGAGATGGGCATGAAGCCGCGGAAGGCGATCTACATCTACCACCCGCAGGTGGTGCCCCTGATCTACACGGTCGACTTCGACTCCTGCATCAAGTGCGGTCTCTGCGAGACGGCATGCGGCGAGAAGAAGGCGATCGAACTCCAGGCACAGGACGAGATCGTGGACCTGAAGGTCGGAACGGTCGTGCTCGCGCTCGGCTACGACATCTTCCCGGTGGAGAAGAAGACCGAGTGGGGATACAAGCAGTTCGACAACGTGGTCACGAGCCTGGAGTTCGAGCGGCTGATCTGCGCATCGGGCCCGACGGGTGGTCACCTGATCCGCCCGAGCGACGGTGCGACCCCGAAGAAGGTTGGCTTCGTGCTCTGTGCCGGCTCCCGGGACAACACCGGCATCGGCAAGCCTTACTGTTCGCGGTTCTGCTGTATGTACTCCCTGAAGCACGCCCACCAGATCATCGAGAAGATCCCCGGAGTGACTCCGTATATCTTCTATATGGACATCCGATCCTTCGGGAAGATGTACGAGGAGTTCTACTACCGCATCCAGGACGAGGGCGCGAAGTTCATCCGCGGACGGGTCTCCAACATCCTGCAGGATCCCGAGACCAAGAACCTCCATGTGTACGCGGAAGACACCCTGCTCGGACGGCCCGTGGATGTCGAGCTCGACATGGTCGTGCTCGCCGCCGCGGTGCAGCCGAGTGCGGAGACGGAGAGAACCCGCCGGCTCTTCGGCGTCTCCTGCTCCCAGGACGGCTGGCTGCTCGAAGCTCACCCGAAGCTGAATCCCTGCGGCACGACCACCGCCGGTGTGTACGTGGCCGGCGTCTGCCAGGGTCCAAAGGACATCCCGGATACGGTGGCGCAGGCGGAAGGTGCCGCATCCGCGGCAAGCATCCCGATTCACCTGGGCAAGGTGGAGCTCGAGCCCTACTTCGCCCAGTGCATCGAGGAGAAGTGCGCCGGCTGCGGCATGTGCGTGAACCTCTGTCCCTACCAGGCGCTCTCGCTCGTCGAGAAGGAGGGCAAGAAGGTGATGCAGGTCACGGAGGCGAAGTGCAAGGGCTGCGGCACCTGCGGCGCCTACTGTCCGGGCGGCGCCATCTGGATGCAGCACTTCACCACGCCGCAGATCATCGCACAGATCGATGCGTTCCTCGTCGGAGGTGAACAGTGATGGCAGAGGACAACGGGTTCAAGCCGAAGATCCTGGGGATCATCTGCAACTGGTGCTCGTATGCCGGGGCGGACCTTGCGGGCAGCGCCCGCACCCAGTACCCCCCCGACATCCGCGTCGTCCGCGTGATGTGCACCGGGCGTGTGGATCCCCTCTTCATCATGAAGGCATTCGTGGACGGCGCCGACGGCGTGCTCGTCTCGGGATGCCACTTCGGGGACTGCCACTACCTCGAGGGGAACTACAAGGCTGCAAAGCGGATGTTCCACTTGAAGCGCGTTCTCAACTCTCTCGGTATCGAGGACAAGAGACTCCGGATGACCTTCGTCTCGGCATCGGAAGGTGCCAAGTGGGCGAAAGTGGTTGAAGACGTGGTCAATACCATCCAGCAGGCCGGTCCGAGCCCCATCAAGGAATTTGCCAAGTAGCGTGAGGTGAGACCGTGCCAAAGATCAAATTGAATTTGATCTCCGGCCGGACCATCCAGCAGGGCGTCTCTATGGAAGGCGGGAAGGAGAAACCCGCCTACCGGGAAGCCTGCGGAATCATCGAGATGGATCCGGCGGATGTCAAGAGGATGGGGATTTGGGTCCCCGCGAACGTACGGGTGACGAGCCCCTACGGAAGCGTGGTCGTGAAGGCGATCAACGCGACCATGGGCCCGCACCCCGGCGTCGCCTTCATCCCCATGGGGCCCTGGGCAAACCAGGTCATCGACCCGAACACCTACTCTACGGGCATGCCCACCTTCAAGGGCACCCCCATCGAGGTGGAGCCGGCGGAGATGGAGAAGGTGCTCGGTTCGATCGAGCTCGTGCAGTCAACAACGCGGAAGGGGGTAGTGAAATGACGAAGCTGGTAACCGACGTGATCTGTCCCTTCTGCGGGACGCTCTGCGACGACCTGGAGGTCGAGGTCAGCGACGACGGCAGGAAAGTGACGGGCGTCTACAACGCCTGCGCGATTGGGGCGGAGAAGTTCCTCCACTCGGCGGCGGCGGACCGGGTCACCCGGCCGCGGCTGCAGCAGCCCGACGGCAGCTACAAAGAGGTCAGCTAC
>JAXDAH010000074.1:0-20537 GCA_034679905.1 Methanomicrobiales archaeon | reverse complement strand
GTTTGATATGCGAGATTCGAAACGAACGGTCTCTGAAACGATAGGACTCACCGACGGCGAACTCCTCCTCTCCTGGAAACGCCTTGTAGATCGGTATCGTCCTCCATCCCATGTGAATGGATGCTTTCACCACTACCTGATCCACCGCCCTCGTCCAGAGCGTATCGACCTGCTCCCCCCTGGCCTTCTTCACCCGTCGTCCCTGCTGCTCGATTGCCGTGATCTCCACGCCAAGGGCATCCTCCCCGCACTCAGCCACCAGCATGTCGCCGACGGTATAGTAGTCCCCCTCCATGACCTCTGTGCTGCAGACCCTCGAGGTGTCGTGCAGACTGACGATAGTCTTCACGGTTCGCGGGGTCTCTTCCTGCCGTGGTATGCGCTGGATGGTGCCGCATGCCCTGCAGCGGACCAGGAGCTCCCGCGCTTCCTGTAAAACGGCATACTCCGTCGCCTCGTTGCAGGCCGGACAGTAGCAGCGCGAGGTATACATTGAATAGGGATGGCGGAGCTTCCTTATAAAGGATATGCAGGCGAGAGACGTGGTGCGGTGCCGGGGAAGTCCGATAATCCTGGCCACGCATCGTTCGACGTTCGAGGTGACCCGCGACAGGGAACTGACCTCTGCCGGGGACTGCATTATCGGCATCTGTGCTGATAAAGGAGCTCTCGGCCTCGATCCCCATTTCAAGCAGGTACTCGCGCGGGACAGCGCCATCCTCGTCACCCGGCTCACTGCAGGGGATGCGACCGTCGAGGTGCTTGCCCACGGCAGCTCCTTCCTTACACTGGACCACCCGACGGATCTGGTATGGAGGAGGAGCACCTTCGTCTGCGGGCGGACGGTGGGTATCGGCGCCAGTCATACCGCCCGCACCCTGCCGCGCAGCCTCGTAGCCCTGTTGCAGCAGGGCTGCAGCTTTACCGTCGAGCTTATCGCTGTCGCTCCTGATTCAGACGGCTGATTCGCATTTCGGCCGTCTCCAGGATCTTCTCGCACTCACCGATCAGGTCTATTCCCCGTTCGTAGAGGGCGATACTCTCCTCGAGGCTCAGGTCCCCCTCCTCGATTCTACGCACGATATCTTTCAGTTCTGCAACGAGTTCTTCATACTTCTGCGTCATCTCTCTATCCTCTCCACCCGCATCTCGCTCCTGCCGTCCTGCAGATGGGCGACGATCCGATCCCCGATCGAGAGCTGGCGTATGGAGCCGATCGGAACCGATCCCTTCTCGATGTAGCAGTAGCCGCGTGCGAGGACACTGCGCGGATTATTCCCGGCCAGCCTTACGCGGGACTCTGCAAGCACGATGCGCTCCCTCTCAATCTGTGTCCTCAGATCGGCATCGAGCCGCAATGTCAGCATACCAAGTGCGCTTCGTGCATCCTCGACCCTGCGGAGCAGATGGCGGGGCTGGAGCCACACGGATGCCTCGACCAGTGCGCTCCTCGAGCGCCACACTCTGGCCCCGAGTGCAGCCTCCATCCGTTCACGGTGGAGCGCAACGGTAGAGAAGGATGCTCGCGCCCCCCGTGTCAGGCGTTCGGAAAGATCCTGGATCTCCATGCGCACCGGATCCAGGCGGCGCGATAGCCGCCTTGGATGGATGCGGAACACGAGATCCGCCAGGTCTTTCCTGTATCTGCTCATAGAGGTGGCGAGAGAACGGTTCAGATGTTCCTGGTGGTCCATCAGCTCCTGCAGGAGGTCGGTCCGGTCGGGGACGGCGAGCTCCGCTGCTGCCGAGGGCGTGGGAGCCCGCTGATCGGCAGCGAAGTCGGAGAGGGTCACATCCACTTCATGCCCGATGGCACTGATCAGCGGTGTGGTGCAGCTCCGCACCGCCCGCACCACATCGGGATGGTTGAAGGGGAAAAGATCCTCAAAACTCCCTCCGCCCCGCGCCAGGATGATGACGTCGCACCTGCCGTCCACCCGACGGATCGCCTCCGCGATCTCTCGGTGCGCATTCTCGCCCTGCACCGCCGTGGGGGAGAGGACGATCTCGAGAGGGAATCGGCGTGAGAGCACGGTCGCGATATCGTGCAGCACCGCTCCGCTCTCCGATGTGACGACGCCGATCCGCCGGGGATAGGGTGGGAGCGGGCGTTTCTTCTCCATCTCGAAGAGCCCCTCCTCCTCCAGTTCCCGCTTCCACCGCTCCACGAGGATGTGCCTCTCCCCTTCCCCGGAGAGTGCCAGCTCGCGGACGTAGAACTGGTATCTCCCCGCCAGGGGGTGAATGCCGATGGAGCCATATGCCAGGACGTCCATTCCGTCCTCCGGCTGGAACTGCAGATTCCTTGCGTCTGCCCGCCACATGATGCACTGCAGCAGCGCATCAGGATCGCCGAGGGTGAAGTACAGGTGCCCGGAGTTATGCTGCTTGACGTTGGAGAGTTCCCCCCGAACCCAGATGTCCTGCAGTGCCCTGGACTCCAGCATCTCGCCGATGGTGCAGGTGACGTCGGTGACCGTGAGAACGCCCGCCCAGCTCTTCCCCTCCATGCTCGGGGGCTCCGCTGAATCCATTAAGTTCTATTAGGATCGGTCCCTATATCAACTGTTGGGGATGACGGTGGTTCGCTTCGCGACTTCGAGTATGTTCTTCCACGAGTACCCGCTGCCGGAGATATTCGACTTCGTCGCTGCAGCGGGGCTCGACGGCATCGAGTTCTGGGTCGAGACCCCGCACTTCTGGACCCGCGATCTCCCTGTCAGGGAGCTCCTGGCGTGTATCGCGAGCCACCGGACGCTGGCGCCGATCACCGTTCACGCACCCATACTCGACCTGAATCCCTGCTCCATCAATCCCCGTGTGGCCGCCCTGTCGCTCTCCGATATCCTTCGTTCGGTGGAGATCGCCAAGCAGGCGGGCGCAGACGTGGTGACCGTTCACCCCGGGCGGCGCACGGCAAAACGGGTTCCGAGTGCGGCGGATTATGAGCGGTTCGAGAGGCTGGTCCAGACGCTTCGGGATGCAGCAAGCAGAACCGGCATCTCGATCAGCATCGAGAACATGGAGCCGCAGGTGAACTCCCTGCTCCATACCCCCGAGGATGCACGGGACCTGCTGGACCGCGAGCCCTGGCTCAAGTTCACGCTGGATACGGCGCATGCGCTCTCCCGGGATCTGGAGTCCGTCCTCACCTATATCGATCTCTGCTTCGACCGCCTGGTAAATATTCATCTGTCCAGCGTCAGAGACGGCCGTAAGCACCTACCGGTTCGCGGGGATCCCGCCGTCACAACGATCCTGGACGAGCTGGCCTCCCGAGGATACGCGGGGCACCTGACGCTGGAGATCGAGGATCTGAACTTCGGCTACGAAGCCACCGCCGAGGATAAGATCCTGTTGCTGGTGCGGGAACAGGAGTTCATACGCCAGTATATTGGCTAAATCGCTGGTTTTATGTAGCTGGAACTCAATAATCAATACAAACTATATATGAATACCTGTTCGAATGTGGCCGTACCCGCGGCGTGGAGGCCATGATTTCAGAATCTGCAAAAATTTTGCTCTTCATCATCAGCATTGTCTTGTCCGCATTCTTCTCTGGCTCTGAAGTGGCGCTTCTCTCCATCACGCGAGCCAAAGTTCGCACCCTTCTGATGCAGGGCGATCGAAGAGCTGCGGCGTTGACAGCGCTGAAACAGTCGCCGGATCATCTTCTGATCACCATCCTCATCGGCAACAACATCTTCAATGTGACCGCGTCGACGCTGGCCGCATCGATCGCCATCGAGCGTTTCGGGGACGCCGGTGTGGGCATCGCGACGGGTGTTACCGTATTCCTGCTGCTGGTCTTCGGGGAGATCGGGCCGAAGATGTACAGCGTCCGTGCGAGCGACCGGATAGCCCTGGCCGTCGCCAGGCCCATTTACCTCCTCTCCCGCATCTTCACCCCCCTCTTCTGGGTCGTGGACCGGCTCAGCAGCACACAATCCCTCGCCAGAGCTTTTTCCAAACCCTCCATCACGGAGGAGGAGATCAAGGGCTGGATCGACCTGGGCAAAGAGGAGGGTGCGATCGAGAAGGAGGAGAGCGATCTGCTGCACAGCGTCTTCGAGTTCGGGGATACCACGGCACGGGAGGTGATGACCCCCCGGCTGGACGTTGTGCTGGTGCGGGATACCAGTAATCTCGACGACGCGATCCATACCTTCAACGAGACGGGATTCTCCCGGTTGCCCGTATACCACGACCAGATCGACAATATCGTCGGGCTCCTGAACGTGAAGGACCTCTTCCCCGTCGTCCTGGCAAAGAAGTACACGGCGATCCGCGATCTCATGCACGAACCGTTCTTTGTTCCCGAGTCCAAGAAGATCGACGAGCTCCTCAAGGAGCTCCAGCGTCGGAAGGTGCACATGGCCATTGTCCTGGACGAATACGGCAGTTTTGCGGGTATCGTCACCGTGGAGGATATCCTGGAGGAGCTCGTTGGGGAGATTCTGGACGAGTTCGATCAGGAGGAGCCGGAGATCCAGAGGACGGATGGAGGCTACCTCGTGGACGCGCGGGCGTGGGTAGAGGATATCAACGACGAGCTCGCCATCAATCTGCCGCTTGATGAGGCCTATGAGACGATCGGCGGGCTACTCATCGATAGACTGGGCCATATCCCATACAAGGGGGAGAGAGTCGTGCTGGAGGATAGCGGCATCACCCTGGCGGTCACCCAGATGCGGGGGCGGCGGGTCGTGAAAGTGAAACTCATACCCCCTCCCGCGGGCAACTCCCCCCTGTAAGATTGAACAACGGTTAATAGGGATTCGAAGGAACCTTATTCCATGCACCGCATCGCCGTGCTGGCATCCGGTAGGGGATCCAACTTCCAGGCCCTGATCGATGCCGTTCATTCCGCTGCCGTTCCGAACGCCGCCCTGTATCTCATCACGGACAACCCTCGGGCATATGCGATACAGCGAGCGGAGGCTGCAGGAATTCCTTATTCCCTGGTTGACTTCTCCGCATTCGCAACGCGCGAGGCGTACGAACGGGCCCTTCTCCAGGAGATGCAGAGCGTCTCGGCGGACCTCTACGTGCTGGCAGGCTACATGCGCATCCTCGGGCGGGATACGGTCCATGCATTCCAGGGAAGGATCATCAATATCCATCCGGCTCTCCTGCCGGCATTCCCAGGGCTCCATGCCCAGCAGAAGGCACTGCAGTACGGGGTGAAGGTGTCCGGCTGCACGGTCCACTTTGTGGATGAAGGTATGGATACCGGCCCGATCATCCTGCAACGGTGCGTTCCGGTGCTGGACGGGGATGACGAGGAGACCCTTGCCGCCCGGATCCTCAAAGAAGAGCATACTGCCCTCCCGGAAGCGGTTCGACTCTACTGTGAGGGTAGGTTGCAGATCGTCGGGAGAACGGTACGGATACGCTGAAGGTCTGGTTTCCGGTTGTATGCGACCCTCCCGGATACCTTAAATGCTCCAGAGTAGGTATGGTATGATGCCCATGGGTGCGAAATCACGGCGTTCGGAAGGGAAGAGAATTGCCCGTGAGCGAATAGAGCGGCTGTTCCAGCAGGCGGCGATATTCTTCCCGGAGAATCCGCAATGGAGCGATCGGTGCATTGCTCTCGCTAGATCCATCGCCATGAAGCAGCGTGTGAGAATCCCCCGCCCGCTGAAGAGACAGTTCTGCCGTCGCTGCAGTGCGTTCCTGGTTCCGGGCAGGACTTCACGCGTCCGCGTGCACCGGGGGCGGGTGGTGGTCACCTGCTTCCGCTGCGGGAGCCAGAGGAGATATCAGGTGGTGAAGTGAGCCGGGATCGGAAGTTGATGCAGGAGCTGAAACCCACGGTCTGGATCGGGAAGAAGGGGTGCACGGAAGGGACTATCCAGGAGATAGGGAGGCAGCTTGCCGATCGCAGAGTGGTCAAAGTCCGCTGGCTTCGAAACACCGATGTCGATCCCTATGCCCTTGCCGAGCAGACGAAGGCGGAGGTGGTTCTGGTGCGGGGGCGAACGCTGGTCCTTTCGGCAAAGAGCGATGCAGCAGCAGGCACATGACCGTGTCGATCCTGTCCGGAAGGATCCGCCATTTTCTGACCGAAAACCGATGCCTGGACCGCCTCCGATGTGGAGGACAGGCGTCCATACTCGAAATATATAAAAGCCTACTGGACAAATATGTAAAGACTGTTAAATCACCATAGCGAGGAATATTCATGACAACTGTCTATGACGTCCCGGCTGATTGGCTCATCAAGCAAGCGGCAGAGGAGCTGAAACAGCGACCCGAGGTTAAACCTCCCGAGTGGTCGGCTTTTGTGAAGACCGGCATTCACAGAGAGATGCCCCCCGAGAATCCCGACTGGTGGTATATCCGGGCAGCGTCCGTACTGCGCCGACTCTACGTCGACGGTCCGGTTGGAGTCCAGAGGATGCGAACTGCATACGGAGGAAAACGAGACCGTGGATCCAGCCCCTATCAGTTCCGAAAAGGGAGCGGCTCTATCCTCCGAAAGATCTTCCAGCAGATGGAGGCGGCAGGTCTCGTGGAGAAGGGCAGAACCGGGCGCCGTATCTCGCCGCTTGGCATGTCCTTCCTGGATACGGTGGCCCAGAAGGCCGGAAGGGCTGCGGAAGGCGCAGCTTCGAAGTGAGTAATAACCGTACTGGAGGAATCACTCTTGCCAGAAGATGAGCTGGAGGAGCTTCGTCGGCGGCGAATGGAGCAGCTTCAGCGGCAGGCCGGGGACCAGCGCGCTCTTGAAGAAGAGATCGAGCGGGAGCGCCGGCAGGAAGCCCAGATCCAGATGATCCTCATGCAGGTCCTCGAACCGGAAGCGCGGGAGCGGCTGAATACGATTCGGCTTGCCCGACCGGAGTTTGCACGCGCGATCGAGCAGCAGCTCGTCATGCTTGCGCAGAGTGGGCGTCTGCGCCAGAAGATCACCGACGAGCAGCTCCGTGAGCTCCTCCGCCAGGTTGTCCCGAAGAAGAAAGAGTTTAAAATAGTCAGAAAGTGATCGGCAGGATGATAAACGATCCTCCCGTTCTAAACCACACAATACGGTGAATAGTATGAGCAGATTCACGAAAGGTCTGAAGACCCGTTTTGCAAAGGCGTGCGAGCAGAACCGCCGTGTACCGGCGTGGGTGATGCTCCGTACCAAGCGTACGGTCACATCGCACCCGAAGCGGCGCAGCTGGAGAAGAAGCACCCTGAAGGTATAGGCCATGGTCGAAAAGTTGAAAGAGCAGATCTACGTCATCCCGATGATCCAGACAAAGAAGGTTCCGCGATGGATCCGGGCCAGCCGGGCGGTAAAGGAGATACGGCAGTACCTTGCCCGACATATGAAGAGCCAGGATATCAAGATAGATGCGAGCATCAACGAGAAGATCTGGTCCCGCGGATCCGAGAATCCGCCATCCCGCATTCGAGTCCGCGCGATGAAGTTCGAGGATGGCCAGGTCCAGGCAGAACTCGCAGAGGAGTGACATGAGTACAACCCTCGACTTCGCCGGCGACCCGAATATCGGAGTCTTCTGCAGGGTGATCGGGGATCTTGCGGTGGTCTCGCCGACCGCCCCACAGGTGTTCACGGATGCGCTGCAGGAGGAGCTGAGCGTCGAGGTTGTACGGACGACGATCCAGGAGAGCGAGATCGTCGGTTCGCTGCTCTCAGGCAACAGCCGCGGCATGATCGTCAGCGGTCTTGCACTCGAGCAGGAGATCGGCACTCTTGAGGAGTACGGAGAGGTGATGCAGCTCCGGTTCGGGATGAACGCCGCCGGGAATGTGATCCTGGCGAACGACCGGTTTGTCGCCCTTCACCCGGACATGGATGCCGAGACGGAGAAGGAGATTGCATCGTTTCTGAATGTGCCGGCCATAAAGGTGACCTTCGGGGGTGTGAAGACCGTTGGAATGGCAGCCGTTGCGACAAACGCGGGAGTTCTGGTCCATCCGCGCACGACGAGGACAGAGCTCGCGGCACTCTCCAGCGTCACGGATCTGCCCGTCGGGACGGGATCCATCAACCTTGGGGGAGTGCTGGTGGGCAGCGGTCTTGTCGCCAACGCTCGGGGATATATCGCCGGAACACAGACCAGCGGTTTTGAACTTGGAAGAATAGAAGAAGTATTCGGATTCGTGGGGTGAATCATGCCAGAGAAGAGCTTCGAAGTGCAGGGAAGCTGCAGGATAGATAACGAATGGAAGCCATATACCAAGGTGATCGATGCACCGAATGAGCGCCTTGCCGTGGAGCGCGCCTATACCATCATCGGCAGCAAACACCGTCTTAAACGAAATTATATCAAAGTGGACAGTGTAAAGGTACTCGATGGCGAGTGAGATGGAGCGAGTGGATGCGCGGGAGCTGCAGACTCTCCAGGTTTACCTGAACGAGTACGGGCAGCAGATGGAGCTCATGGGCCACCAGCTGGAGGCCATCGAGCAGCGGAGGATCGAATCCGCGGCTGCTGTCGAGGCACTGAAGAGCCTCAAGGAGCAGGAAGGAGGTATTGTTCTCTTGCCTCTCGGTGGTGGAGCCACCCTCCGCGTGCGGGTCGAGCATCCCGATAAGGTTCTGGTGAATATCGGTGCGGACGTGGTGGTCGAGCGGACCAACGAGGACGCACAGTCGTTCCTCCAGGACAGGGCAACGGAACTCGAGGCCCTGGGAAAGAGGGTGGCATCCAGCATGGATCAGATCCGGAACCAGATGGCCGAGATCGCGCGCCGCATCGAGACGGGATACCGAGGAGAAGAAGGCGGGTAAAGCATCGATGTTCAGTTCCCTCCGGGATAAACTAAAGAGCGTTCGGGAGAAGTTCGGGGCGAGCATCCAGAGAGAAGAGGCAGAAGCGGACGAGAGGGCTCCTGCTCCACCTGAGCCCCCTATCCAGGAGATCCCGGAACCTGCGGAGACGCCAGCTGCTGCGCAGCAGCCGGCTGACGCGCCAGCGGTTCATGGGGGATCCGTATCCTTCCGCGACAAGGTGAAGGCGTTTGTGAAGGAGAGGGAATTCGTCCTCTCCGAGAAGGATATCGAAGAACCCCTGTTAGACCTTGAGATGGTGCTCCTGGAGAACGATGTCGCTCTTCCCACGGCGGAGGCGATCGTGGAGCGCGTAAAAGCCGATCTCGTGGGAAAGCACAGGAAGCTGCGCGAATCCCCCGAAACACTCGTCACCGAGACGCTGCGCGATGCGCTGCTGACCGTGCTCGGAGACGGTCTCGATCTCGACGGCTACATCCAGAGCCACGAGAAGCCCGTCAAGATCCTCTTCACCGGTGTGAATGGAACGGGGAAGACGACGACGGTTGCCAAAGTCGGTCACTACCTCAAGAAGAAGGGATTTTCCGTCGTGATCGGATCCGGGGACACCTATCGCGCCGGGGCCCTCGACCAGCTGGGCATCCATGCGGAGCGGGTGGGGATCCGAGTGAGCCAGCACCAGCAGGGGGCGGATCCCTCCGCGGTCCTCTACGATGCAGTCCAGTACGCGACTGCCCACAACATCGACGTGGTGCTCGCCGATACGGCAGGGAGGTTCCATAACCGCGCCAACCTGATGAATCAGCTGGGGAAGATCAAACGTATCATGAAGCCCGATCTTATCGTCTACGTGGATGAGGCGGTTGCCGGCAACGATGCCGTGGTGCGTGCGCAGGAGTTCGAGAGCTGGGTGGGATCGGACGCCGTGGTCCTGACCAAGGCAGACATCGATCCCAAGGGGGGAGCCGCCATATCCATCACGCACACCATCGGAAAACCCATTCTCTTCCTGGGAACGGGTCAGGGGTATGAAGACATCGTACCGTTCGCGCCTGCTAGATTGGTGGACGAACTGCTGGGAGGGGAGTAGCGGATGCTCGATCGTCTCTCGATCTCGCTCAAGGATGCCCTGAAGAAGCTCGCCGGGAAAGGGGTCATCGATAAGTCGGCTGTCGAGGAGCTGGTGCGGGATCTCCAGCGTGCGCTTCTTCAGGCGGACGTGAACGTCAAGCTGGTGATGGCGCTGTCGCAGTCCATCAAGCGGCGTTCTCTGGAGGAGGAGCCTCCGAAGGGGATGACCGTCCGCGAGCACGTTCTCCGCATCGTTTACGAGGAGCTCGTCCGCCTGATGGGCTCGACTGCCGAGTTGAGCCTCTCGCCGCAGACCATCCTGATGGCCGGTCTCCAGGGGAGTGGAAAGACCACCACGACCGCCAAACTGGCCCGGTACTTCCAGAGGAAGGGGCTTCGGGTGGGTGTGATCTGCGGGGATACGTTCCGCCCGGGTGCCTACCAGCAGCTCTGCACGCTCTGTGCGCGGATCAATGTCCCCTGCCACGGGAATCCCGACGAGAAGGATGCCCTGAAGATCGTTCGGGACGGAATTGCTGCGCTGAAGCCCACCACCGAGGTGCTTCTCATCGATACGGCAGGAAGGCATGCCCTCGAGGAGGACCTGATCGCGGAAATTCGAGATATCAACGCCATCGCACTCCCCACGCATCGCTGGCTGGTCATCGACGCCGCGCTCGGCCAGCAGGCAAGCGAGCAGGCCCGGCGGTTCCACGAGGCGATCGGTATCGACGGCGTGATCGTCACCAAGATGGACGGAACTGCCAAGGGTGGGGGCGCCCTCTCGGCGGTCTCGGAGACGAAGAGCGGCATCGTCTTCGTGGGCAGCGGCGAGACGATCGACGATCTGGAGCGCTTCGATCCCGACGGGTTCATCTCCCGCCTGCTGGGCATGGGAGACCTGCGAGCCCTCGTGGAGAAGGCCGAAGAGGTGATCGGCGAGGAGGAGCTCGATGTCAATGCGATGCTCCGCGGACGGTTCACGTTGCGGGACATGTACAAGCAGCTGGAGGCGATCAACCGGATGGGTCCGCTGAAGCAGATCATGAACATGCTTCCCCTTGGCAGCATGGAGATACCTGCCGATGCCTACGACGTCACCACGGTCAAGATGCAGCACTACAAGGTGATCATGGACTCGATGACCAAGAAGGAGCTGGACGAACCCCAAGTGCTCTCCAGCTCCCGGATCCAGCGGATCGCCCAAGGCTCCGGGACGGCTCCCGAAGAGGTGAAGGAGCTGATCAAGTACCACCGTATGATGCAGAACGCGATCAAAAGCATGCGCGGCAACAAGTTCAACATGCAGCGGATGATGAAGCGGTTCGCCGGCAAGAAGTAGGATTCCATGGATTCGTCCCTGACCCGCATGCTCCACTCCTGGATGGACGATAACTATCCGGTACTTCTGGCCTTCTACAAGGATCTGCACCAGCACCCGGAGCTCTCGGGCAGCGAGGTTCGCACGGCGGATGCACTGGCGCGGGGGCTGACGGAGCACGGCTTCTCCGTATCGACGGGTATCGGCGGCTACGGTGTCGTGGGGGTGCTGGAGAACGGTCCGGGACCCGTGGTTCTTCTGCGGGCGGAGCTGGATGCGCTGCCCATCGAAGAGAAGACCGGTCTTCCCTATGCGAGCCGAAGAAAGGTCCGCGCACCGAACGGCGTCCCGGTCGGGGTGTCGCACGCCTGCGGACACGACCTGCACATGGCGGTCCTGCTGGGTGCGGCGGGTGCCCTCGCCCGCTTCCGATCGGAGTGGAGCGGCACGCTCCTCTGCGTCGGGCAGCCGTCCGAAGAGGCGACGTCCGGTGCCCGTTCCATGATCCAGGAAGGGCTTTACGAGCGGTTTCCCCGCCCCGATTATGCCTTCGCGCTGCACGCAGGACCCGGGATCCCACTGGGAAGCGTCGGTTACCAGGAAAAACTGGTATCTGCAGGCTCCCGGTCCTTGGATCTCGTGATATGCGGACTGGGAGGGCATGCAGCCTATCCGGATGCCGCCCGGGATCCGATCGTGCTGGCAGCCCAGGTCATCCTCGCCCTCCAGACGATCCGCAGCCGAGAACTCTCTCCGCTGGAGTTCGGTGTGGTGACCGTGGGGGCGATCCACGGCGGTGTGAAGCACAATGCCATTCCCGACGAGGTGCTCCTGCGCCTGAACTTCCGCTTCTTCAGTCAGGAGATCCAGGACAGGATTCTCGATTCTATCCAGCGGATTGCACGCGGACTCGCCCTGTCCGCCGGGATGCCCGAGGATCGCCTTCCTGTCATCCGCCATATCTCGGATGGTGCCCCTCCGCTGGAGAATGATCCCGAGACGACCTTGCGCATCGTCGATGCGCTGCGTCAAGCTATAGGGAACGAACGGGTCCTCGAGATACCTCCTCTCGCCGGAAGCGAGGACTTCGGCTACTTCCGCGGCGGGGACCCTCCCGTGCGCCTCTGCTACATGCGCCTCGGCGTCGATGCGCCCGGGACGCAGGGTGAGAACGCGCCGTATTTACACAGCCCCCTCTTCGCCCCGCCCCCCGAGGCGATTCAGGCCGGTGCGCTCGTCATGGCGGTCACCGCCATCTCCCTCCTGCAGCCGGAGGGCTAACTGGTATCATTCGCGTGAGTTTCCGAAGGCAGAGGTCTAAGCAACTCCTGCGGGTACGATCGGCCACTACAGTCGCCATCGCTTCTCTTGTTCGCAATCTAGCGATGGACCGGATATATTCCGGGAGCGTGCCATCTCTGCGGAGATCAAGGTTAAGTGGTTTGAGCGAGCCGCCCTCGGCTCCGGTCCGTCCGGAGTAATAGGATCGGGTTGTGAAGGATGAGATTGGACGTTAAAGGGCGTCATCTCGAAATGGGAGAATCCCAGACCATGCATGAGATCCTATCGTATTGCGAGGATGGGAAAGAGATTGAAATGATCCGCCTCCAGAGGACATTATACTGTGGGGAATTCGGGGAGAGAGAGCACCGCCTCCTCCCCCTTAAGAAACCCCCTCCCCCATTGGTGCGTCAGGTCATATTTCTAGAAGCAGCTGGCGCGGAGATCCAATAACAGGCGAGATCGCATCTGCATGCTGATCGGGGATCAGCCGTCTGCGCGACGAAGTCGGTGAAGAGGTTCAATCGCCATGTGGGCATCGTTCCTCCTCTCCATGCATCGTATCGGCGGGGGGGGACGGAGAGAGGTACTTACGCCCACCTTTGGTGCGACAGGGCTGGATAAGAGAACGTGACGATAGTAAAGGCGTGATCTGCGTCACCCTTCGATCTCTTATCCCGCCGTGAAGATTCGGACCCGTAGTACAGGCGCTATCATAAAGGCAGGAAAAGGACTGGCCCCCTCACCCTCGCGTGAAGGGGGTCGCGGGAACAGTACTTCGGCTGGATGAGCCTGCCATTGCATTGCCGGGAGGTTCCTTTTTATTCGCCGCTGGCCATATACATGTGAGCATGCACTACTTCGCTGTTGTCGGGCATCGCGCGAGGACGAGCGGCGATTTCAGCCTGAACGATCTGCCGGGGAGCGGAGGAAGAATGGATATCCTCTGCCGTTCCGTGAATGCCAGCCTGTTCCTCTCTCACGATCTCCGGCGAGACGTTGCATGTTACCTCGTGCTCTGCGGCGAACCGGATCCGCCCAAGACGCTTCTTTTCTCCGGGGAGGAGGTTCGGTATCTCTCTCCGGACGAACGAAGCGCAGGCTCTCTCATAAAAAAGGCGCTGTCCCTGCCCTGCGGCTCCGAGTTCCGCGAGTCCACCCTGGGCGTGTATGTGCGTCGCGGTGGTCTGCCCGAACTGCTGGACCTGCACCCATTTGCCGTGCTGGACGAGGCAGGGGCGGACATTCGGGCGGACGCCGAGCTCCCCTGTGCCTGGCTCCTCTCCGACCACCTGAACTTCACCCCGGAAGAGCAGGCATGCATCCGGGAT
Organism: Methanomicrobiales archaeon; assembly: GCA_034679905.1. Classification (GTDB taxonomy): domain Archaea; phylum Halobacteriota; class Methanomicrobia; order Methanomicrobiales; family JACTUA01; genus JASEFH01. Next base: position 6,781 of record JAXDAH010000074.1, on the reverse strand, counting down.
CTGCCGCGATATTCGGTGGGGCCCCGATCGCTTCACGCCGATCACACTATCACCATCGTCTTAAACGAACGGGACAGGAGAGGATGCAGATGACAGTCCTGGACGATACGGAGCAGATACTCTCGTATGGCCCGATATGCGACCACTGTCTGGGAAGATTCTTCGGAAAGCGCTCCCATGGCCTGACCAATGCAGATCGGGGCCGCTGCCTCCGCGTTGTCTGCGCTCTCGAGCAGGATGTGCCGTACGAGGGTGAGCCCGAGAGCTGCTGGATCTGCGGCGGTATATTCCGGAGCGTCGATCTCTGGGCGGAGCGCGTGGTCTCCGCACTCGACGGGATCGAGTATGCCACCTTCCTGATCGGCACGCGGGTCCCGCCGATAACAGCCGAGAGCGAGGAGATGGTCTGGAGCGATCTCTCGCTCTCGAGTCCCGAGCCCTTCAAGGCCGAGATGAACCGCGAGGTGGGAAAGGTGGTATCCCGGATCAGCGGTAAAAGCGTGGACTTTGCCCGCCCGGACGTGGTGGCAATCCTGGATCTCGCGGAGGATCGGGTGGACGTCCAGATCAGTCCCCTCTTCATCTACGGACGGTACCTGAAGTTCGAGCGCGGCATACCGCAGACGCACTGGGACTGCCGGGTCTGCCGTGGAAGGGGCTGCGAGCGCTGCGGATTCAGCGGAAAGATGTACCAGGACTCTGTTGAGGAGTTGATCGGCCGTCCCCTGATCCGTGCATTTGAGGCGGCCCATGCGGTTCTGCATGGCGCCGGGCGGGAGGACATCGATGCCCGGATGCTCGGGAGCGGGCGCCCCTTCATCCTGGAGATCGAGAGCCCGCGGAGGCGGAGCCTCGATCTCTTGGAGCTCGAAGAGCGGGTGAATCGGGAGGCCGAGGGGCGAGTCGGGGTTTCGTTTCAGCGGTGGAGCACCCGGAGCGAGGTGGAAACCCTTAAATCGAAACAGGGGTATAAAAAGTACAGAATCCTTGTCGAGGTTGTGGGAGATGTCTCCCTTGACGAAGTGCATAGTGCCCTAAACCGCCTGGATGGCGCGGTAATCCACCAGCGCACTCCACACAGGGTGGCTCACCGAAGGGCAGATAAGGTGCGGGAGCGGCGCGTTATCCATATAGATCTGGTGCATGCCGAAGACGGGAGATTTTTGATCGACGTCGTCGGGGAAGCTGGACTCTATATCAAGGAGCTGGTATCCGGAGATAACGGCAGAACCCATCCCAGCCTTGCTGAACTTCTCGGGTACGAAGCGCATGTCGTCGACCTCGACGTGGTGCTGGTTGAACAATAGAGGAGACACGTACAATGGCGCATCATCACGGTCCGCGGAAGAAGACCCGCTATAAACTGAAGAAGGATCTTCGACGGCGGGGTATACTGCCTGTCACATCCGTCATCCGGAAGTTCGAGATCGGGGAGAGAGTTCACATCGTCTGCGAGCCAAGCATACAGAAGGGGATGCCCCACCGCCGGTTCCATGGCAGAACGGGAACGGTCGTCGGTCAGCGGGGTCGGGCATGGGTTCTCGAGGTTCCGGATGGAGAATCCAAAAAAGTTGTCATCGCCAGACCGCAACACCTAAAACCTCAAAGGTTCTAATCTGCGCAGGGAACGAACATGAAGGTGAAGGCGGTACAGAGCGAGGAGAGGATCACCCTTCCGGAACTTCGCGCCACGCTACTGGCGCTGGAGGGCGAACGGAGGAGTAAAGAGCAGGAGCTCTCCTATGAACTCCGCAGGAGCATCGAACACGCCAATCACCTCGGCAAGACCAGCCCCGAGCGATCGCGAGAGCTTGTGGAGATCCTCCTGAAACTGGAGAAGATGAAACCGGACATCGCGTTCCGGATAGCCAATATCATGCCTCGCACCCGGGATGAACTTCGTGCGATATACGCCAAAGAACGGTTCACACTGACTGGAGAAGAACTGGACGCCATCATCGACCTTGTAATGGCCCACTACTGAAGAAGGGTACTGGCATGAAGACGGAGAAGAAGGAGATCTACGCCCTAGTACTTGATCTCCTTCCCAAGGGCTACGCGAATGACCCCCGCCCGGTGTACAAGCGGGAGCCGATCATCCAGGCGGTCGGTGTCGACCAGTTCAAGCTCCTCGAGCTCATTCCCAAAACCCAGGATATCGCCATCCACGAGAAGGTCTACATCGGCGATGAAGAGCGGGATAAGATCGAGCGGGTGAAGCGGCGCATCGGCTACGAGGAGCTGACGCAGACGGCACGCCTGGAGTTGCCCTTTGCCGTCGAGAAGATTGTCCAGGAGAACGAGGAGCGTTTCGTCCAGTTCTTCAACAAGGCGATCTCGGTCACCCCCCGGCTTCATATGTTGCACCTCCTCCCGGGCATCGGCAAGAAACTGATGTGGGAGATCCTGGCGGAGCGGGAGAAGCGACCTTTTGCCAGTTTCGAGGATCTGAAACAGAGGATCAAGGCGATCACCAAGCCAGAGAAGATGATAGTGAGCCGGATTTTAGAAGAACTCGAGGACCCGGAGACCAAATACCGACTCTTCACGACAAAATGAGCGCTCCACGCGATCAGCACTTTTTAGTCGATAAACGCGCCATTGAACGCATCGTCGGGACAATCGAGGTTGTCGGCAGACGCATCCTGGAGATCGGGCCCGGGACGGGGAACCTGACCCGTGCGCTTCTGGAGCGCGGCGCCGTTGTCATCGCGGTGGAGATCGATCCGCTGTTGTTCGACGACCTCTGCAGGGAGTTCGCGCCGGCGATCGAGAAGGGGCAGCTCGAACTGCTGCTGGGAGATGCATCCCGCTGCGACCTCCCCCCCTTCGAAGCCGTCATATCCAACCTCCCCTACTCCCTCTCATCCAGGCTCACCTTCCGATTGCTGACGATCGGTTTTACCGAAGCCGTGCTGATGTACCAGAGCGAGTTCGCACAGCGGATGGTTGCACGGCCCGGTTCCCGGAACTACGGGCGGTTGTCGGTCATGGTCCAGACCTATGCGCACGTGACCAGACTCTTCGATCTCTCCCCGAGCTGCTTCACCCCCAAACCGCAAGTCCGCTCGACGGTAGTGAAGATCCTTCCACGGGAGCCACCCTATCCCCTGAGCGACCAAGGGCGGTATGCAGATGTGGTGCGGGTGCTCTTCTCGCACCGCCGCAAGACAGTCAGGAATGGGCTCCGGAGTGCCCGCGGCATACTGGACGAGGGGACTCTTGAGCGGATGCAGCGAGAACTGCCGGAGGAGATTCTGTGCGCCCGCCCGGAAAACCTGGATCTGGAGGATTTTGCACGGATCGTCAATGCAGCATGATACGACGAGTGGACAGCTCGAAGCGATTCGACCGTTCCGCGATCTTCTCTCTGTTCGGCATGGAGGAGGTAGTTGCATTGAGTCCGTATAACGCGAATCAGGTGTATCCCATCGAGGCCGACACTCTCCTGCTGACAGAAGCAGCGCTCGCGGAGGTCAGACCTGGAGACCGGGTGCTCGAGGTCGGGACCGGCAGCGGCTACGTCGCCGCAACGCTGACCTCTCGAGGGGCTATCTTCGTGACGGCGATCGAGATAAATCCGCATGCGGCGGCCATGGCCCGTGCCTGCGGTCTGGACGTGATACGAACGGATCTGACCGCCGGCATCTGCGGGACCTTCGACTTGATCCTGTTCAATCCGCCATACCTCCCGACCGCCCCGGAGGAGCGCATCGACGACTGGCTGGAGCTGGCTCTCGACGGTGGGGAGAACGGGCGGCGCGTGATCGAACGGTTCGCGGCAGTCGTCCTGGATCGACTGGCCCCGGCGGGACGGCTCCTGCTGCTCGTCTCGTCGCTTACGGGCGTGGAGGAGGTTCTGTCGCTCTTCGAGCGGAAGGTATGTAGAGCAGAGGTGGTGCGGAAGCTGGCACTGGAGGGCGAGACTCTCTTCGTACTCAGGGTAGCGCGGGCATGAGCTCGCTCTGAGCAACTTGCCGATCTCGCACAGATCACCCTCATCAGGTGCTGCATCCAATCATTAGCTAAAATACGAGGGATCGATAGCAGTCCGAATGCGAAATTCTGCCGTCATCGCCGACAGTAGACCAGAGTTGAAGCACCTGCAAACCAAGCTGGCAAAACGGGGAAGCGTACCCTGGATTACATTGCCAAGGGGAGATTACCCACCCCTGACAGCGGTCCGATGTGGTCTGGAATGGGATACCCGCAGCAGACGACGCGAACTCTTCGCCGATCGAACCCCCGCTCCGGCACGGTATGCAGGATTGGGGATTTTATGGGATCCGACCACCTTCGTGGGGTCAGGCGAATTCAGGGTTCTGCATCCAGCGAAGCAGCCAATCTCGGATGCAACGGATAAGGGCAGAGAATGGCAATGTGTCGGATTTCGGTGCGGCATCACGGATCACGAGGATTTTGCGTGAAATCCGCTCATCTCCTCCCGCCGGCATATCCTGCCTGACGGGGCAATGGATGTGTATCGGCTGCGTCGCCGCATCCATGGAGGAAGTGCCAGCTTCTCCGTGATTGGGGGATCCTGCATCGATCGGGGCGGATCACCCGTACACGATCGATCGATGTGCGTTCCTGTCACCCTGCTGCTGTAACGTCTCTGTCTGTACCGCTGCGATGCAGGCACGGATACCCGGTCTGGGAAGCCTGTGGAGAACCATACTTTGAGAAGCTTATGTTAATTCGATCGATGAACCTTCTCGGTCGTGATAAATTTATGATCTCCGGGTGAAGTATCACTGCGTAGGTTTATTGGAAAGAGTACGCCTCAGATCCTGCTATCCCAATCCTGACCGATGCCTTTTGGAGGTTTATGAAGCGGCCGGACGCCGTGAAGGAGGAAGCAAATAGTATGTCTGGTGGATATCGGAAGGCACCCGCGGCATGCATCTATACGCTAACCTTGGCGATCGCGAGGTTAGCGGAGCATGGAATCGCTCGTCGCATGCAGCGGTGCGAAACGAGAGAGGGGGTATCGCCCTGATACCGCCCAACTTCCATCGAAGATTCCAGTCCGGAGAGGATCTGCGCTCCGGATCCAATAATGCCGATGGCATACCCGATATGCGCATCTCCCCGGCCGGAAGGAACACCCTCCCCCCACTTTCCCTGGCGAGAATCCTCTCCTCGAATTCCTGCAACATACGCCAGGACGAAGCCCGCCCCACCCACGCTCCGCCCCTGCCGACGCAGGAAAGACGCGACGCCTGGAGGAGGGCCGGGGGATACGGCCGGCTCCCTCCGAACCCCGCTGGCCTCGTGGCGACCGGAGGAGAAGGACGAGCGGAGGATCGGGCACCCATGCACGTGCGGTCCCTGGATATCCTCGACTCGCATCCCGATGCCACGTTTGCGATCGACAGGCGGCGGAGGGTGATTGCATGGAATGCCGCGATGGAGAGGCTCACCGGTATCCGACGGGAAGATATTCTCGGTACCGACGATTGCAGGTATGCCCTGGCATTCTACGGACGAAAGCGTCCGATGCTCATCGATTGGATCTGGGATCAGGATGGCAGGATCGAGGAAGAGTACGGCCAGATTGAAAGAAAAGGCAGTGTGATAAGTGTCGAGTCACGGGTTCCCGCCCTCTACCAGGACAGAGAGGGAGTCGTCTGCGAACGGGTATCGCTCTGGACGGATGTAGATGGTCAGGTTCTTGGTGCAATCGAGTCGATCCAGGATCTGACGGATAAAAGGAGTCGTGAAGAAGGGTTGCTGAAAGGATTTCACGCACGGGTGCATGCGCACCGCGAGCAGATGCTGACCCTCATCTCGACGCTGCCGATCCCGATCTATATTCTCGATCCCCAGCTCCGGTTTGAGTACATCAATCGATCGGCAGCGCGATCGCTCGAGCGGGACGTTGACGCACTCGTCGGCAGGACCTGGGGGGATCTGGGGCTCTCCGAGGGCAACCTGCCTCTCCTTGAAGAGGCAGTGAGAAGGGTCTTTGAGACCGAGACGGCCACCACATGCGAGCTGCCGCATCCCGTTCGTCAGACGGGGATGGAGTATAGCATCAGCCCCCTCTACGGCACAGATGGAGATATCGAATCCGTGTTCGTCACTGCTCGAGATTACCCGAAGGCGGCGAAGGCAGATGAGCATCTGCTCTCGGTCGCCCGGGAGCTGCGGCGAAGCAATGAAGAGCTGGAACGTTTTGCATATGCCGTCTCTCACGATCTGCAGGAGCCCCTGCGGGCGATCGTCAGCTACACACAGCTCCTCTCGCGACGCTACAGCGGCGAGCTGGACGCGGATGCCGATGAGTTCATAGGATTCATCGTCGACGGGGCGTCCCGAATGCAGGCGCTCATCCACGATCTCCTCCTGTACTCCCGCGTATCCAGCGGCGCGTGGACTGCAGAACCGCTGGACATGGAGGCAGTGCTTGCTGAAACCCTGGATAATCTGCGCACTGCCATCGAAGAGACGCAGGCCCGGGTGACGCACGATCCCCTCCCGACGATTCATGCGGATGCGGTCCAGATGGTGCGTCTACTCCAGAACCTGATCGGAAACGGCATCAAGTTTCACCGTGACGGGGTGAGTCCGAGGATCCACATCCAGGCGGAACGTCGCGGAAGGGAGTGGATCTTCTCAATACAGGACAACGGCATCGGGATCGATCCGAAATTCCATGAGCGCATATTCGAGGTGTTTCAACGGCTGCACACCCAGGATACGTATTCAGGCACCGGAATAGGGCTTCCCATCTGCAGGAAGATCGTGGATCAGCACGGGGGAAGGATCTGGGTGGAGT
>JAXDAH010000073.1:0-2784 GCA_034679905.1 Methanomicrobiales archaeon | reverse complement strand
CGCGACATCTGCGAGTCCTACCGCCTGCACGCCAACTGCTACATCAAGAAACCGGTGAAATTCGGGGAGTTCATCGAGATCGTCCAGTCCATCGAGGCGTTCTGGTTCTCCATCGTGACCCTGCCGCACCCGTGCGAACGATGAGCATGAAGATCCTGCTGATCGAGGACAACCCTGCAGATGCGGAATATATCCGCGAATTGCTCCTCGACCAGACGGAGCCCTCGTTCGAGATCGCCCATGAAGAGAGCCTGTCCCGGGGTGCGCACCGTCTGGAGGAGGGTGGGATAGACCTGATCCTCCTCGACCTCGGGCTCCCCGACAGCCAGGGCATCGATTCGATCAGGGCGATGCAGGCTCGTTCCGGATCCGTGCCCGTCGTTGTCCTCACCGGGCTCGATGACGAGGAGACCGGGATACGGGCACTCCAGGAAGGGGCGCAGGATTACCTTATCAAGGGCGAATTGAGCAGCCCTCTGCTCGTCCGCTCCATCCGCTACGCCATCGAACGTCACCGCGTGGAGATGGCACTCCGCGAGAGCGAGGAGACCGCCCGCCGGCGTGCCGAGGATCTCCAGCGGTCCAACGAGGACCTGGAGCGGTTCGCCTATGCTGTCTCCCACGACCTGCAGGAGCCGGTACGGATGATCACCAGTTATGCCCAGCTGCTCGCCCGCCGCTACAAAGGCAAGCTGGATGCCGATGCCGACGAGTTCATCGGGTTCATCGAGCAGGGCAGCAGACGAATGCACGATCTCATCGCCGATCTCCTGGAGTACTCCCGGGTCTCCACCCGCCAGCAGCCCCTGGTGCCGATCGATACCGAGGCGGTTCTTGCCGCAACTCTGGAGAATCTGCGGTTCGCCCTGGAGGAACAGGGTGGAACCGTCACGCACGACCCCCTCCTGGCGGTGCTGGGGAACCCGACCCAGCTCCAGCAGGTCTTCCAGAATCTGATCGGGAATGGCATCAAGTTCCGGCGGGAGGGTGTGGCGCCGCGAATCCATGTCGCGGCGGAGAGGACCGGAGGCATGGTGCGGTTCTCGGTCGCCGACAACGGGATCGGGATCGAGCCCCAGTACTTCGAGCGGATCTTCGTCATTTTCCAGCGCCTGCACGGGCGGGAGCAGTACGAGGGGACCGGCATCGGGCTCGCCATCGTCAGACGGATCGTGGAGCGGCATGGCGGGCGCATCTGGGTGGAGTCCAGGGTCGGGGAAGGTACTGCGTTCCACTTCACGCTTCAGCCGTCGCACGCTCGCTGACAACGCACTCCCCTACATCCGCAACAAGGATCCTGCGAACCGCTATAGAGTCGGAACGCCCGAGACCGTCCTGTGCAGTGGCCCGCACGATACTACCCAGCCGGAGTCGGACAGCGCACGGACCGCCATCGCATGAGCGGCTCGATACGCTGTCATCCTCACCTTCGAAGCTGCAACATCCGCGAACCCCCGGCTCAGGACCGGCCGCCATCGCTTCCCCCGTGCATCGGGAAGAATGGGCGGAGCTGAACCGTGCAGAATATCGCGCAGCGCACGCGTGCGTTCATGGCTGCCTGCAGGCTGCGCGAGAATAAAACGAGTTGGCACGCAGGCGACGGATGTACGATTGCGGGTCAGTCGTACTGCCGCCAGGTGTGCTCGCACTTCTCGCAGCGGAAGAACCGCACTTCGCTCTCATCGGCGGCCCGAAGCTGGCGTAGCCACCAGTAGGCGGTATTATGGCCGCACTTGGGGCAGCGGATGCTGATCGTCGGGAGCGTGGCCATCTTCTTATCCTCGATGATGGTGATCTCCCTCTCCTCTGCCGCAGACTCGATCTTTACCTTGTTGTCTCCGCTGAACTCACGGATGTGACCGCATCTCCGGCACTTCAGCTGGCCGCCGCTGGAGATCATCATGCTTTTGCAATGGGGGCAGAACATCATCATTCAATTGTTGCTATGGCTGCATAATCCTTGCCCCGAGCCGATCGCCGCGGTCCCGCACCGCCGAGCGGGGCCATCGTTTCCCCCCGAAACAGGATCGATGCGGGATTCTCCAGCACCACGGCTGCGACAGAGGCGCAGCCCAAAATTCTTTTTCCTCCGGAGAGCCCACTATAACGGGATGGACGATCCTCTGGAACTTCTGTCCTTTGTCCTGCTGCTGGTATCCTGCGCTGCATTCCTGGCGTTTCTCGTCCCCTCACCCTACAGGCGCCATCTGGCCATCGCCGGATGGGTTGCCATGGTCGCCTTCCTCTACTCGCAGATCCCGCACCTTATCGCCGTCGAGAACAACTTCCTCTATCCCATCATTGCCCTGCTCTCCCTCCCCTTTCTCTATGTCACTGTTCGGCGGATCCGCGACGGCAACGCGGCAGTTCTCCAGCTGACCACCGCCGCGGCCGTTGCATTCCTGATCTACGCCCCCTTCGAGTACATCGAGCCGCTCCGCCAGTGGATGATAACGACACTCGTCGCCCAGACCCTCTGGACCCTGGATCTGCTCCAGTATACGGCCCAGAACCCGGCCTGGAACATGGTGACCCGCAACGGCCTGCGGATCGAGATGATACTGGCCTGCACCGGCATCCAGAGCATCGCGATCATGCTCGGCGTCGTCGGGGCCGTTCGAACCACGCTCCGCCAGAAGGTGCTTGCATTCCTGCTGGTCTTCCCGACCATCTACATCCTCAATACCCTCCGGAACGCATTCGTCATTATCGCCTACACGGAGCAATGGTTCCCCTACCTCCCGGAGATCGCCGGAAACGGCGAGATCGGCTACGAGAGCTTCT
>JAXDAH010000072.1:0-14155 GCA_034679905.1 Methanomicrobiales archaeon | reverse complement strand
AATGGGATTACGGGACGCCCTCAAGGCGCTGCTTGGGACCACTGATCTGCCTCGAGCGAACCTTGACAGCCTGTTCGCGATCACGACCGCGAGTATCACCCTGCAGACAGCCGCAAACCTCAAACCCGCCCGCACTGCCGGGCTCTGTTTCAGACCTATCGAATCCTCCCGGTACGAAGCCGCGAAGAAGGAGATCGAAGAGCTGCTACAGTTCAGCAGGAAGGAGAGCGGGAGTGCCTATCGGCTCGAAACCGATGCCTACCGTTTTACCTGGGTGATCTTCGAGGACCCTGATTTCGAAGACCTCGCCGCGGGGATTCATCTGGTCAGCCAGACCTTGATCGAGCGGGGCTTCGGAGAGTATCTCCTCTGCGCGATCTTTCGGTTCGAGAACGCGAAGCCGGTCTACTGGATCTACAGCTTCAAGCAGGGGCGATATTATCCTTTCATTCCGGAATCGGCCAAGACCCGTGACAACGCGTTCGAGTTCAGGCTGCGTTCCCTGCTGGAACGGGAACTCCCGATGGAAAGGGATGTGGAGCAGTGGTATCCCCTCTGGGGTATACCGTTCTGATACCCGGCCACCGACCCGCTGGGGATCAGTCCTTGAAGAGACCGCTGCCCTTGAACACGTCCCGTGCTTCGACAAGGGTCATGTCCGAAGGAGGCACGATGACATCGGATGCCACCAGATCCCGGTTGTCGAGCTCTGTTCCGCTGCGAATGATCATCCCGATGAGTTCCGCAAGAGTCCTTTTATACGCCTCGTCATTCCCCTGCTGGACGTAGTCGACGATCTGGTTGTCGAGTGCGTCCAGATCGTCGAAGAGATCGCTCTTCACGCGATACTGCCCTTTGCCCATGATGCGGATGATCATCTGCCCACCTCCTCCTTGATCCTGGATAATTCCGATTCAACGCTGCTTTTCTGGCTGATCTTGGCCAGCTCGCGCTCGATCTCGTCTTCTCGCCCGGTAACATCCTCCAGCGTCCCCAGCTCGATCAGCTCGTCGAGGGCAGCGGCCCGTGCTTTCATATCGGCAGTCTTGTTCTCGGCCCGCTCGATAGACATGCCGACATCGGCCATCTCCTCGCTGATGCCCGAGACCGATTCGCTGATCTTGACCTGGGCTTCTGCCGCGGAGTACTCCGCTTTGATCGTCTCTTTTCTCGTCCTGAAAACTTCGATCTTCGTGGAGAGTCGTTTCTCGGCGGCGACGAGCTTCTCCTGCTCCTGTTCGACTGTCGCAATCTCCTGGTCGAGAGTTGCAATCTGGGATGCCAGTGCAGCTTTTCGTTCGAGCGCGAGTCGCGCCAGATCCTCCCGGTCGGCCTGGACTGCATCGCGTGCCTCGCCCTCAAGTTTTTCAATGGTCTGAAGCAGCTTCGCCTTCTGTAACTGCAGCCGTTTTTTCGAGGTCACGACGTCCGCGATACCCCGCCGCACATTCTGGAGAAGCTCAAGTTGCTTCTCGTAGGAATAATCGAGAGTTTCCCGCGGATCCTCCACCTCACCGATCAGTTTGCTCATTTTTGCCTTGATGACGGTACTCATCCGGTTCAAGAGACCCATCTTCTTTCCCCTCCGTCCTCGTTTTTAACGAGATACGTTTAGGGGTATAGAGGCGGGCTGCGCACTAATAATTTTGCTCCGGGAAGACGGTAAGCGGCAGTCCCTCCTCCCGCCTATCCGCTGCTCTATCCCGTATCTCGGCGTCCACAGAGTTCGATGCCGTTCGTTCCCATAGGGAGCCCCTGCAGGCCGTATTCACGTATATGCGGGCGGGCTACCCTCCGAAGTTCATTTCGCCAACCGTATATATGCCGGCGTCGAGCAGCTATGGTAAAACATACTGAGGTGTGTTCTTAATGGTTTTCAGAACTCGTTTTCCGTATCAGTGGATTGTCTTGATCATTCTGCTGGCATGTGCTTGTATCGTGGCTGGATGCTCGTCGAGCTCGGGGGACTCTTCAGGCAGCTCAGCCCAACCTACCGCGGCTGGACAACAGACCACAGCACCAGCGGCATCAACGACGCGACCGGCTGCCGGGAGCGTCAAGGCGATCGACTTCAATCTCCTGTTGCCCCTGCTCCCGAACGCGCCTGCAGGCTGGACTGCCGACGATCCGGAAGGTATGACGATGACGTATCAGGACGGCACCTACACCTTTGCGGTGCGGTCGTATGCGAGCGGCGACAAGCGTGCGGATATCGTGATCTACGATTCTGCGTATTACAGCGTCGGGGGCTGGGAGATGTGGCAGGGATATACCGAGATCTCCTCGACCGATGGCTACTGGAAGAGGGACACGGTCGCAGGGTTTCCTGCGTGGGAGTCCTATTCTAAAGACGATTCGACCTATGGAAAATGGGTCGGCATCAACGAGCGCTTCATGGTCGTGGTCACCGTCGATGACGGCGAAAAGGCCGACCTCGACGCATTCGTAAATGCGATCAACTACCAGGGTATCGCCGCACTGAAGTGAGCGGCAGTACCGTCTCCTTTTTTCGTATCCCCGTCCGCCAGCTTCGCGAGCACATGCCTTTCGACGATGACAGCACTCTGAATGGGTGTAAAATGAGTACCAAAACCATACACGGTATCGTTGAATGCACGGGCAGTCGTGACGATTCGCGGTATTGGATTCCAGAATTGGTTTAATCGAATGCGGAGGAAGGGATTTGAACCCCTGAACTCCTGCGAGACAGGACCCTGAATCCTGCGCCTTTGACCTGGCTCGGCAACCTCCGCCCCAGTAATCGAGCGCGATTCTCGGAAGAAGTCACGGATGCCGCTGCCTGTGCCGGGCATGGCACCCATCGCGCATCCATATCATTTCCCGGCCGAACACATAAAGGTGCGTATCCAGCCGTGGGATACACACGTCCTGCGACCCTGTGGCAAACCAAACAATCCGCCATTGCTTTGCCTATCAGACTTGCCTTGCATAGTATTATTAGACGGGTTGCAGAATGCAGTATGCCGCTATCAATCAGCGGCATTCAAGGTTTGGGGGGATAGAAGTGAGAAAGACGAGTAGCTGCAGCAGGGATCCGATACAGGAGAGCGGCAGGCGTAGGTTGCTGGATAGAAAGCCTCTGACACGGTTTATTGGCCTGACGATCTTTGTCTGCGTCCTCTTTATCGTGATCGTGCCTGGGCTGCTGTAACGCTGCTGGATTCGGTCAAGAGTGTCACCCGACACTCTTGTATTGCCTCCTGACCAATCGCGGATCCCTGTCTGCACAGCACTCCCGCGGGAACTCTGTGTGATACCGTGGGACAGGATATAAAAAATCGGGAGATCCCCGGAAGGTTAATCGCTGCTTCAGCCGCCTGCCGGACCTGTAGCAGTTCCGTTGTTGCTGTCCGAGAACTTCTGCAGCTCGCGCTCGCGCAGATCGTTGCGGCGGATCTTGCCCGAGATGGTCTTCGGGAGCGAGTCCACGAACTCGATCGCCCGCGGGTACTTGTAGGGCGCCGTTACCTGCTTCACATGCTTCTGCAGTTCTTTTACAAGGGAGTCCGAGGGTTTGTAGTTCGGTTTTAAGACGATGAACGCTTTCACGATCAGCCCGCGGATCACGTCCGGCGATCCGACGACCGCCGCCTCGGCGACAGCGGGGTGCTCCAGGAGCGCGCTCTCCACCTCGAAGGGGCCGATGCGGTATCCCGAGGCCTTGATCACGTCGTCGTCCCGGCCGACGAACCAGTAGTAACCGTCCTCGTCCCGGTACGCCCGATCCCCGGTATAGTACCAGCCGTTCACGAAAGAGTACTTGTTCTCCTCGGGGCTGCCCATGTACTCCCGGAAGAGCCCGACCGGACGGGGATCCAGCCTGATGGCCATTCTTCCTTCCTGCTTCAGCCCGACGGGATTGCCGTCGTCGTCGTGCAGTTCCACGATCCAGCCGGGCGCCGGTCTGCCCATGGAGCCCGGTTTGCACTCCATGCAGGGGAACGTCCCCACGCAGAGGGTGGTCTCGGTCTGGCCGTAGCCCTCGAAGATGGTGATGCCCGTCCCCTCCTTCCAGGCACGGATCACCTCCGGGTTCAGGGGCTCCCCGGCACTCGTGCAGTGGCGGAGCTCGGAGAAGTCGAACCGCGAGAGGTCTGCGAGGATGAGCATGCGGTAGATCGTGGGCGGACAGCAGAAGGTGGTGATCGCATACTTCTCCAGGAGCGGCAGGATCTCCGTCGGCTTGAACTTGCCGCGGATGTCGTACACGAAGATCGCCGCGCCCTCGATCCACTGGCCGAAGATCTTGCCCCAGGCGCTCTTGGCCCATCCCGTATCCGAGAGGGTGAAGTGGAGGTCGGTGCTCTTCAGGTCGTGCCAGAACCGCGCCGTCGTGATGTGCCCGAGCGGATAGGACTGGTCGTGCACCACCATCTTGGGTTCGCCTGTTGTCCCCGACGTGAAGAAGATCACCAGGGGGTCGGTCGACTTGGTGCGGCGCATGCCGGGGAGATTGACCAGCTTGTAGGAGACCGGCGCCGGATAGCGGAGCTCCTGGGGATAGCTGATCCAGTTCGGGAGCTCCCCGTCCACGATCATCCTGAACTGCAGCGACGGGCTCTCCGCGCATATCTGCTCGATCTTGTCCGCGTTCTCCTTGTCGGTGATGACCATCTTGAAGTCCGCCGTGTTCACACGGTACCGGATATCCTTGGGGGTGAGCATGGTGGGCGCAGGGCTGTAGACCGCCCCGAGTTTGATCAGCGCGAGGGTCAGGATCCACCACTCCGGCACCCGCGGAAGCATGATCAGCACCCGGTCGCCCTTGTGGATGCCATACTTCAGGAGGATGTTCGCTGCGCGGTTGGACTCGGTCTTCAGGTCCCAGAAGGTGTACTTCTTCTCCTCGCCCTTCTGGTTCACCCAGATCATCGCGAGCTTGTTCCGATCCTTTGCCGCCCACATGTCGATGATGTCGAACCCGAAGTTGAAGTAGGGAGGGACGTCGATGGAGAAGTTCCTGTATACCTCCTCGTAGTCCTGCATATTGTGCTCTGATTCCGACATAAAACCGTTCAAACAATTTTATTTTTATACGTTTAATGGTGTCTTTTTTAAGCGGCGGTGCCCCGCTCGTCGTGGATACTGGATGCCGCTTTGACGTACCGGTACCCCCCTAGGCCTTCACGCCGCCCCTCTCCATCCTGCGTGGATGTCTTCTATTTCACGACTAGCCTCATTCGGGGTTATTACTCTTTGGAGACACACCCGGCCTTGATTGTCGTTGATTTGCCATTCTGCACGATATTTTTCGATGAATGGGCCGGCTACACGCGCAATGGATGTATCAATTCGGTTCTGGCAGGTAGCCCGATACTGTTATGGTTTAAAAGGCGATACACATGATCAATGGAAGGCGAAAAGTACGAGACACTGAAGATCGAGAATATCGTGGCATCCGGAGTCATCGCTGACTCCATCGATCTCCTGGAAGTATCCAGCAAGATTCGGAGCTGCGAGCTGAACACGAAACGGTTTCCCGGCGCGGTCTACCGCATCGACAACCCCAAGATCGCTTCCCTGATCTTCTCCTCGGGCAAAGTCGTCCTGACCGGCATCCGGGACAAGGCGGACCTGGACAGGGGGCTATCCCTCATCATCCGCTCGCTCCGCGAGGCCGGGGTGGCGACCTACGACGAGCCGCAGGTGGCGATCACGAACATCGTCTGCTCCTACGACATCGGGAAGTACATCAACCTGAACAAGGTCGTGATTACGCTCAACCTCGAGAATATCGAGTACGAACCCGAGCAGTTCCCCGGTCTCGTCTACCGCATCGCCGATCCCAAGATCGTGGCGCTCCTCTTCTCCTCGGGCAAGATCATCCTGACCGGCGGGAAGAACCTGGACGACATCAAGCGGGGGCTCGACTTCCTGGAGAAGAAGCTCGCCAACATCATGTGATCTACCAGAAGCGGTGGGTCCGCACGAAGTTTCTCTCCGCCTTCAGGATCTCGCGATAGAACGCGTCGCCCTCCGTCCAGGTGGCGAGGATGCGGGACGCGATCTCCGGCCCCACTCCCCGCGCCGCGAGGGCGACGACCGCCTTTCTGCCGCTGGAGAGCACGATGTTGGCGTTGCGCAGCAGGCGGAGCTCGATGGCGCGCTCCTCCTCGGTCTTCTTCTTTTTTCCCGCTATCGCGATCTGCGCGTCCTCCCAGGGCTTCAGGGCGGCGATCAGGCGGGCGCCGCAGATGGGGCACTGCGGGCGCTCCGGCACGTTGGCGACGACGGTGCGGCTCTTCCAGCGTCGGCAGTGCATGCAGAAGAGGATGACGTGGTCCTGCTCCAGCCGCCGCTTCAGGACGGCGATCACCGCCTGGTCCGCTTCCGGCGGGGGGATCATGTCCTTTGAGGAGAAGAGCCCCTCGCTCCCGAGCGCCGAGAGGCGGGCGGTCTGGACCCGCACCTCCCCCGTGCGGATGGCGGTAAGAACCGCCTCGGCCCCGGCGACGTCCATGTACTGGGAGAGGAGCTCCCGGTAGGCCTCCGCCTGGATGACGGTGTTGTCGAAGAGGTCGATCAGCCGCTGGATGCTGATCCGTTCGTAGTCGGCGTCCACGTCGATCGCCCCGAACTTCTTGGCTACCTGTACCAGCTTCCACTTGAAGAGAGCGGTCCGTTTCAGGGCCAGCCGCAGAATGCCCCCGACGTGGGCGGGCTCGAGCTCCAGCAGGAGGTCCCGCACCTCCGCCGTGCCCACGGTCGAGGGGAGGCGGAGCATGAAGCGGTAGGCCCCCACCTCGATCCCGACGGTGGTGCCATAGCGGGCGGAGAGGAGGATGGAGAGCGCCCTCGCCAGCGCCTCGTTCGCCTTGTGGCCGGCGCAGATGTTGCAGACCACGCCCTCGGGGGCGCTCTCGACGGTGATGCGGCGGTCGGTGGGGACGGGAGAGCCGGCGGAGTCCATCCGCTGCAGGAATCCCGATATGAACTCCTTCGAGCGTCCGTCCAGCGCGTACTTCGTCAAGTCGCGCTCGCGGCGGGCGCGCCCGACCTCCTGCGCCACGGTATAGGGCACCGGAATCTGCTCGCCCTCCCAGGAGGGGAGCTCCCCCTGCACCCTCTTCGCCGGCTCCACCATGATCCGATCCTGCTCGATGTCCAGCACCCGCCAGGGCTGGCCCTTGGTGATGAAGACGGCGCCGCTGTGGATCCAGCCGACGACGAAGGACTCGTCCAGCGTCCCGACCGAGCGGCGGGAGACGATATCGAAGACCGACATCTTCCGCTCGTCGTGGATCATGGACAGGTTCAGCGCCAGGTAGCGCCGCGCGCGGGCGGTGCGGACGATCCGGTCCCCCTCGATGCGGATCAGGCGGTGGAGAGCCATCTGCGCGCAGACGGCTTCCAGCAGCTCCTTCGCATCTTCGAAGCAGCAGGAGCGCTCGACGATCGAGAGTACCTTCGCCTTCGGGATCTCCCCGTACTCGACGGCCATCGCAGCGACCTGGTTCGCCAGGACGTCGGCGGCCTGGTAGTGGGGGATGACGGGCTCGTAAGCGCCTTCTTTGGCCATGCGGGCGATCACCGCGGACTCGAGGAGGTCGTCGAACCCGGTGCCCAGGATAGTGCCGCGGGAGACCAGGTGCAGGCGGTGGCCGGCACGCCCGACACGCTGCACCAGCCGCGCCACCTCGCGGGGGGACCCGAACTGGAGCACGTGCTCCACGTGCCCGATGTCGATCCCGAGCTCCATCGAGGAGGTCGCGACGAGGGCGGAGACCTCGCCCCGCTTGAAGCGGTCCTCGGCCTCGATCCGCACCTCCTTGGAGAGGGAGCCGTGGTGCACCTCCACGTCCCCGCGCTCGAAGAGCTGGTGGCCCAGGGCTTCGGCGGTGACCCGGGTGTTCACGAAGACGAGCGTGGAACGGTTCTCGTCCAGACACTTCGCCACCGCCCTGGACTGCTGCAGGAACTCTTCCCCGCCGTAGCGCACGCCGATCTCCAGGTAGGGCGCGACCGGGATCTGGACGAGATCGAACGGGCGGTCCCCGCAGAGGAAGCGCCCGATCTCCTCGGGGTTCCCCACGGTGGCGGAGAGGCCGATCCGCTGGAACTCTCCGGCGTAGACGGCGAGCCTCTCCAGGGCGACCGAGAGCTGGGCTCCCCGCTTGGATCCGGCGAGCTCGTGGATCTCGTCGATGACGACGTAGCGGACGTTTCGCAGGTGTCCCCGCAGTTTCCTGCCCATGAAGAGCGCCTGCAGGGTTTCGGGCGTCGTGATCAGGAGGTCGGGCGGGTTCAGGGACTGGCGCCGCCGCTCCGCCTCGGGGGTGTCGCCATGGCGCACGCCGACGGTGAGCCCGAGCTCGCGGCACCACCAGGTGAGGCGGTCCAGGATGTCGCGGTTTAGCGAACGGAGCGGGGTGATGTAGAGCGCCTTGAACCCCGCCCCCGGGGTGCGGAGGAGGGCATCGAAGACCGGGATCATGGCGCTCTCGGTCTTGCCGGTGCCGGTGGGCGCGATCAGGATCAGGTGCTTCCGCTCGAGGAGGCGCGGTATCGCCTCCTCCTGGGCTTCCGAGAGATCGGTGAAGCCCCGCTTCTCGATCGCCGACCGCACCCGTTCATCCAGGGGGTTCAGGATCGCTGCCTGACTGGAGGGTACGGAGCGGGCCAAGGTAGGTCCCATCGGTTAGATACACCTCTGCTTCTTCCATCCGCATGCACCGGGCCATCGGCCCGAGGGATGTCTTTTTTAACCGCTGCACATCGAAACCCGCGAACTCGTTGATGGAGGGCATGACCAGGAGGCGGGTCTCGCCCCTGTTGCCGGGGAGCCCCAGGCACGCCGCATCCAGCGTGGTGGAGAGGTAGGCCTGCGCCCGCAGGGCGCATCCCACCTCGTCCTGGAGGGAGACGGTCGGGTGGAGGTGCCCGATGATCAGGCGCTCGCCGGCGAGCGCCGGATCCGGGATGGTATGGCCGTGGAGGTAGCCGACGCCGTCCACGAGGGCGCCCTTCGCCGGCAGCAGCTCGTCTCCCTCCAGGAACCGCTCCAGGCCGCCGTCGTGGTTGCCCGGCGTCACCCGGATCGGAACCCGCTCCCGAAACGCCTCGAGCGCCTCGGGGAGCTCGCGATACTCCTGCCGCGTGGTCATCGGGATGCTGTGCTTGACGTCCCCGAGGAGGATCAGGAGATCCGGGTCCGCCTGCTCGATGCAGGCGATCACGCGCTCCGTCCTCCCACCGCTCTGGCTGGGGATGTGCACGCCGCGCCGCGCGAAGTCCGACTCGATGCCGTAGTGCAGGTCCGCGACGACGAGCACCCTCTCTCTGTTCTCCACCAGGAGTGCCGGGCCGGTGTCGATGAATGTCAGATGCATAGCGTCTATGCGAGCCGGATCAGGCCCCGTCTCGGCATGTAGCACTCCCCCTCCTCGAGGAGCGCTTCGAGAGCGGCGTTCGCCTCGCCGGGCGGGCAGCCTCTCTCCCCGGCCCGGGCGATCAGGAGCTCGATCGGTGTCGGCCCGGTGCAGTCCGCCAGGAGGTCGAGCAGGACCTCGCGGGCATCGGGAGGCTTTTCGGGTGTCGGCTCCTCCTCCCGGACGCTCAGCAGCGCACTCTCCACCATCTCGCCGAGCTCCCGCAGCTGCGCCTCCGAGGTCCCGTAGTGGTCGATGGCCGCCCGCAACTCGGGCTCTGCCGGTCCGCCGCCGCGGGTGGCGGCGAGGA
Source organism: Methanomicrobiales archaeon (assembly GCA_034679905.1). GTDB lineage: Archaea > Halobacteriota > Methanomicrobia > Methanomicrobiales > JACTUA01 > JASEFH01. The sequence continues at coordinate 4,456 of JAXDAH010000072.1, read as the reverse complement.
GACGTTCGAGCCGCTCGAGGGTGATCTCCGCCGTCCGCAGCACCCAGGCGTCCCGCGCCGCCCGATCCGACGCCCAGATCGTCTCGGGCCGAACCCGCACGCGACATCGCGATCCCTTCTGGAAGAGGTGGGCGGTGGCAGTGACGGCGACGAACCCGGGGATCGGGAGGGTCTCCAGCACCGCCTCGACCTCCGGCTGCTGCCAGCCCGCCTCCAGGCTGAACCCGCCGCTCGGGTCCGCGATGCGGGCGTGCATGACGCCGCCCCGCCGGCCCTGCACCTCCACGAGGGCGCCGACGATGTAGAGGCGGCGGCAGGCGAGCCCGCCGGGCGTCACGACGAGCGGCGGATCGGACTCCAGCCGGAGGGTCGAGCGGTTGAACTCTGCCGCAAACACCCTCCTCGCTGCATCCATCATCGTTCTGCCCCGCGGAAACTCCCGTACGCTCTATTCGAATTCTCCTTAACTATTGGTCGCCGGGCCCCATAAAACCATCCCGCGGGCGGCACATGGAGGACGGCGGGTGCGCCGCCTGACGGAACCGGCTTTTAAACTTCGTGCCGCATCCTAAAGTGTAATACCTTCGCCATCCCAATATATAAGCAGCAGACGCAGGAGAATAGCACCGTGACAGATGAGCCGCTCGCCCACACCATATGGATCGAGAAGTACCGCCCGACGACCCTCTCGGATATCGTGGGCCAGGAGGAGATTGTGGAGCGCCTGAAGTCCTACGTGCGGAACGGGAGCATGCCGCACCTGCTCTTCACGGGGAGCGCGGGGGTGGGCAAGACCACCGCGGCGATCGCCCTTGCCCGGGACTTCTTCGGGGAGAACTGGCACACGAACTTCCGCGAGCTGAACGCCTCGGACGAGCGGGGGATCGACGTTGTGCGGAACCAGATCAAGCAGTTCGCCCGCACGGCGCCCTTTGGCGGGTCGACGTTCAAGATCCTGTTTCTGGACGAGGCCGACGCCCTGACATCCGATGCGCAGGCGGCGCTGCGCCGCACCATGGAGAACTACGCCGCCACCTGCCGCTTCATCCTCTCCTGCAACTACTCCTCCAAGATCATCGATCCCATCCAGAGCCGCTGCGCCATCTACCGCTTCCGCCCGCTCACGCGGGAGGCGGTGAAGGAGGAGGTGCGGCGGATCGCTGCGATCGAGGGGCTCACGGTCACGGACGCGGCGATGGACGCGATCGTCTACATCGCCCAGGGGGATATGCGCAAGGCGATCAACGCCCTGCAGGGGGCGGCGATCCTGGGGAGCCGGATCGAGGAGGAGCGGGTGTACGCGATCACCGCGACGGCACGCCCCGAAGAGATCGACGAACTCCTGGAGCTGGTGAGCGGACGGGCAGCGTTCGACGAGGCGGAGCGGGCGCTGCGCAGCCTCTTAAACGACCGCGGGATCGCCCCGCTGGAGCTGATCGGCCAGATCTACCGCGCCCTGGTGCGGAGAGAGATGGACGGCGGGCTCAAGCTGGAGCTGATCGATCACCTGGCGGAGACAGAGTTCCGGCTCTCGGAGGGAGCGAACAGCGATATCCAGATGGAGGCGCTGATCGCCCGGATGGTGCTCTCCGCGAGAGAGAGGAAGTGAGCGGCGTGGAGCAGCCCCAGTCGACGGTAACGAACGTCACCGGGCAGTGGGAGCGGTTCCTGAAGAGGAATTACAAACGGGAGCTCGGAGAGCTGGAGCGGGAGTTCCCGAAGCGGCGCTCGCTCTATATCGATTTTCGGAAGATCCTGGACCTGAGGCTGCAGCAGAGCGTGCTGGACAGCCCGGGATCGACTCTCGAGACGATCCGCGACGCGCTCCAGAACCTGGGCACCGTCAAGCGGGAGGAGGATAAGGCCTGTGTGAACGTGCGGTTCCTGAACCTCCCGCGGCGGACGGGGGTGCGGGACATCCGCGCCGACCAGATGAACACCTACCTCTCGGTGGAGGGCATTCTCCGGAAGACGACCGAGGTGCGCCCGCGGATCGTGGAGGCGGTCTTCCGCTGCCCTTCCTGCGGACGGACCCACATGGTGCCGCAGAAGTACGGGCGGTTCCAGGAGCCCGATACCTGCCCGAACTGCGAGAAGAGGGTGAAGCTGGAGCTGATGCCCTCCCGCTCCCGCTTCGTCGACGCCCAGAAGCTGCGCATCCAGGAGTCCCCCGAGGGGCTGCGGGGCGGCGAGCAGCCCCAGACGCTCGACGTGGACGTCACGGACGACCTGTCCGGTATCGCCTCGCCGGGCGACCGCGTGATCGTGAACGGCATCCTCCGTTCCATGCAGCGGGTCATCGGCATGAACAAGAGCACGCTCTTTGACATCTACCTGGAGTGCAACTCGATCGAGGTGGCGGAAAAAGAGTTCGAGGAGGTGGAGATCAGCGAGAAGGACGAGGAGGATCTGCTGGCGCTCAGCCGGGAGCCGGCCCTCGTGCGGAAGATCACGCGCTCGATCGCCCCCACCATCTACGGAAGCGACGACGTGAAAGAGGCGATCGCGCTCCAGCTCTTCGGCGGGATCCCGAAGGAGATGCCCGACGGGAGTCGGCTCCGCGGGGACATCCACATGCTTCTCGTAGGGGACCCGGGCATCGCCAAGAGCCAGCTGCTCCGCTACGTGGTGAAGATCTCCCCCCGCGGGATCTACACCAGCGGGAAGTCCTCGACCTCCGCCGGGCTCACGGCGACGGCGGTCAAAGACGAGTTCGGCGACGGACGCTGGACGCTGGAGGCCGGCGCCCTGGTGCTCGCCGACATGGGCATCGCCGCCGTCGACGAGATGGACAAGATGCGCAGCGAGGACCGCTCCGCCCTCCACGAGGCGATGGAACAGCAATCAATCAGTGTGGCGAAGGCCGGGATCACCGCGACCCTGAAGTCCCGATGCGCTCTCCTGGGTGCCGCGAACCCCAAGCTCGGGCGGTTCGACCAGTTCGTGCCGATCGCCGAGCAGATCAACATGCCTCCCGCCCTGCTCTCGCGGTTCGACCTGATCTTCGTGATGCAGGATCAGCCGGAGAAGAAACGGGACGAGGCGATCGCCGAGCACATCTTAAAAGCTCACCGCCTGGGCGAACTGATGGTCCAGCACGCCCATTCCCCCATTCCCGGCGTGGACGAGGAGTACATCGAACGCGAACGGGCGCCGGTCACGCCCGACATCGAGCCGACCCGGCTGCGGAAGTACATCGCCTACGCCAAGCGGACCTGCTTCCCCCTGCTCACCGCGGAGGCGAAGGAGACGCTGGTGGAGTACTACATGCGGCTCCGCGGGCTCGCCGACAGCAACAAGCCGGTGCCGGTGACCGCCCGGCAGCTGGAGGCGCTCGTGCGCCTCGCCGAGGCGAGCGCCCGCATCCGTCTCTCGAAGACGATCGAGCGCGAGGATGCCGAGCGGGTGATTCGGATCGTGGACACCTGCCTGCGCATGGTCGCCTACGACGCCGAGACGAACAGCTTCGACATCGACAAGCTGGTCACCGGCGTCCCGAAGACGCAGCGGGACATCATCCGCACCATCAAGGAGGCGGTCCGCACCCTGAGCGGCGAGGGCGGGAACCGGGCGCGGATCGACCAGGTGATCGAGAGCGTCGTCTCCCAGGGGTTCGACCGCGCGAAGGTGGAGGCCCAGATCGAGCTCCTGATCCGCCACGGCGAGGCGATCGAGCCCCGCCACGGTGTCATCCAGCTCATCTAAATCTGATCGCATCCCTTACTCTTCTCCATGATCACCGATCGAGAACGGGCGGCATTCGAGGCCGGCATCAAACTCGGGGCCCTCTACCACCAGTGGGTGGGCACTCCCATCTCCCGGGACACGGCCGGGACGGTGGAGACCGCGATCGAGCAGGCCGTTGCCCTGCAGCCCGGCGTGGAGGCGGTGCGGGTGCAGCTGGACCGACGCCTGATGGAGCCCAACGTCTTCGGCTACTCCGAACTCCGCGGGCTGATGTTCCGCGTGGAACTCACGACCCGGGTGGGGCAGGCGGTCTGCCGCGCCGTTCTCGCGAACCGGGACGGGTACCCCCTCATGGACCTGGTGTCCTGCGATGAAGCCTGAGATCCCCATCACCGACGACCACATCCACATCGATCCCCGCAACGGTCGCGGGATCGAGGCGGCGAAGGAGTTCCGCCGGGCGGGGGGCACCCACATCTTCCTGGTAGCCAAACCCTCCTGGAGTTACGGCGTCGAGCCCGCGAGCGGCGCGGAGTACGGGGAGGTGTTCGAGTACACCCTCTCGGTGGCCGCACAGGTGCGGGAGACGGGCGTCGTGGCCTACCCCGTGCTCGGGGTGCACCCGGCGGAGATCACCCGCCTTGCCGATCGGATGCCCCTTCCCGAGGCCGCGGCGGCGATGCAGCGGGGGCTGGAGGTCGCCGCCGCCTGCGTGCGGGAGGGTCGGGCGGTGGCCCCGAAGAGCGGCCGCCCCCACTACCCTGTCTCT
>JAXDAH010000071.1:0-6193 GCA_034679905.1 Methanomicrobiales archaeon | reverse complement strand
CACCCTGATGAAGCCGCCGAACCATGAACACCCGCGGGCAGGTCGTTGACCACCGCCGGAATCGTCCCCTGTCATTTGCCCCGTTTTGTCCAGCGGGGCGAAAGGACTGCGCCGGAATGGCGGGGGGTTTCGACTTATCCATGGCAGGGATCTGCCACCCCGATGGAGCGGTACATTGCTGCCCGCAGGGCGACCTCTCTCGGGTCCTCCAGATACGCCCCCATGCGGTTGGGGATATAGCCATAGCCAATTTCATGGGGGGGATCGGCAAATCCGAAGGAACCCCCCGTTCCCGGGGCCCCGAAGGCGCTCGGATGCGCAAAGGGATTCTTCGGGCCCGGCTTCAGGAACCCGAGCGAGAACCGCACCTCCACCTTCAGGCATGCATCGCGGAACCCGCGGATCGGCGGAACGGCAGGCGCCATCAGCTGCCGGAGCGTCTCCTCGTGCAATCCGAGCTCTCTTCCCCCGGTCGCAAAGACGCTGTAGGCCTGAGCCATGGCCCGGGCCGTCCCGACCCCGCCCCCGGCCGGCACCTCCAGGTTCCGGGCGTAGATGTGCTCTTCATCCTCCGCCGGCAACTCCGACCCCTGCAGGCAGCGGCGGAAGCGCGAGCGCGGGTTCATGGCGGATAGCAGGAGGGGGAGAGGCAAGGCGAAGAGCGCTTCTGCCATGCTGAATCGCTCGAGCGTCGCCAGCCGTGTGTTCGGGATCTCCGTGGGGAGCCGGATGTAGAAATCGAGCCCCAGCGGATCGGCGATCTCCTCCTGGAAGAACCGTCCCAGCGTGCGGTGCCCGGGATCGACCCGGCGGAGCAGTTCGCTCTCGTAGAACCCCAGGGTGATGCCGTGGTAGGCCTGGCGCGTTCCCGGCTCAAAAGCCGGTCTCTGCCGTGCGAGCACGACGGCCAGCCGCTCGGGATCCGCGACGAGGCTCCTGTCCAGCCGCTCGTCCAGGGCGAACAGCCCGCCCTGGTGCGAAAGCAGCTGCCGGACCGTGATACGATCCTTGCCGCGCTGGCCGAACTCCGGCCAGTACGTGCTGACATACTCGTCGTAGTCGTACAGGCCCCGTGAGTGTGCGAGCGCCATGGCGAGTCCGGCCATGCCCTTTGTCGAGGAGTGGACCAGGGCCATGGTGCCCTCTTCCCAGGATTCGCCCGTCGATCGGTTGCGGATACCGCCCCAGAGGTCGACGACCTTCTCTCCGCGATGGTAGATGCAGCAGGCCGCTCCCAGCTCCCCGCGGCGCTGGAAGTTCTCCATGAATGCCTCCCGCACCGCCTCGAACCTCGCCCTGGCAAATCCTCCCACGGCATGCGTTTCCATCGAAGCCCTCACCCCCTCTTTCGCTCTCGTTGCCGCCATCTACCTGTATCGTACGAAGAACCGATTTCGAGCTCCTCCCCCTGTCTCCTGATCGGTCTTCTTCCTCCACTCTGGTGTACAAGCTAAAAACAGCCCGTGATCTGATATATGTTTCATCAGAGTGCTGCTGGAAGAACGCGGCCCTGCTGTATTCATCCCCCTGCCTCCCTCCATTCGTTAACCCTCATACATAAAAAGCAACTATTGAAGTTATTTATGACCGATAGGGAATTTTAACCGTCATTCAGGAGAACAGGAAGGTTCGTCGGGATCCCCGCTTGATGCTTCCACGGCACGAAGGGACTGATTGGCTGGACTGAATACCACCTCCACCGGGGCCCGGGCGGGCTCATGCAGCCCTCTGTATCTTTCGGGAGCTCTCATACATGGAGGGGATCAGCCGAGGAACTCCGTCCGCTTCGATTGCCAGGCCGGGTCGGAAAGTCCCGTATCTTCGCGTTCTCCCCGTCCGGGTTCGAGCACTCCTTCACCGTATCGGAACATCGCCGGCGCTGCCGGCAGGAACCCGGAGCACCCCTGCAATCTGCCCCATCCTCTGAAGATTCCGCCAGTTTAATGGAGGGAGATCTTTTTGTCCGGCAACCTGCGTGGTCAACGGCCCCGATATTCCATCCCGTCTATCGGGCTGAAAAAAATTATTTTCCCAGGCGGTTACCGTCCACTCTCCTCGTCCGCCCTCCCTCTCCGCATCGGCGAACTCAGGCGGCGAGGAGACTCTTCGCAAAGGCCCGTGCGTCCTGCAGATCCTTCTCATCGGGATGCCCTCTGTTGGAGAACGTGAATCCCAGGAAACCGCCCTGGCCCGGGCACTGGAACTCGCCCACGATCTGGAATCCTTTTGCGAGCAGGTGCTCCCGCAGAAGCTGGTGGTACTCTCCCTTCGGTTCTCCCGAGGTGGAGAAGATGAACGCCTTTTTAGTCGTCGGGGTCATCTTCTCGACCAGACTGAAGAGGGACTTATGCGGTTTGCCCCCGTATATACCCGATCCGAACCCGATCAGGTCGTAATCGGCCAGATCCTCGATTCGGACGTCCTCCACATTTACCATCGTCGCACCCATCTCTTCGGCCATCGCCCTGGCGACCTTCTCGGTATTCTTGCGATGGTAGGACTTGAAGACGATCAGAATGTTCATAAGCCACCTATCCGATATTGCGAGTCAGGGACCCATAATCTTTCCGATAGTCCGGACCGGCCAACCCGAAATGGTGAAAAAGTGCCGCTCCTGAACGTAACGATACTGTATCCCGGGCTGTCTGCCTGACAATAGGGGATATCCTCCATGGTATCGGCACTCTCCTCGCAATGCAATTACAACCCTGGATATTCCAGATGCCAGTTCTCTGGGGTATGCTGAAGATCCCTTCTGGTGTGAAATCGCACGGCACACCGGGACGCGTCCGAATCCCCCGTACTGAATTTCACAATCCTCACATAGATTCCAGGTGCACCCGGCTCTCAAATCGCGGCATACGACGCCGATGCATTCGAAGGGTGCGATCCGAATCGGATCATCCCGTCCTATCGAAGCAGTCGGCTCGGCCACTACTGCATGAAGAAAGGGGGAAGGGGGGCTTCCTCCGGGGAACATCAGATCGCAGGGACAGGGACAACGAGGAATATGGCGTAGCCCTCGCCGATAGTCCGCGTCACGTGCCCCTTCCCCGCGGTATCTTCCAGCAGGACGAGATCCCCCGGCCCCAGCCGCCGGACCGTCCCGTCCGTCGTCTCCACCTCCACCACGCCCGACATGAGGGCCAGGAACTGCCGGGTGGGAGCCGGGTGCAGATCGCCGATCCAGCCGGGCGGAAATGTATAGAAGCGGTACTTCGACGCGGATCTGTCCTCGGAGACGTAGAACGGGGCGGCGGGTGGCGCTGCCTGCACGAGACTCTGTTCGATCGTCACGGTATCGACGTGCGAATCGCCCCGGGCGTCCGTATATACCCTGTAATAGTTCACCTGTGCGATACGGGGAGAGTGCGGTTTCGTCATGGTCGTCCTCGATGTGCGGGGTATGCTTCCCGATGCGAGTACGAACAGAGCCATAACGGATGAATGTTGCGCCAGGTCTTCAGCCGTGGGAGGTCCGTGTCTCCAGCAGAGCTGCGAATCGAAGGGGGATCGACTCGCGGACGATGATCCACCGGAGACTGCGACCGGCACGCAGACCGCGGGAGTGCGTTGTAGGGAGATAGTGCCTCCCCTACACGAAAGGATTCGGCCTGGCGAGTCATTCGCGGAGGGGACGGAAGAACTCCCGCATATCTTCTGCGATCAGCTGCGGTTCCTCCCATTCGGTAAAGTGCCCGCCACGGGGAAGCAGGGTCCAGCGCCGGATATTGAAGAATCGTTCCTCCCATTCACGGGGCGACACCGCCAGCCCGCGGGGCGGCATGGCCTGGGCCGTCGGAGTATCGATGTGACGGAACAGTCCGGGGTCCGGGTGATGGGTGGACTCGTAATACAAACGCATGGAGGAATGGATGGTCTCCGTTACCCAGTAGACCGTGAGATGGGTCAGCAGTTCGTCCCTGGAGAATCGTCTCTCCACCTCCCCGCCACTATCGCTCCACTTCCGGAACTTCTCCACGATCCAGGCGGCAAGACCGGCCGGGGAGTCGTTCAGGCCGTACGCGAGAGTCTGAGGGCGGGTGGCCTGGATCGCGGCGTAGCCACCCTCATCCTGCCCCAGGATCCGGCTCATCTCCAGGTACGCCTGCTCCGCTTCGGTCAGGGGTCCGGCCGGAGGAGAGAACGGGGGGGTGGCACCGGACAGGTGCAGTCCTGCCACGTTCCGGGGGAGGCGGTGCGCCATCCCCATCGCCACGCCAGCCCCCATGTCGCTTCCCCGGAGACCGAACCGCTGCCATCCCAGCCCGTCCTGAACCAGACGGGTAAATACCCCGGCTATCCGGGAGATGCTCATTCCCTTCTCCATCGGACGATCGGAGAATCCATACCCGGGGAGCGAAGGCACCACCACGTCGAAAGAGTCCGACGGGTCCCCTCCGTAGCGGGCCGGATCCGCAAGCATCGGAATGATCCTCTCCATCTGGAGGAAGGAGCCCGGCCATCCGTGGAGGAGCATGAGGGGAAAGGGATCTCTTCCCTTCCCCCGCTCGTGGATATAGTGAATCCCGAATCCGTCCACGGTCGCCCGGAGATGGTGAAACGCATTCAGCCTCGTCTCCTGCGCCTTCCAGTCGAAACCGTCCCGCCAGTACCGGATGAGTTCCTGCATGTAGGCGAGATTGGATCCGTAATCCCATCCGGCGCCGGCCACCTCGTCCGGCCAGCGCGTGCGGTACAGACGCTCCCGGAGATCCTCCAGGACACGGTCGGGAACGGCAATGGTGAAGGGTTCGATCTGCATGGGCAGCCCACACCGAAAAAAGGCATAAAGGTTTCTGTCGCCCGGATGCAGTTTCTCTGGCTGCGAGTGGCTGTTCCCCCGCTACGAACGCTAGGAGCGTTCATTCTTAGAACAGGATGGTAACGGTTGAGAGTGAAGACAGGCCCTGCCGGAACCAGGGCAGGGCTCACCATTCCACCATACCAGCCGCCCATACCCACAAGATAAAAACAGCACACGCTCTTCCCCACCAGGAGATATGAACATGTGGAATTCTGGCTCTGTCGAGATCCTCATCAAGAGCATGTGTACGGCTCCCGGGTGTTCTCCGGGGAAGGACCTCGCTCCTCCTACTCCTTCGTGCGATAGAGAGCATCCTACTCGGCATTCACAGTCCGATACGGGCCTATCGCACTATTCCCCTCCCCCGGTGAGGGGAGGGGGCAGCCCTTTCAGGGCTGCGGGGAGGGGTGAATGCGGATCATCGATGGGTCATCCGCGGGATAAGTGTAAAATACGCCGGGGAGCTTTTCTACAGAGCCGGAATTTATTTAATCTACCATGTAGGGGTATTTAATATCGTTATTGGACTCGGATCCGTCTGCCATTACTAAGGACATTTGCAGCAGATCAGGGGATGTCTCCGCCATCCAAATAATCATCTTGGAGTTAGCAATTGCTTTTCTGGCTGTATATATCCTCTTTCGATATGTATTAATAGCTAAAACGACCAGGGGGGATGCCCTTTCAGGCAGGGAGAGCGTGACATGAGGAGCAGAATCATTCTAATAGGAATTGCATGTTTATGTATGGCCCTGTTGGCTGTTACACCCAGCATTGCGGCAGACTCCCAGCAGAATGGAACAGTCAATGCCAGCGAGAATGCAACGGTATACACGCAGGCAGAGTTTGAGCTGCGGACAACCATGGACAAGTTGTGGACGGAGCATGTTGTCTGGACGCGGATGTATATCCTATCCTCCCTTGAGAATGCCCCCGATACCAATGCCACTGCAGCCCGGCTTCTCCAGAACCAGGAGGACATCGGCGATGCCATCAAACCCTACTATGGAGAGGCGGCTGGCGACAACCTTACGGTGTTATTGACGGAACACATTCTGATCGCCGTTGACATCATCGAGGACGTCAAGGCGGGAAACACGACACAGCAGGAGGCCGATGAAGCACGGTGGAGTGAGAATGCAGATGATATCGCTGCGTTCCTCGCAGATGCGAATCCCTACCTTAACGAATCCAGCGTACAGGAAGCACTGTATATGCACCTGGCGATGACGAACGATGAAGTCGTTGCACGGGTAAGCGGAAATTATACGGCTGACATCGAAACCTACGACGAGATCTACGACCAGATTCTGGTTCTGTCAGATACCCTCTCCGATGGCATCGTACAGCAGTTCCCGGAACAATTCGGGAAATGACTTTTTTCTC
>JAXDAH010000070.1:0-11085 GCA_034679905.1 Methanomicrobiales archaeon | reverse complement strand
CTTCCATGTTAAGATTCCCGATAGGGTCATGCCTCTCCCGCCCGTTGCGGCAAGTGTTTTATACTCGGGGGACCAATCACAATTGTGAATTCCACACAATATTCAATATTGTGAGCCCTTAAATGTTGTGATACCATGACAGTCCCCTGCCAGAGTATCGTATGGGATGTGCTTCCGGCTATTCGGGCGGCAATCGCCGAAGAACTGGTACGAGGCGGCGTCTCTCAGCTCGAGGCGGCACGGATGCTGGACATGGCCCCCTCTGCGGTCTCGCAGTATCTCTCGAAGAAGCGCGGCTACCGCATCGTTTTCGAGGAGGAGGTGAAGACCTCCATCCGCCAGCTGGCGCAGGACCTCAAGGACGGCAGAGTGCAGGACCTGGGAAACCGCATCTGTGGGATCTGCCAGCAGCTCCGGGAGGGGGACGGCGGTGAAGGGCCCTGCGGGGTGTAGGGCCCCGTCCTCTCCACCGAAGCGGGTCCAGGGCTTTCCTGCTCGGACTGGAGAGCATGGCGTCGAACCAGACTTGTGCGGATTGGGGATTCGCTATGAGCGTTGATCGAAAAGAGAAGGATCTGAAGGATCTAATTGCAGATAAGGGATCCCTGCTCGTCTCCTGCTCCGGGGGGGTCGACAGCAGCCTCCTCGCCGACATCGCCCGCGAAGTGCTCGGGGAGCGGTCATGCTGCACCCTCCTGGATGCGCCTCTGGTCCCGCGGCGTGCGATCCTGGAAGCCCGGAAGACCGCCGAGGAGCTAAATCTTCAGCTCGAGGTGATCCCTCTTCCGATCCTGGAGTCCGAGGCGTTCTGCAGGAATCCAGAGAACCGTTGCTACATCTGCAAGAAGCTCTCCTCCAGGCTTCTGAAGGAGCGTGCCCGGGAACGTGGTCTCTCCGCGGTTGCCGACGGTGTTAACATCGCCGACCTCGGGGAGTACCGCCCGGGGATCGCCGCCTGCGACGAGGAGGGGATCTGCCATCCGTTCGTCGAGGCCGGTATATCGAAAGAGGATATCCGCCGAATCGCACGGGAGAGGCAGCTTCCGTTCTGGGACATGCCCTCAAGTGCGTGCCTGGCCTCCCGGATCCCCTATGGAGAAGAGATTACCGTGGAGAAGCTGGAGCGGATCGAGGCTGCCGAAGAGTTCCTCCGGGATCACGGATTCGGGCAGGTCCGTGTGCGGGTGCACGGCCCCCTGGCGCGGATCGAGGTGCTTCCCGATGCGATAGAGAAGCTCTTCGGTATGCGGGACGCGGTGGTCCGGGCCTTTGAGGATCTGGGGTTCGCCTACGTCACGCTGGATCTCCGGGGATTCCGGAGCGGCAGCATGGATGAGGTGTGATCTCGGTCAGGGTGATGGAAGTGCCAGGGATGTTTCGCGAGTTCCCGTACAGCAAAGTGGACAACGGCCGCTGGATCTCCGGTATGCATGCCATTGTCGAGGAGACTCCCTTAACGGTGAATGTCAACGGCCGCGCTGCCGTGACCGCCATGGTGAGCCCGAACGAGATCGAGGAGTTCGTTGTGGGATTCCTCTACACAGAGCGGATCATCGAGGGGATGGATGACATCGAATCCATGAAAGTGGAGAAGAACATCGTGAGTGTGCTCACGAAGAACCTCTTCAAGGTCGTCGGGGCAAATAAGACTGTCCTCTCGGGCTGCGGCGGTACCTCCTCGCCCTTCGATTTCAGGAGACTCCCGACGGTATCGTCCACGCTAGCCGTACCGGCTTCCACGGTATCGGAGAGGATGAAGCAGCTCCTGGTGGTCGATTCCGAGCTCCACCGGATGACCGGCGGTGTCCACGCGGTCGGCTTATCCGGCGAAGAAGTCCTGGTCCATATGTCCCAGGACATCGGACGGCATAATGCCTGCGACAAAGTCATCGGCTATGCCCTGCGGGAGGGCGTCGATCTCTCCCGCACCTTCGTCCTCACCTCGGGGAGGATCTCGTCCGAGATCGTGCGCAAATGCCTGATGGCGAACATCCCGATCATCGCGTCGCGGGGGGCGACGACCAGCCTCGCGATCGAGACGGCGGAGAGAACAGGGCTCTGCGTGACCGGGTTCGTCCGTGCGGGGAAGATGAACATCTACACGCACCCGGAACGCATCGAAGACGCACCAGAGCACCGATATCAGCCTCCCCCGTGATATTGCCGGCGCAGACGGATGACCTCCGCTATCATGGTCATACATCGCGGTGCGGCGTGATGTCGCACCCGCTGCAGGGGAGGCACATCGTCTCCGCCCGATCCGCCCGCAGGCCGAACCTCTCGAGGGCATCTTTTGTCATCCGCGAGAGTTTTAAAAGCCTCTCCGGGCTCGGGCGGTCTACGGCGATCTCGCCGGCCCGGAGGGGCGATGCCGAGATCGGCCGCAGGATCGGTATCACACCCATCTCCGCGAGGGTCAGAACTCCCTCCCGGACGCAGGCGTCGTCCTCCCCGAGACCGATGATGAAGTTCGAGGCGACGCGGCCCCTTCCGAAGATGGGCACCGCCTTCGCAAGGGCCTCGAGGATGAAGCGGAGGTCCAGCCCCGGGCAGATCCGGGAGAAAAGTGCGTAATCCATAGTCTCGACATTGTACTTGATCTCCGCAGCCCCGGCGGCGAAGAGTACTTCGCTGGATCTCCAGGTGGGGTAGATCGAGACTCCGATGGGAAGATCGTACTCCCGCGAGAGCGCCTTCACCACCTCCACCGTGTGTTCCGCCTCGAGGTAGGGGGACTCTGCGACGCCGCTCGTCAGGGAGATTGCCTCGAGTTCTCCCGTCGCGCTGGCAGCTTCCACCATCCGCAGAACCGTCTGGACATCTTTTATCTCCCCCTGGATCTTCGGGACCGGGCAGAAGCGGCAGTTGTAGATGCAGCGTTCGGAGAGGGTGATGTAGGCCTGCCTCGGGCAGTGGCAGAGCGGCTGCTCCAGGATGCCCCGCGTGATGAGGCGCCCGCCCCGGACCACGGCAACTCCGTCTCCATCCCGGATCACCTTGACCGGTGAGTTCGGGTTGATGGACAGGCGGACCCGACGGGCCCCGGATCGGACGAAGAAGGATTCTCCCCCGGCTCCCGGCCCGGCAGTCGCCGCCGTCTTCAACTCCTCTCCGAGGAGCGAAGCATCGATATCGGCGCTTCCGATGCTGATGAGTTCCGCCTTCTCCTCGGCGGTCATGTCGTGGGTCATCGTCCACCTCTTCTGGGGTATTACGGTCAGGAGCACTCCCCGGACTGTTCGTAGATCTCGAGAATCCGCTCGGCGAGAACCCGGGAGAGGCGCTTCGCGACGATCCCGAGGAAGATCTCCGTATACGCGGGGGGAACGCAGGAGAGGCTCTCGGATCCATCCTGGACCAGGTCGGCGAGGTAGCGGAGGTCTTCGGTGTCCAGGCGCCCGAGGCGATCCTCAAAATCGTTCGCATCGCTGGCATAGTGGTTCGCCAGCGGCGGCAGGATCGAGCGGTATGCAGCCCCGGAGCCGGAGCAGATCGTATCCGAGCACTCCGGGGCAAGTCTCTTCAGGATGCCCCAATCCTTCTCCGACAGGGTCCGTGCCATGCGAATCGTCACCAGACTTCCTTCAGAAGCCCTTCTCCGCGGCATCGATCGTGGCATCGATCTGCCTCTGGAGCGCATCGGGCAGCCCCTTTATCTTCACATCCAGAAATCCGCGGACGATGGTCGCTGTTGCCGCCTCCTCGCTCAGCCCCCGCGCCTCCAGGTATTCGATCGCATCCTGTGCAATCTTGCCCACGGCGGCCTCATGGGAGAGCTCCGTCCCGACGACGGAACCCTCGATCTCCGGGATGGCGTCGATCGTGCCGTCCTTCAAGATCAATCCCTTGCATTCCAGATGCCCGCGGGTGCCCGCGACCTTCCCGGCGATGTTGCCGCGGGATATGATGGTCCCTCCCTGGGTGATGGCGCGGGTGATGAGTTCTGCACTGGCTCCCCTCGCCTCCAGGATCGCCCGGGAGCCGACGTCCAGCGTAGAACCGGGGTATCCGATGATCATGCTGCTGAAGCGTGCCACCGCGTTCTCCCCGGCGAGCCGGGCAGTCGGGTACATCTGGACCTTCCGAACGGATTTCATGCAGATGTAGTTCGAGATGAAGACACCGTTCTCCTCCACGACGGCGGCACTCCGGGGATAGACATCGATCCCCTCTCCCCAGGTATGGATCATCGTGAAGCTGATCTGCGCATTCTTCCCCACGTAGAACTCGCTGATCCCGTAATGCGCTCCACCCTCTCCCGTCTGCACCCCGCTCACGCACCCGGAGATGATGTGCAGATCGGCGCCCTCTTCGGCGATCAGGATGTTGTGCACATGCTGGATCTGGGTCTTTCCGAGGTAGAGACAGGCCTGGACAGGCAGAATGTTCTTGCTCCCTTTACGGGCAATGATGACATACCCGGCCGGCTTCTCCTGCGCCGCCACGTACCGGGTGTACTCATCCTTGTCCGCCGGGACCACCTTCCAGGCGTAGTCCTTCAGCCAGTCGTACTTCTTGAGGGCATCCCCGATGGAGAGCACCTCGATCCCTTCTTCGGCGCAGGTCGCATGCAGAATATCCTGGTTGGTCTGCAGGTAGCTGCCGCAGCGGTTCGCTCCTTCCACCTCGATTCCCGATTGCAGCAGCCGGTCTACATCCTCTTTCGAAAAGGCCTGTCGATCTCGCACTTCTGTTGCCATTTGTTATCGATCCCCCGAATTATCCCTGGAAACTTCGCTGCACTTATAATATCTTTATAGCGGCACCCCTCCGGAGAAGAGTTGAATCCAGTGGACATTAGCCATCGAATCCAGCGCATCCACGCTCAGCCGCCCGGATACTTCACAATTGAGAACATGCTTATTAACAATTGTGAACATATATAAGTATCGTACACCCCTCTCCTCCCACGAGGAGGTCTATAGAGGTGCAACAGAGAAGAATGGCAGAAGAACCGGGCATTCAGGAAAGAATCGTACAGCTGAAGGAAGAGCAGAGCGCTATCATCCTGGCGCACAACTACCAGCTACCGGGGGTGCAGGATATCGCCGATCTGGTCGGGGATTCCCTGGAGCTCTCGCGAGCCGCCGCGTCGATGGAGGGCGAGGTGATCGTCTTCTGCGGCGTGGACTTCATGGCCGAGACGGCGGCCATCCTCTCTCCGGAGAAGAAGGTGCTCCTCCCCGCCCCGGACGCCTGCTGCCCGATGGCGGAGATGATCACCGCCGGTGAGGTGCGGGTGCTGCGGGAGCGGTTCCCGGACGCCGCGGTGGTCTGCTACGTCAACACGACTGCGGAGGTGAAAGCCGAGAGCGATATCTGCTGCACCTCTGCCAATGCCGTGAAGGTGGTGGATTCCGTGGAGGCAGAACAGGTGCTGTTCGTCCCCGACCAGAACCTGGGCCGCTACGTGGCCCGGTTCACGGAGAAGGAGATCCTCCCCTGGGAAGGATTCTGCATCGTCCATGACCGGTACACTCTCGCGGACGTGCTGGAAGCACGGAGCGCCCACCCCGATGCGGAGGTGCTGGTGCACCCCGAGTGCCGCCCCGAGGTGATCGACCTCGCGGATCATGTCTTCAGCACGTCCGGGATCCTGCGGCATGCCTGCTCGGGCCGTGCAGAGGAGTACATCATCGGCACCGAAGTGGGCATCCTCCACCGCATCCGTACGCTGTGCCCCGAGAGACGGTGTTATCCCCTGTCGCCCCGTGCTGTCTGCGTCAATATGAAAAAGACCGATCTTTTAAAAGTCCACGACGCCCTTGTCACCCTCCAGCCTCAGGTCACCGTCCCGGAAGCTACGGCCGTGCGGGCCCGGGTGGCGATCGAGAGGATGCTGGGCGTATAATGCGTAAGGATTCTCCGACACGATCTATGTTCCTTGACAGGGGACAGGCTAGAGACGCTAGGGGGCCCGTTCACCCTCTCTTCCCGGGTGCCGCTCTGCCTTCTACGGAGCGCTCCGTCTTCCGCCCTGCTGGATACCATCGTTGTAGTGGTGGGGGGCGGGATGCACCTCCCGGACGATCGACGGCTCGAAGATCTCCTCTTCCACCAGGGGGCGGGAGATATACCCGAGACGATGCAGTGCCTGCGCGAACGCCATCGTCGAGCGGATATATTCCGGCGGCAGGGAGGCGCAGTATTTGGGGGAGATGCGGTAGGCCTCCAGCACGAACGCCGTGTCCACCATCCGCACCTCGTCCGCGACGATGCGGGCGCAGGCGGCGGGATCGCTGCGGATCCGCTCGCATGCCGCTTCGTGGGCGAGCAGGAATCCCTCCAGGAGATCGTCCTTCCCGAGCATCTCCTGCCGCACCAGGATGCCGTAGCTCGGATTGAAGGGCCAGAGCCGGTCCGGGGGCACGACAACCCTGGCAGCGGCATAGCGGCGGGCGGCAACCGCGAGTGCCGGCGTCCCGGCGGCAGCGGCTATCTCCCCCCGCTCCAGGGCATCGGGGAGGAAGTCCGCCCAGGGGTAGTTGCGCACGCCGATCGCGGTTGTCCCGCATCGGGCCAGCAGGTCGCGGACGATGACGTCGTGGATGGAACCTGCGGGCGGGGTTCCGATCACGCCCCCGGCGAACTGCTCCAGGAACTCTCTTAACCCCGCATAGCCGGACAGCGGGCGGGATTCCTCTCCCGCGATCAGGAGCGTGCCCTCGATATGGCCGCCGGCGATGCAGCGAATCGAAAGCCCGCGGTCGATGCCAACCATGGCTGGCGGGAGGCCGATGTACCCGAGGTCGATCGCCCCCTCGCGCATCGCGGTGACGATGTCCGGCCCGGAGGGATAGAGCGTCCAGCGTGCTTCGATACCCCGGTCCTGGAGGATCGACGTGGCGCGGAGGAGGAGCGAGGTGTGGTACACGGTGGAGAGATGACCGATCCAGATCCCGCCATCTCTGGATTGCATGCACCTGGATCGATGCCGCCATGCATAAATCCAGCTCAGCCAGAAGCGATATATCGGCAGGCACGATCGTGCTTCAAACAAGTTTGGGACGGTCTCCGCTCTTGTGCGGATTACATCGTATCCCCGGGACGGCGGATCTCTATGGAGTGACGATGCGATATCTCCATCTCCGCACGGAACCTGCATAGGACCCAACAGGTTCCGATGGCGGCAGGATCTCCCCGTGGGTCATCCGACCGGGAGCCCAGGCTGTCGATAAAAACTTCAAAAAGAGATCTTCTGCGTCTATACTGCTTCGATATCTTGATTCTCTTATCGAATGGCTCCCTGCCCTATCGCACTGTTAGAAGGGGGCTCTTGAGGGGGAGAGGGCGCGCCCTCTCCCTCTATCCCCCAGCCCGCCCGATATCTCCGGATACTGAACTCGCCCCCTGTCTCGTCCTACGATGAATTCCTGAAGCGAATCACGTTTAACTCGCCGAGTGTCTGATCGCCTCATCCCTTCAAGTCCTATCGCATCAGGTCGAGAGGACGGGGCCTCTTTTCAATGCTGCATTGCCTCTGACACCTGGTTAGAATAGAACGGACTGGAGGAGGGGGCCCTGCCATCCAACGGGGCAGGCCTCCTTCTTTCAGGCGGGCTACCGTAGAATCGCTACCCGGCCCTTCGGCGGCGAACCGCCTCAGTCATATCGACCTGCGAGGGTGTTAACGATGCAGCAGTCTTGCGTTGATCGCCACGATCACGGTGCTCGCGCTCATCAGGATCGCCCCGATCGCCGGCGTGAGGAGGATCCCGTAGCCGATCGCCACGCCGGCCGCGAGCGGGATGGCGAAGGCGTTGTAGCCGGTCGCCCAGAAGAGGTTCTGCGCCATCTTGGCATAGGTCCTCTTCGATAGATCGAGAACAGCCACGGCGTCGCGGGGATCGTTTCGCACCAGCACGATATCCGCACTCTCGACGGCGACATCGGTGCCGGCCCCGATCGCGATCCCCACGTCTGCCTGGACGAGCGCCGGGGCGTCGTTGATGCCGTCGCCGACCATCGCCACCACGTGGTCCCTCTGCACCTCCTGGATCTTCTCCGCTTTCTCGTGCGGCAGCACATCGGCGAAGAACAGGTCCAGCCCCAGCTCGCCGGCCACCCATTCCGCAACGTGGCGGTTATCCCCGGTCAGCATCATGCACTGGATCTCCATCTCTTTCAGCCTCGCGATCGCCTCCCGGGACTCCCGGCGGATGATGTCGGCGAGCGCCAGGGCGCCGAGCAGGGTGCCATCCCCGAGCAGGAAGACGACCGTCTTGCCCTGACGCTGCAGCTGCTCCACCCGCCCGTCCGTGACCGCGACCTTCTGCTCCTCAAGGTAGCCCGGGCTCACGACCTTCAGATGCCGCCCGGCGGCACGCGCCTCGACCCCTTTGCCGGGGATCGCCCGGAACTCCTCCAGGGCTGCCGCTTCAAGCCCTCTCTCGCCGGCGGCCCGCAGTATGCCCTGCGCGATCGGATGCTCGGACCGCGCTTCGAGAGACGCTGCCAGCCGCAGCACCTCGTTCTCGTCCGTAGCGCCGAACGCCAGGATATCCGTCACCCCGAACCGCCCCTCGGTCAGGGTGCCGGTCTTGTCGAAGACGATGGCCGATATGTCCTTTGCCCGTTCGAACGCCTGCCGCTCGCGGATCAGGAATCCCGACTGCGCCGCGAGGGCGGTCGAGACCGCGACCACCAGGGGGACGGCGAGGCCGAGCGCATGGGGGCAGGCGATCACCATCACCGTCGCCGCCCGCTCGATGGCAAACCCCGGGTCCTGCAGGAGGAGCACCCAGGCCGCAAACGTCAGCGCCCCAACGGAGAGCGCGATCGCCACGAGGTAGAAGGCCGCACGGTTGGCGAGATCCTGCGTGCGGGACTTGCTCTCCTGGGCGCGGCGCACCAGCTCGATCACCTGGTTCAGGTACGTGTCCGCGCCCACCTTCCGCACCTCCACCACAAGCGAGCCCTCCCCGTTGATCGAGCCCCCGATCACCGACGCTCCCGCCCGTTTGGCGACCGGCTGCGACTCGCCGGTCAGCATCGCCTCGTTCACGCTGCTCTCCCCCTCGAGCACCGCGCCGTCGATGGGGATCTTCTCGCCGGGTTTCACCAGCACCCGATCGTGTACGGCCAGGTTCTCGACCCGCACGTCCTCCGTCGTGCTGTCGGTGAGCCGGTGCGCCTCCCGGGGCATGATCCGCACCAGCTCTTCGAGAGCCCGGGACGCCCCGAGCACTGACCGCATCTCGATCCAGTGGCCGAGCAGCATGATGTCGATCAGGGTCGCGAGCTCCCAGAAGAACCCCTCGCCCGGCACGCCGAGGACCACCGCCGCGCTGTAGACGTAGGCAACGGTGATCGCGACCGCGATCAGGGTCATCATGCCCGGCGACCGCGCCTTCAGCTCGTCGACGATACCCCGCAGGAACGGGTAGCCGCCGTAGACGTAGACGGCGGACGCGAGGACGAGCACGATATAGTCGGCATAGGGGACCTCGACGCGGAACCCCAGCAGCATCTGGATGGTCGGGGAGAGGATGAGAATGGGAATGGTGAGGACGAGCGAGACGATGAACCGCCGCTTGAAGTCCGCGAGGGCGTGCCGATGCGCGCCGCCCGCTTCGTGCCTGTGCGTCTTCGGGGGCTCCTGCCTGCCGCCCTCGAGCAGCTGCGTCTTGTACTTCTGCCCCCCCTCGTCATTGGGAGATTCTTGCCGGCCGTGTGCATGGTGCCCGGCGGGATCGCGCTCCATCGCTCCTACCTCTGATGGGGCGACGATGTATAGGTATCGGATGCGGGGGCTGCGAGGATCGCCGCCGCACGGCATCCGCGCCCGCCGGGGATGCAGGAAAAGGCTGGAGAAACGTTTCGGCAGAGCGGAGACCGGGGAGCATCACCGCATGCAGCCGCGCCGGCGCCGCGCCTTTGTCGAGACGATCAGCGTCTTCAGCTCCCGTGCGGCCCTTTCCACGTCGTCCTGCCCGACGACCGCCGAGATGACCGCGATGCCGTCGGCCCCGGCGTCGATCACGTCCTCCGCGTTGCGGGGCCCGATGCCGCCGATCGCCACCAGGGGCAGGGAGATGGCGGACCGTATCGCCCGCAGCGTCGAGAGCCCCCGCCCGGGGCCGGCATCTGTCTTGGAGCCGGTGGGAAATACCGGGCTGAGGGCGACGTAGCCGGCACCCTCCTCCTCGGCGCGGACCGCCTCTTCCACGCTGCCCACCGAGACCCCGACGATGAAGTCCGGGGGTACGATCGCCCGGGCGCACCGCAGCGGCAAGTCCTCCTGCCCCAGGTGGACACCGTCCGCGGCGGCGGCGAGAGCCACGTCCAGGCGGTCGTTGACGATGAAGAGCGCTCCCGCCGCCCGCGTGATGGTGCGGATCTCGCATGCGGCATCGAACAGGGCCCGGCCCGACACCCGCTTGTCGCGGAGCTGGATCGCGTCCGCACCCCCGGCCACTGCGCGGCGGGCGATCTCCGCGTGGGAGAGCCCGCGCGAGATCTCCTCGTCGGTGACCACGTAGAGGTCAAATGCCATCCTCGCTCCTCACCCGCGCGTGCTCCGCCAGATCGGACGGCGCAAGAAGGTAGACCTCGTCGAAGAGCGCCGTGCGGAACGAATAGGGCCCGTTCGATCGGCGGGCCGCCCGTTCCGCCGCCCGCCCGAAGGCCGCGAGCCCCGCCGCCGACGAGAGGACGCGGTCGTCCGCGACCGTCGCGAATGCCCCGACGACCGAGGAGGCCATGCACCCGGTCCCGGAGAGCCGCCCGAGCATCGGGTCGCCGTTCTCGACCTGGAGGACGCGCCGCCCGTCGGTGACGATGTCGGTCGGCCCGGTCATCGCCACGACGATGCCGCTCTCCCGCGCGTAATCCCGCGCCACCGCCACGGGATCGCCCGTCACGCCCCCCGAGTCGACGCCGCGGACATGCCCGCCGCTGCCCGCGACGACCCCGATCTCCCCGGCGTTGCCCTTCAGCACCGCGATCTCCAGCCTTTCCAGGAGGAGCTGCACGGACCGCGTCCGCAGCCGGGTCGCTCCCGCACCGACGGGGGCCAGCACGCCCGGGATCCCCCGGGCGTGGGGCCCGGCCCCCCCCCGCCGCCCGGGCGCCCGCGGGGCGCGG
>JAXDAH010000069.1:0-6145 GCA_034679905.1 Methanomicrobiales archaeon | reverse complement strand
TGGGGGGCGGGGGGTGGCGGGGGGGGGGGCGCCCCCCCCCCCCCCCCCCCCTCAGTGCCCCCACCCCCGCCAGTACGATGGCCTGGATGGGAGGACGATCCGGACGTTGACAGAGCTTTCCGTTCACGCAGACCAACCAGGTCCCAGGATACAGGCAGGCAGGATCTCCTTCCAGTCCCCTCCCCTACCCCCGCTGGTACGATGCCCTCCAAGGGAGGCAGATCGGGGAGCGCTACGTCACCGTGCCCCCGCCCCTGCCAATACGATAGCCTGGAAGGGAGGTGAGCCCTTCTACTGCGACTGTACACTGCTGTTTTATCACCACAACCACCGTATCCATGAGCCTATCCTATTGCACTTCAGCAGGATGTAGCCCTGGATGGCGCCAAAACGAGGAGAGTGCGCCCCGCCCCCTGCCGCGAAACGATCGACGGCGAATTGGCATCCGCTGCCGTGCCACGACAAAAGCACTCCCTGCATAGGCTAGGATTGATCTCTTCACTTTCCAAAAAAAGATCGGTCTGGATCCCCATCGAGGTTGATGGCTTTCTGGAATTCTCCTTTCTGGAATTCTCAGGGGAAGGACCTCGACCCTCCTGCCTCTTCGTGCGATAGAGAGGCTTTTACTCGGTATTTCTCATCCGATACGGACATATCGTACTATTCCCCTCCCCTCTCTGAGAGGAGGGGGGAGCCCTCTCAGGACTGCGGGGAGGGGAGGAGCATTCGGATCATCGATGGGCTATCCGCGGGACGTAAAATACCCCGGAGGGCTTCTCTACAGATAGGAGATGTATACCTTCCGCCCGCTGGCATCCCGGGCGTACCGCCCGAACTCGCTCTCGAACAGGCGATCTCCGGTAAAGACGGGGCCGTCCCTGCAGACGCACAGACCGTCCGGGTCGATGCAGCAGGAGCCGCAGATCCCAACACCGCACTTCATGTAGCGGTGCAGGCTGAACTGACCCCGATCGGCGATCCTCGCATCCTGGAGGCGTCTCAGCACCGCCCGCATCATCACCTCGGGACCGCAGACACAGATATGGTCGTACTCCCGAAGGGGGACGGCGTCCAGGAGATCGGTCACGAAGCCATGGTGCCCGAGCGTCCCGTCGTCCGTTGCGACCTGGAGATCCGTGCAGCGGCGAAGCGCTTCGGTGAAAGGCACCTCCTTCCAGGTCTTCGCCCCGAGAAGGAACGTCTCCACCTTCCCCTCCGCCGCCAGCGGGACCAGGGGGGCTGCCCCGATGCCGCCGGCGACGGCGAGCGTTCTCCCGCGAACGGAGAAGCCGTTCCCGAACGGCCCCCGGATCCCGATCCGGTCGCCCTCCACAAGCTCGAACAGAGCCGCGGTGGCATCTCCCACCCTCTGCACCGATATGGAGATCGCAGAGGAGAGCGCCATCGGAACCTCGTCAACGCCCGGTGCCCAGACCATCACGAACTGCCCGGGCGAGAACGGAAACGACTCTTCGAAGAAGAAACTGCGGATCGTGGGCGTCTCCTTCACGATTCCCCGGATGGTCACGGCTCCAGGCAACGCTTCAGGCATGGGCGCACCCGATGATATCTTCCGGGGACAGACCGTCCGCCCCGTACAGCTCCGAGCCGATCCGCTCGAAGACCTCCAATCCCTCGAGGACTGCACTGCCGATCTGGACCGCACTCGCCCCTGCCATCATCATCTCGATGACGTGAGCGGGCGTCGAGATTCCCCCGCACCCGATGATGGGAATGCGGCACGCCTCGTGGAGCTCGTAGACGCACCGCACCGCGATCGGGAAGATCGCCCCGCCGGAGAGCCCGCCGTAGCGGTTTCCGAGCACGGGCCGCCGCAGTTCGGTGCTGATCCGCATCGCCTTCACCGTGTTGATGGCGACGAGTGCATCTGCTCCGCCCCGTTCCGCCGCAAGCCCGATCTCCGCGATGTTCGCGACGTTCGGCGTCAGTTTCACCCAGGTGGGTATGCCGAACCCCCGCACCGTCCGCGTGGAGGCCTCTACCACCGCGGGATCGCTCCCGATCGCCGCCCCGTACCCCTCGGCATGGGGGCAGCTCAGGTTCAGCTCGAACCCGACAGACATGTCGGCAAACCAGCCTGCAACGGTCCCGAACTCCTCCGGGCTCCCGCCAAAGATGCTCACCAGGACCGGTTCGCCCTGAAGCGCGGAGAGCTCGTCCCGGAACTCGCGGGACGGGTTCGGGAGCCCCATTGCGTTCAGGACCCCGCAGTCGAGCTGCACCACACAGGGTCCGGCATGCCCGGCGGACGGGCAGGGTCCGATCGATTTCGTCACCGCACCTCCAGCGCCATGGGCGAGCACCCGTCTTAATGACGAACCCGTCGTTCCCAGAATCCCCGCTGCCAGCATCAGGTGGTTCCTCAACTCCACGCCGCCCACACTAACCGCACCCGGCCTGAGCTTCAGCATATTCAGAGTGATTGTAGTTTTTTTATTATTAGCATACCCATTATAGTATCATATGACAAGCCTTGCGGTGGTCGGGACGGGGAAGGTGGGAGGCGAGGTGGCATTCCTCGCCGCGGTGATGGGCATAGTCGATGAGCTCATCATCCATGACATCTACTCCCCCCTGCTCCACGCGCAGGTGCTCGATCTTCAGCACGCCATGCCATATCTGGATATCTCCACCGATCTCTCCCGCATGCGGGATGCCGATCTATGTATCTTTGCCGCAGGGTCAGGACGGACTCCGGATATCAAGACCCGCGCCGATCTCATCGGCACCAACCTGCCCATCGCCGCTGCCTGCACGAAGCATCTGGAGAACTATTCGGGCATCCTGATCACCGTGAGCAATCCCGTCGACATCCTCAACTACTATCTCTGCCGCCGTCTCAAACTGGATCCAGAGCGGTGCATCGGATTTGGGGGGCAGGTCGATAGCGCCCGTTTCCAGATCCAGCTCCTGGAGAGCGGGATCGACGGGGACGGATACGTGATGGGGGAGCACGGAGAGCACCAGGTCCCCCTCTTCTCCCAGCTCCCCATGCAGGTGGCTGTCCAGAAGAGGGAGAAGATCCTCGCCACGCTCCGGGGCGCGAGCATGAGGATCATTGAGGGGAAGGGGGCCACGATCTTCGGTCCGTCCGCCCATATCGTCGATATGGTGGACATGATCAGCGAGAACGCCGGTACCGTCGTCACCGCTTCCGCCCTGGTTGACGGCGAGTACGGACTCTCCGGCTGCTCTATTGGCGTTCCCATCCGGATCGGGAACGAAGGGATCGAGTGCATCGAGGAGTGGCGGCTGGACGACTGGGAGACGAAGAAGTTTGAGGAGGCAGGGGCGTTCATACAAGCCCTCTGTGCACCGCTGGATGTCTGACATGTCGGGGACCGTCGAAGCGGTCAAAGAGTATCCTTCACCCGCCGCGTGCACCGCCACCGAGAGCGGAACGGTTCGGATCGCCATCAACCAGGTGGAATACAGCAACACAGCCCAGGGCCCCATCATTCACGTCTACGGGAGGGACGAGATCGGCTGCGCCGTTCACCTGGAGGTCACGGGATTCCGCCCCTACTTCTACGTCCCGGTCGGGCAGGCCGATCAGACCAGCCACCCGTCGACGGTCGAGGTGGACCAGGACTGCGTATACCATTCCATCCGCGGGGAGCCCCTGCGGAGACTCTACACCCTGCGTCCCACGGATGTTCGCGATGTCCGCGAGCGCTACCAGCATTATGAGGCGGACATTCCCTTCGCCACGCGCTTCATGATCGACTGCGGGCTGACCGGGGGCGTTGCGGCGCCCGCGCTGACGGTCGACTACCACGAGATCGCACCGGCCGATGTGGAGGCCCCGGCCCGGGTCTGCATGCTGGACATCGAGTGCGACGACTCCCGCGGATTTCCCGAGGCGGAGAGAGACAGCATCCTCTGCATCACCTGCTGGGACTCGTTCGAGGAGGGTTATGCCACCTTCCTGCTTCAGCCCCCGGAGACCGCTCCGGATGTGTCGGCGCTCTACCGCGAAGATACGCTCCGCAATGGATGCTTCTGCGAGGAGAGGCATGCTATCCGCTGCTACGCGACGGAGCATGCCATGCTGAAGGGCTTTATCGAGCACATACAGGCTCTGGATCCCGATATCCTGAGCGGCTGGAACGTTGAGGAGTTCGATATCCCCTACCTGCTCCGGCGCATGGAGGTGCTGGGTCTCTCTCCGACCCTACTCGCCCGCCTGCCCGGACAGACCGAGCGGAACGCGCTGCGAGGGAGAGCCATCTTCGATCTGCTCCAGGGCTACAAGAAGATCCATGGGGCCACCCAGAAGGAGTCCTACCGGCTGGATGCGATCGCGGAGGCGGAGATCGGCGAGACCAAGGTGCGATACACCGGAACTGTCTCCGATCTCTGGAGAACGGACCTGAAGCGACTGATCGAGTACAACTACACCGACGTCGCCCTCTGCGTCGCAATCAATCGCGAAAACCTGATCATCGACTTCTACCGCGAGATTGCCCGCTATGTCGGCTGCCCCCTGGACCGGACCCTCAACTCCTCCAGCGTGATAGACGTCTACGTGCTGCGGAAGGCGCACGGACGGTTCATTCTCCCGTCCAAGGGTTTCGCCGCCGGCGACGAGTTCGAGGGTGCGACCGTCTTCGATCCTTCGCTCGGCATCCGCGAAAACGTGGTGGTGCTGGACCTGAAGTCCCTGTATCCCATGGCGATGATGACCATCAACGCATCCCCGGAGACGAAGGATCCGGAGGGGGAGTACCGGGCCCCGAACGGCGTCCGTTTCCGGCGGGAGCCGGACGGATTGACGCGGAGCATCCTCGCAGAGCTCCTGGTGGAGCGGGAGGAGAGGAAACGGCTCCGGAACCAGCACCCCTTCGGATCCCGGCCGTATCTCCTCTACGACCTCCAGCAGAACGTGATCAAGGTCATCATGAACTCCTACTATGGCGTCAGCGGTTACGCCAGGTTCCGGTTGTACGACCGGGAGATCGGCTCGGCGATCACTTCGGTGGGCAGGGCGATCATCGATCATACCCGCCGTGTTATTGAGGAGATGGGATACCACGTGCTCTACGGGGACACCGATTCCTGCATGATAGAGCTCCCGCCCTCCGATATCGAGACGACAATCCGCACGGCGAGGCAGATCGAGGCGACGCTCAACGCGAGCTACTCCGACTTCGCACGCAGCACCCTGAATGCGGAGAGGCATTACTTCTCCATCAAGTTCGAGAAGATCTATCGCCGATTCTTCCAGGCGGGCAAGAAGAAGCGCTACGGCGGGCACCTGATCTGGAAGGAGGGCAAGGACGTGGACGAGATCGACGTCGTGGGGTTCGAGATCCGCAGGAGCGACTCGCCCCAGATCACGCGGATCGTCCAGAAGAAGGTGCTCGACATGCTCCTCCGGGGCGAGGGATTCGAGGCGGTCCGAACATACCTCAGCGACATCATCCGGAAATATCGAGCCGGCAAGTTCTCCCTGGACGAGATCGGCATCCCGGGTGGCATCGGAAAGCAGCTGGACCAGTACGAGACGAACGATGCCCACATCCGGGGCGCCAAGTATGCAAACGAACACCTGGGCGCCCAGTTCGGGCGGGGAAGCAAGCCCAAGCGGGTGTACATCAAGCACGTGCGGGCCCGGTACCCCCAGACGGATGTGGTCGCCTTCGAGTACGGCGACCAGGTCCCTCCCGAGTTCATCGTCGACTACGAGACGATGCTGGAAAAAACCATAAAACAGCCCATCTCCCGCATCATCGAGGCGGTCGGGTGGAGCTGGGACGACGTGGATCCGACGAGGACCACCCTCGCTCAGTTCGGACTATAAAATTTCCGGTTCAGGCCCGATATATCGTGGCGAACCGCTCCAATTTTCCAGGCAGTAATGCCTGGAGTCCAAACACTAGTATCGAGAGTGCTGATCCCGGCTTCCTCCCGTACAGACCTTATCGCAGCGGTGAAGAGGAGGGGGTGCTTCCTCACCCCCCGCGGTACGATATCCGGGAGAGGAAAGCCACGCGGTCCCTTCCCCTTGAGAATCACTCCCAGTACGAGTAGCGTGGAATGCTGCCCTCCACGCCCGAGCATGCCGACTCGATCCGAACCAGAATCCAGCAGCAATCCTGTGGTCCCAATACAAGCCCTATCG
>JAXDAH010000068.1:0-8914 GCA_034679905.1 Methanomicrobiales archaeon | reverse complement strand
CATGGGCGAGAAGCGGGAGGACCTTCTGCTTGATGCGGTCGTCGCTGGCGGAGAGCGCCAGGGCATCCCCGTGGTTGGGGGTGGTGAGAATCCCCGCCTCGCAGCCGTCCAGCACCATCGACGGGATGCCCCGCTGCTGCAGCGCTGCCGATACGATGGGCGCGGACAGGCGCTCCCCAAAGGAGATGACGTAGTCACGGGAGCGGGGGGTCAGCTCTTTTAGCGTGTAGACCGCGGAGAGGATGTTCTCGAGCGTGGTCAGGCGCGCCTCGAGCTCCTGCCCCACGACATCCGCATGGTCCGGGGCGGCAGTCCGCAGCGCCTGGAAGTGCCGCTCCCGCAGGGAGCGGATGCAGGCGTCCACGGGGGGGTTGCCGCTGCACTGCACCATCTCGATCGCGTTCTTGATCAGCTGGTCCGTGATCCCGGACAGTGCCGAGACCACGACGGCGAGCTCGTGCCCCTCTTTCACCCGGGGTGCCACGATATCCGCGACGCGGGCGATCCGATCCCCGTCGGCAACCGATGTGCCGCCAAATTTCATCAGAAGCCTCATATCGGCCCTCTCTTTCCTTGCCAGTTTCTTTATAAAAGTACACAGCGTATCTTAATAATAGGATGCTTTTAGACGAGATTCTCGACTGCCATGTGCTGGTCATCGGCAGCGGCGGCGCAGGGGTGCGTGCAGCCCTGGAGGCTGCCCGGTACGGGGACGTGGTGCTGGTAACTAAAACCCTTGCGGGAAAGGGGGGCTGCACGCCGATGGCGGAGGGGGGCTACAACGCCGTCCTCCGCAGCGGCGACTCCACGGATCTGCACATGGAGGACACGCTGCGGGGCGGGGCCTACCTGAACGATCCCGGACTCGTCTCGATCCTGGTGCACGAATCGCCGCAGAGAATCGCCGATCTGATCCGCTGGGGTGCGGTCTTCGACTTCACCGAGGACGACCGGATCGCACAGCGCCCGTTCGGAGGGCAGCGGTTCCCGCGGACCTGCTATGCCGGCGACCGCACGGGTCATGAGATGATGATGACCCTATTAGAGCAGCTCCGTTCCTCGGACGTGACGGTGCTGCAGGAGCGGAGCGCCGTCGAACTGCTCGTCGACGATGGCGCCGTCACGGGGGCCCTGCTCCTGGACGGCCAGGGAGATCTCTCCGCCGTGACGGCGGACGCGACGGTCCTGGCGACGGGAGGCTCCGGCCAGGTCTACGACATATCCACGAACTCCGGGAGCGGAACGGGGGACGGATACGCCCTGGGGTACCGGGCGGGCGCGGAGCTGATCGATATGGAGGAGGTGCAGTTCCACCCGACCGGAGCCGTGTACCCCTACGACGCCCGCGGGAGGCTCATCACCGAGGCGGTGCGGGGCGAGGGGGGCCTGCTGCTCAACCGGCACAAGGAGCGGTTCATGCAGCGCTACGATCCGGAGCGCCTGGAGCTCTCCACGCGGGACGTGGTCGCCCGCTCGATCGCGCTGGAGGTGCTGGAGGGGCGGGGGACGGAGAACGGGGGCGTGTTCCTGGACGTCTCCCACCTCCCGCCCGAGCGGATCGAGGAGCGGCTCCCGATCATGCTGGAGCAGTTCCTCGCCTACGGCGTGGACATCCGCACGGAACCGATGGAGGTGGCGCCAACGGCGCACCACTTCATGGGGGGGCTGCGGATCACGCCCGAGTGCCGCACCACGGTGCCCGGGCTCTTCGCCTGCGGAGAGGTGAGCGGCGGCGTCCACGGCGCCAACCGTCTCGGGGGCAACGCCCTCGCCGAGACCCAGGTCTTCGGGAAGCGTGCTGGTGAGTTCTCCGGCAGGGAGCCGGAACGGAACCGGCAGATACCCCGGGCTCAGGTCGAGAGCCAGCAGAGACGGCTCGATGCCTTCCTCTCGGGGAGCGCGAACCCGGCGAGGGTTGCCCGCGAGCTCAAGCGTACGATGTGGACCGGGGCCGGTATCTTCCGCACGGAACAGGATCTGCAGAGGGCGCGTGCCGAGATCCGGCGGCTCATGGACGAGCCCCTCTCTGCGGCATCCTCCGCCAACCTCATCGAGTGCTGCACGCTCCAGAACATGCTGACGACGGCATCGATCGTCGTGCAGGGCGCCCTGCTGCGACGGGAGTCCCGCGGGGCGCACGTGCGGAGCGACGTCAGCCAGACCTGGGACGCACAGCACTCCCCCTACGGGCACACGTTCGTCTCGCGCACCCGCAGCGGGATCGAGCAGCGGGGGGCGGCGGCATGAGGACGATCACGGTCCGGGTCTTCCGCTTCGACCCGAAGCGGGATCGGGAGCCCCGCTACCAGACCTACACGCTGGACGCGAACGAGGGGGCGCGGGTGCTCCACGTCCTGCACGCCATCCACGAGCAGGATCCCTCCCTCTCCTACCGCTACTGCTGCGGGAGCGGCCAGTGCGGGAGCTGCGCCGTGCGGGTGAACGGGGTACCGGCCCTGGCGTGCATGCGGGAGGCCGAAGACGGCATGACCGTCGAGCCGCTCGAGCTGCCGATCCAGAAGGATCTCGTCGTGGATCTTGCACCCCTGCTCGCAGACATCGCATCCATCGCGGTCCCCGAGGAGGTGGTGCCGCTCAAAAAAGAGGATATCGAGCGGATAAAACCCCTCCGCGACTGCATCGAGTGCCTGGCTTGCGTCTCCAGCTGCCCGGCGCTCACGGTGACGGAGTTCGCCGGCCCCGCGGCGATGCGGCAGCAGCTCCGCCTCGCCCTCGATCCCCGGGACTCGAAGGACCGGATCGCGGAAGGGATCGAGAAAGGGCTCTTCACCTGCACCTCGTGCGGGGCGTGCTATCACGTCTGCCCGAAGAGCATCAGGATCCCCGGGAAAGCCATCGAGAAGCTGCGGGAGGTGGCGAACCGCCGCGGGCTCACGCTTCCCCGCCACCAGGAGGTCGCCCGCCTGGTGGAGGAGACGGGAAGGAGCATTATCCGCACAAAGCCCACGTTCCTCGAGCAGGTGCCCGAAGTGATAGAGCCCTATGGAGAAGTGCGGGGAGAGGTCGGCTTCTTCGTCGGCTGCATGTTCAACGGGCGGGTGCCGGAGACCGCACTCGACATGATCGAGGTGATGCGAAGGAACGGCATCCGCGTGATCGTGCCCCACGACCAGGTCTGCTGCGGCTCCCCCCTGATCCGCACGGGCCAGACCCGCATCCTGCCCGAGCTCCAGCGGAAGAACATCGAGGCATTCCAGAAGCGGGGCATAAAGACGGTGATGACCATGTGCGCCGGCTGCGGGTCCACGCTGAAGAACGACTACGAGGGTCTGCCGTTCGTCGTCAAAGACGTCACCGAGGTGCTGACGGAGTACGGGATCGAACCCCCGGCCCGCCTCCCCCTCGTCGCCACCTACCACGACCCCTGCCACCTCCTGCGAGGGCAGGGGATCAGCGAACCGCCGCGGGAGCTCCTGAAACAGGCAGTGGAGCGCTTCGAGGAGATGCCCAACAAGTGCTGCGGTGCCGGCGGCGGTGTCCGATCCGGCCTCCCCGAGGAGGCAAAGGCGCTCGCACAGCAGCGGGCCGAGGCCATCCGCAAGAGCGGTGCAGACGTGGTGATCACGGTCTGCCCCTTCTGCGAGTTCCACATCCAGGAGAGCACGGATCGCCCCGTCTGGAACATCTGCACCCTCCTGCTGAAGGGATATCGGGAGAAGGACCGGCAGAAGGCTGGCACTGCGGACTGAGCGCATCCATTTTCGATTTTTTCGGGGATTTTATGGACTTCCGAGTTCAGCCCTTGAGGGTATCCTCGAGAAGAAAGAGCGTGATGCCGCCCCCATTCTATTCCTGCTCCTCTCTCAGTCGGTATGATGGGCCTGCAATAGAGCGAGAGAGGATTGGATGGGCGTTGCATTCGAGGTCAAACCATTCCCTCTCCCACGCGGGTGCGAGGCTGAATCGTTTTCAGATTACCGGACCGCTATTACGAGCGGGTGAGGCAGCACGGAACAGTCCGTGTGGATCCTCCCTCCGAGGCTATCACATCAGCGGGGATGGAGATCAGGTATAGATCCCCTGGATCTACCTCCCCTGGAGTGTATCGTAATTAAATCCCTGCAATAGTGGCATTCACTTCGTACCGTATCCAGCGCTCATTTACACTTTTATCACGAATCCACACGTAAAACACCTTGGGATCCGGACTGTTAACGTAATTCGTGTGGTACTCACGCGATATCTGGTCGAATGTTTTCGAGAGTGTGTATATGTCTCCACTCCGCGCGATCTGCTGGTACGGCCCCCCGATGGTACCGAGACCGTTCCCGGGATAGGGCTCGTAAATGACCCCTCCTAACTCGATCCCTTTTTTCACCTGCGCTTCCACGATGAATTCAAGACCTTCCAGCCTTCGGGGAGGATCGGGGCTGACGGTAATGTTGAGGATGCGGATTGCATCCCTGTCCTCCGCTTCCAGGGTTTCCCTTCTCCCGTACCAGTTCCCGGTAACGAACTGGTTCGCCGTGTTGAGGCGAATATTGTTCCCCTTCCATGCACCCGGTACAACGAAATAGTCAAAGTCCGAGATGCAGCCATCACCATCTTTATCCACAAATACGGGCTCGGACTCCGATGCGTTCAGGATGTGCAGGACCCGCCACTCTTTCTCGTTTCCCTCCATGCTGTCTCCGAGAATAAGGTACGAATCGAGAATCAGCAGACGAACCGGGCTTGACGCCGGATGATACGAGAAATTCTCAAACTGAACGATGAAATCGCCTTTATCATCGCGCTGAATGAAGGTCTCAAGGCCGATACTCACGTATCCCGGGTTTGAAACATACTTCACGGGGGGCGATACAGAATAGTTCCATTCGTAGGGGGATTTGTAGTCCTGGAAGTGGTAAATCTCCCTGCCATCCCGATAGATGTAGACGTTCATAGCAGCAGCATAGAGACCATAGCTATGGAACGGCATTCCGGTCGCGGACGTCAGAGACCGGATCTCGTGGGGCTGAAGAACGATCGAACCGGCTCCAGAACGAATGGGTTTGTTGGCCATGTGGTCAACCAGCGTCCATGTGTAGTTCAAGGGTATTGCATCCTCACCCGTGTTCTCAAGGATAAACGTGAAGTTATTGTCCAGATCGCAGTAGGCATCCCTGACGATCACCTTTCCAGGCAGAAGGGATATACATCCAGCTATCAGAATAAAAATCAATCCAAGGATTAGTATTTCAGTGAAATATTTCATTTAGGCCTATTTCCCCCTTTTAATCGAATACGTTTTTTAAAACACCTCTTCATGTATCGTTCTCCTTAAAAGTTAACGTTGGGCAATATAATAAAGAAAAGAGTTGCGATCTACGTGAAGATTGGGATAAAAAAGAAATTTTCATGAAAATTTCTCCAGATCTTCTGGAACCACGGCGTAAACATACTGGATGTAGGGATTTTCTCTGCCATCTCGTATAGCAACGCCTCTAAAAACATACACCGGAAGGACATACTCCTGTTCATAACTCCGTGGTTCCATCCAGTATCCTAATGAAATACTGTTAATGACAATACGATCATTAACGTCCTGATACTCTGGAAGTATCGTTTTCCACCCGCGTAATTCATCGTATGCCTCTGCCGCTGTCTTAATTCTGGTGGCACTGTACGGGGTAATATCCCTCCAATTCCTTAAAACGCCAACGACTTCACTGTTATTGCCGATGAAAACCACGAATTCATCCCCATAGACAGGAATGCCATCAATATTCCGATTAAATCGGACCGCAAGAGTTATGTCGAATACCTTCAGCGGTTTATCCATCCCTCCTTCCCAGACTTCCTGCTGCTGGTTGACAAAGATCTTCTCTACCTGTGCATCCTCCGGGAG
Source organism: Methanomicrobiales archaeon (assembly GCA_034679905.1). Classification (GTDB taxonomy): domain Archaea; phylum Halobacteriota; class Methanomicrobia; order Methanomicrobiales; family JACTUA01; genus JASEFH01. The sequence continues at coordinate 3,063 of JAXDAH010000068.1, read as the reverse complement.
AAGCCTTTTGCTGGACAGGTAATCTCTCGCGATTTTTTCCGCTTCGGCATCTGAAGGTAAAACAGGTTGAGCATCCACGGCAGTCGGATATGTCTTATCCGGAATATCATAGAGAAAGGCACCCGATGATTTGTAGACAGTTATCCGTTCACTCATTGTTTTTGTGGTGTCGACGAGTTCGATTTCTCCTGCCAGCGGATTTATCCGTTCGGGAGTACCTTTCAGGCCAAACAGACTAGCAATCTCCTGCACGTATTCATCTGTAACAGATACAGGTACAGATCTGTATACAGCATATTCTCCATCGAATTGTGGAAAATCCGCGTTCAATGTGAACTTTTCAGACCCGCTGCCCTGTGCAGGAGGAATAATTCCCCCAGTTCCTAAGTCAGCGCTTGTTGCGAGGACTGCACATATCGCGATCAACGCAAAAGCAATCCCGACGATAATTTTTTTCACAACCATCTTTTATACCCCCACTAATTGCAATAGTAAAGCCAGGAATAGATACTTGAATCGACTATAGGATCTGGCTTCACCGTTCCTTCTTTCCAGATGAAATCATCTCCCATGGTAGAGTCTTCACCTATTATCCGGACTCGAACATCGCTTGGTTGCATCACATCGACGCCCACGAACCATGCTGGTCTTACCTTAATGCCACTCAGGAGTGTGGATGCAACATTAGTTCCATCCTCTGCATAATTGTATGATGAAGTATCGAATCCACAGATCAGATGTGCTCCATTCAGCGCCCATCGTGGATATCCCTTAAAGTTACTTGGTGCGTGTGTGGATTCGCAACCATGTAAGAATATCCATTCAAGATCGTAATCGCCCCAGCTGCAAACCTCAAAGTAAGCCCAGTTATCTGGAAATGTTGCAAGTTTAATGTATTCGCTGGAAGCATGCCCACTGAAATACATTGCATCTACGCTATCGGCATAGCTGGCATCATTGGCCCATGTCCAATGGTAATGTTCTGCAGAATCATTTCCATAGTCAAACGGCCAATTCCAACCCCCATCATTGCGTAATGTTCTCGCAAATCCTTGTGCATCTTCGGCACCATAAGGGTTCGGTCCAGACGGCCAAACGTAGTTCTCTACCCATTCAGATCCTACTTCAGGATAATTCGCATCATTATCATCTCCCACTCCTGCAGATGCACAGGCAGAGAGACACAACGTGCTAAAGGCAAAGACTAATAGAATTTGTCTCCATCTCATTTTCTATAGCCTCCACAATCTTTTCGGAGGCACGACGCAACGCTTATACGAATGAACAGCGCAGATAGTCATGCCTACGGGCAGCAGCGGGGTTCTCCTATCCGGCTAAGATGTGTGAACCCCATGCTACACTGAAACCTTTGCTTTTTAATATAAGAGATTTGTGTGCAGATCATCTACACGTCGGTGACACGCAGGCCGAAACGAGATACGATTGTATTCGAGAGACTGCTGAGACGGTAGCTGCGAGAATACGAAGAAGGCATGCGATGAGCAGAGAATCGCAATCGCATGCGCTATTATTACAGGCATGACTCTTCTGCCCCTCGCAAGTGGTGTAAATCGCATCGATCGCTCCAGATCCTCCAACACGTCTCCATCAGTCCTTTCCTTTCAGGGCGCGTCGCCGTTTCCAGATGAAGAGGACGGCAAAAAAAACGATCCCTACAAGCGCGATTGCCTGGAGGAGGGAGACCACGGGATAGCCCAGTGCAAGGTAGCGCAGAAGGAGGAGCCCGGCTGCGACGAGGTAGAAGACAGCCGATCGTGCGACAGTGATGCGGCGCTCGCCACCATCGGTGAAGACAATGCGTATCAGGAGCAGGACGATGATGAAACTGACAGGGAGCCAATAGATCTGGTTGATGGAATATGCCAGGGACGCGTAGAGATAGATCAGGAAGATCGCGGCAGCAAGGATGGCATCGACCATCTTTTCGGTGACAACTCTTCTCTGCCTCGTTTTCTCCTCTCCGTGTTCTCCCGACCGGAGAGCATGACAGAGGATGTTTATGAGGCTGGGGTCTACCAGATGCTCTTTCCGTCTGTACCACACCATAACGAGATAGTACGTCACAGTGGGAATCAATGCCAGAGGAAACATCGAGGATTGTGGTAACGGCAGATAGCCGAACAGAATAAGAAAGCCAATGGAAAGACAAAATACCCAGTAGATACCTCCAATTGTACGCCAGAATTCCTCTTTGGCGATTGAATCAACTTTCATACGTACACCACTGACGCGCCATCGGGGATCACAAAAGTGAACTCGTCATCATTTATTATATAATTCGCCCAGTACTCGCGATATTCTAGGGTTAATAACGGATTGCCCTTATTCAAACTTTGCAGTTTCAACGGAATGAGATTATCGGAATCAATCCACAGGAGATACTCTCTCGTATTCTCGGTGTCCAATTCGTGAGGAGTCAGTTTTACTTTATAGACTGGAATTGAATTAAGCGATTCTATTCTTTGATCTTCAATTATAAATTTCTCAGAAATGTTGGCAGTTAACAACGCATAGATCGCAGGCTCCGGTATTTTTTCCGACGATTCCAGATTTCGGATGAGAACGGTATTTTTCTCTGGATCATAGATCCAGACTACATCACCATTTGATACAGTCTCCGAGCGTATCATGGCGTCGCTTCTCTCAATTCTGCGAAATTTATTCGGTTCCTTAAATAATACCTCATATTCAACAGTCCTCGTTTCATTCCCTATATGAAAAGTAAGTGTCTCGATATAGTCCTGACTTCCGACACTCGCCTGCTTTTCTATGGTGTTTTCCAGAAGTGTATCCGCATCTGTGCCTGTACTCATATAACTGTAGCAAACAAGCCCGAGAAGTACGATAATCAGAATGACTTGGTTGTACCGTTTTGTTGCCATGATATCCTCCGTAAAAAAGAGGGATTCGCTGTATTTACAGGCAGCTCACCATACACCAAGTTACATCCGCTCCAAAGCAGATTACAGCAGCGCCACAGGTGTATGGATTCGGCAAAGCAACACAGGCCTCTACTAATATTATACAAACGTCACAGATAGG
>JAXDAH010000067.1:0-3788 GCA_034679905.1 Methanomicrobiales archaeon | reverse complement strand
ACGGGTGAGCGGCATCGCGTACGGCCGCTCCTCTGCAAGCACGAACTCCCACTCTCTCTTACATCCGCAGTCCATCGCGTTGAGCTGCGCCAGCAGGGATCGGTCGCCGTTGAGAGAGTAGTCGCGGATCCCCGCGACGATCTCGCGATCGCAGACCCCGCAGTTGTGGGGTCCGCGCTGCTGTCCGCCGCCCAGCGGATCGCAGAGCAGGTGCATGTCCGCCGAGAGCAGGACAGAGAGCACGCTCCAGAGGTAGGGCGGGCGGTAAGCGCCCCGTTTCCAGTAGTACTCCACCTCGGTGCGGCTCTGGACCGTGCAGAGGTTGAGGGAAAGGATCTCCGAGTGGCGCGCCGCCTCCCGAATGGAGCGGTTCATATCCTCCACCGCCTCCCCCTCGGTGAGGAAGGGGGGTTTCATGAGCAGGTAGGTCTTCACGCCCGCCCCGGCGGCATGCGCCTCCCCGGTCGCCTGTAGAAAATCCCGGTAGCTGAAGCCCTTGTCTATGCACTTCTCCCGGATGAAGTCGTTCGTCGTCTCCAGCCCTATCGCCACGTACAGGGGCATCGCATGGGTTCCATCGTCCACGAGGGAGATGAGATCGGCGGCTCTATCTGCCGTGACGTACTCCGGCCGCGTCTCGGCGATGACCACCTTGCCCCGGAACGCCTCCGCTATCGCATCCCGGGCCTCCGGGGGCACCTCGTCGTCATCCAGGAAACTCCCGGAGGTGAAGATCTTCACCATCGCATAGTCCTCGCGCGGGTACTGCTGCAGCACCGAGGCGAGCTGCTGGCGCAGGAGAGCGGCGAGCTCGACTCTTCGCATCCCCGCCGCATACCGCTCGAAACGGTAGCCGCACATCCGGCAGCGGTTGTGCCGGCATCCGCGTGTTCTGAATATAATGGTCAGGCAGTCGAGAATCTCACCGGTATGATGCTCTTTGCTCTTCCAGGCAGCGAGCGGTTTATCAAGATTTTTTATCATCTCTTGCGTACGTAATGGTAGTATGTCCGTGAAAAAGATTGCACTTGGAATGCTCATGGCAACGTTAATACTATCCGTTGCAAGTGCGGCGCTTGTCACTCTCCAGGCACCGAGCAGGCTCTACTCCGGGGAAGACCTTGAAGTGACCATTGGTGGTACAGTGCGCCCCGGTGTAACGACTGACGTCGTCCTCTACCGTATTGGCTATACGAAGATCGAGGTTGCACGGCAGAACTTCACGTTCCAGGAGAGTGCAGTGCAATTGACCTTCGAAACAGAGAGCCACCCGGGCGGCATCTACCGCGTCGAGATCGTGGATCCAACGGGGGATACTTTCGGCAGCAGCTCCACCACCTGGAAGGAGATTGAGATCGTCAACCGAACCGCCGATCTCACGCTCACCTCGCAGACCACGCAACGCTATGACGGCACCCTGGATCTCGCCGGCCGGGTGAAGGATATCGGGGATCGCGGCGTTCAGATCACCGTGGAGAACGCCGGGGGCACGGTCTATGGCCCAACCTACATCCCGACAGATGCGAATGGAGCGTTCCGCGAGGAGGTCCCGATCGAGGAGCCCGGCACCTACCGCGTGGACTTCTCCGACCATAGAGGATACATAACGACGGTGCGCTTCAGCGTCACCCCGATTGAGGGCACGACGCTACCCACGACAGGTATTCCCACCACGTCGGGGACCACCGCGCCCACCGTTCCGCCGACGACGCCCGCCACCACGCCGGCGACACCGCTCCCCGCCGTCCTGGCGCTGCTTGCCATTGCTATCGCCATTCTGAAGCGGAGTTAGACGACAGCAATCTATTTTTTATCCCACGCAAAATAAATACAGGAGCCGGGGTAGTCTAGCCCGGAAAGGCGGTGGTCTTGAAAACCACTGGTGCTCGGCACCTCAGGAGTTCAAATCTCCTCCCCGGCGTGGAAAGAGGAGAATATTTCCGGTAATTCAAAGCGGGAGAGAGGAAGCATGTGTATCGCAGTGCCGGCGGAAGTGATCGAGATCCGGGACGGCAATATCGGTCTTGTGGACTATGGCGATCTCCAGCAGGAGGTCCGGCTGGACCTGGTGGACGTGAAGGTGGGGGAGTTCGTGCTCGTGCACGTGGGTTTTGCGATACAGAGGCTATCCCGTGAGGAGGGGCTCGAGACCCGGGAGCTCTTTCGGCAGGTATACGCGGCGATGGAGGAGTGATGCACGAGTACAGCATCGCCTATGACATCTACAGGACGGCCCGACATGCCGCCCTCGAGAACCATGCAGAGCAGGTGACGTGCATTCACGTGGATGTGGGCGAGATGGCGATGGTCAATCCCGAGCAGGTGGAGTTCCTCTTCTCCGCCATCGTCGCTGACGATCCGCTGTTTGTCGCTGCACGGCTCGACTGCCGTCCCGTACAACCGCTCCTGCGCTGCTCCTGCGGGTATGAGGGGGATTCCGTCTTCGTCTGCCCGCAGTGCGGTTCGATGCCGGAGCTCGTGGAGGGCAAGGAGGTTGTCGTCTCCCGCATCGAGATCGAGGTGGAGGACGAATGACGACGCGCGTGCAATTGATGCACGGTGCCGGCGGGGAGATGATGGGCGAGCTCCTGAAGACCCTCACCAACCTGAAGCACTGCAACGCCGGTGGCATCGGGCTCGAAGCACTGGACGACGGCGCCGCGATCCCGCTGAACGGGTCCAACCTGATCTTCACCACGGACTCCCACGTGGTGCGGCCGATCTTCTTTCCCGGCGGGGACATCGGCAGGATCGCGGTCTGCGGGACAGTGAACGATCTCGCCGCCATGGGAGCCCGCCCCCTGGCGCTCTCCTGCGGCATGGTGATCGAGGAGGGGTTCCTCGTATCCGACCTGGAGCGGATCGTGGCATCCATGGATTCAGCCCTCGGCGAGGCCTGCACCAACCTGGTGACCGGCGATACCAAGGTGGTGGAGCGGGGCAGCCTCGACGGGATCGTCATCAACACCGCCGGCATCGGGGTGGCGGACCGGGTGATCCGCGACAACCGCCTGGAGGTCGGCGACCGCATCATCGTCTCCGGCACGCTCGGGGATCACGGGCTCGCGGTGCTCGCCCACCGCGAGGGATTCGAGCTCGGTGAGCAGCTCCGTTCGGACGTCGCCCCGCTCTGGGGCCTGGCGGAGAGGGCGCTCGCCGCCGGTGCGATCCACGCGATGAAGGACCCCACCCGGGGAGGATTCGCCAGCGCCATCAACGAGATGGCCAGGAAGGCGAATAAGAGGGTCGTCATCGATGAGGAGGCACTTCCCGTGCGGCGCAGCGTGCGAAGCGCCGCCGAGATGCTGGGAATCGATCCCCTCGAGGTGGCGAACGAGGGAAAAATGGTCATCGCCGTGGCGCTCGAGGATGCGGATGCGGTGTTCGCCGCGCTCCGATCCCATCCCCTCGGGCGGGACGCGGCGATCGTGGGCGAGGTGAGGGAGGGATCCTCCGTCATCCTCCGTACCGCGATCGGCGGGGAGCGGTTCATCGAGCCTCCCATCGGCGATCCCGTGCCACGGGTCTGCTGAGCGCACACCTTTCTGTCTCTTTTAAAGTACTCGGCCTCAAACACGGATTCTGAAGGCATCCGAATAGGTTTAACAGAAAGCCCTAATGTCTTTGCTTAATCCACTCCCGCCCTGTGCGATGAAAGCCGGTGGGAAGATTGGGCTGGTCCAAGGATCGATAGTATAGAAACATCAATCCGATCTTCTACCTGCGTACAAGCCCTATCGCAACTATGGGGGAGGGGGTCAAGAGGGGGGGGGGGGGGGGCCCCCCCC
>JAXDAH010000066.1:0-15201 GCA_034679905.1 Methanomicrobiales archaeon | reverse complement strand
TCCCGTTGACGAGGGATGCGATGCGGCGGTCCCGTCCGAAGTTGGCAACCGCCGCCTCCATGGCGGCGGTCCCGGATCCGCTCAGTACGTAGAGGTCGTTTGCGGTCCCGAAGAGCTGCTTCAGCGTCTTCGCGCAGCCGGCGTAGATATCGCCGAACTCTTTGCCCCGATGGTTGATTGCCTGCCGGACCATGGCGGAGCGGACACGCTCCGGAACGGGCACCGGCCCCGGCAGCATCAGCAGTGGTGGCTCATTCTCCATAGAATACCATATACATATAAGGGGGGATTCGATATAAGCTTGAATGGCATGGTCGACGTAGCGGTCATCTCCGGATCTCCATCGGACGCCCCGGTCGTGGAGAGGGTCTGCAGGACGCTGGACGAGCAGGGGCTCACGTATGAGCGCCTGGTCATATCCGCCCACCGCCAGCCGGAGCAGCTGGACGCCTACATCCGCGGGGATCCGTGCCGGGTCTACATCGCGATCGCCGGCATGTCCGCCGCCCTGCCTGGCGTGATCGCCTCCCGGACCGCACGCCCGGTGATCGGGGTGCCGGTCTCCGCCAGCCTGATGGGGCTCGATGCGCTCCTCTCCACCGTCCAGATGCCGAAAGGCGTACCGGTCGCCTGCGTAGGGATCGATGCTGCGGAGAACGCCGCCCTGCTCGCCGCCCGCATCCTGCAGGCCCCTTGAAGCCTCTTTTCTCAGTCCTCTCCCGTCTTTTTGTCCCCGAAGAGCTCCCGCACCATCCGCACGGCGCAGAGGTCCCCGCACATGGAGCAGGTGTCCATCGTCCCGTCCCGCTCGTGGATCGTGCGGGCCCGATCGCCGAAGAGCGCCAGCCGGAACTGCTCCTCCCAGTCCAGCCGGCGGCGGGCGTCCGCCATCGCCCGCTCCCGCCGCCGGCTCCCCTCCACCCGCAGGGTATCCCCGACGTGGGCGGCGATCCTCGTCACCCGCGTCCCCTCCACGATGTCGTCGGTGGACGGCAGGGCCCGGTGCTCGCTCGGGGAGACCATGCAGAGGAAGTCCGCTCCGTGCATGCAGGCGACCGCCCCGCCGATGGCGGCGACCACGTGGTCGTAGCCGGCGGCGACGTCGGTGGGCAGCGGGCCGAGCAGGTAGAGGGGAGCGCCGCCCGTCATCTCCTTTATCGTCCGCACGTTGTAGCCGATCTCGTCCAGCGGGATGTGACCGGGCCCCTCGACGAGGCGCTGCACCCCCGACTCGAGCGCACGGTGGGCCAGCCGCCCCAGCGTGACGTATTCCGCCGATTTTGCCAGCCGCTGCGAGTCGCAGACACTCCCCGGCCGCATCCCGTCTCCCAGGCTCGCGACCACGTCGTGCTCTTTCAAGATCTCCAGGAGGTAGTCGAACTCGGCGTAGAGGGGATTCTCCTCGTCGCGGTAGACCATCATCGCCGCATGAAAGGCCCCGCCCCGGCTGACCACGCTCATGATGCGGGGATCGGCGCGGAGGGCGGCGAGCGCCTCGCGGTTCACGCCGCAGTGGAGGGTGAGGAAGTCCACCCCCTGCTCGCAGTGCTCGCGGATCACGCGGAAGAGGAGGTCGGCGTCGACATCCGCCGCGCTGCCGGCACGCCGCACCGCCTCGTAGACCGGCACCGTTCCCACCGGGACGTCGAGCGCCAGGATCTTACGCCGCATGCCCGGCAGATCCCCTCCCGTGGAGAGATCCATGAGAGTATCGGCGCCGCTCCCGATCGCCGCCAGCCCCTTCTCCACCTCGAGCGTCTCGTTGCAGCGGCTCGCCGAGGTGCCCACGTTCACGTTCACCTTCACGCGGCACCCGGCGCCGATGGCAGCGAGGCGGTGCGTCCGCCGCGGGTTGGCCGGTACCGTGATGCGCCCCGCTGCGATGGCCTGTGCCATCCGCTCCGGAGGCATCTGCTCCGTATCTGCCAGTTCCTTCACCTGCGGAGGAATACCGTTCCGGCACGCTGCGATCAGAGCATGCATAACACACATGTACTTCCACTCCTTATTATGGTACATGCCAGTCCGATGGATCGCCGGGAGCGGCGGGCTCGCCAACGCCTACCTGTTCGGCCCGGTCCTGGTGGACGCCGGGGTGCTCCCGATGGCCGTCGCACCCTACAAGGACCGGATCCGGGTAATCGTCCTCACCCACGGCCACTACGACCACACGGCCCATGTGAACGAGATCCGCCGCATGTGCGGTGCCCGGGTCTGCATCCACCCCCTGGATGCAGCGGCTCTTACCGACGACCGCCGCAGCGTGGCGATGCTCTTTGGCGCCCGCCCTCCCGGGGCGGCTGCAGACTTCACCGTGGAGGAGGGGGACACCGTGGAGGGGCTCACCGTGCTGCACACCCCCGGCCATACCCCGGGCGGGATCTGTCTCTACCATGCGGGGGAGCGGATCCTCTTCTCCGGGGACACGGTCTTCACCCACGGCTCGTTCGGGCGGTACGACCTCCCCGGCGGCGATCTCGCCCTCCTGAAGCGGTCGATAGAGCGCCTCGCGGACCTGGACGTGGCGGGGCTCTATCCCGGCCACGAGGCGCCGGTGCTGCAGGGGGGGCGGCAGCACATCCTGGCGGCGCAGAGCATCGTGCAGGGGCTGCATGGATAAGGGGCTCTACTGCCTGATCCTGGAGAACGCCGCCTGCACGCTCCCCATCGGCAGCCTGGGAGCGGTGTCCTTCCGGACGGGATGGCATGTGTATGTCGGCTCCGCCCTCGGCCCGGGCGGGCTCTCCCGCGTGCGGCGGCACCTCCGCATCGCGTCGGGCGGCGATGCGTCTCCCCACTGGCACATCGACCGCCTGCTCCTCTCTCCCCACTTCCGCGTGCGGTATGTAGTCTGCGGCCCGACGATCCTCCGTCTCGAGTGCCGCCTGGCTGCGGCGCTCGGGGGCGACGCCGTGCCGGGATTCGGTGCGAGCGACTGCTCCTGCCGATCCCACCTCTTTTACCGCTCCGCCGATCCGCTCCCGGAGGCGGAGCGCGCCTTCCGCGACCTGGGTCTCTCCTGCACCAGCAAAAGAATAAAAGAGTCCGCGGGACAAGGGTAGACTATGAAGGTGCTGGGAATCTCCGGGAGCATGCGGAAGGAGGGGAATACCGCCCTGCTGGTGCGGTCCATACTGGACCGCTGCAGCGAGAAGGGCATCGAGACCGAGTTCATTTCCCTGGCTGGCAGGACGATCCAGCCCTGCCGGGGGTGCGAGACCTGCAAGCAGAATATGACGTGCGCAGTGCGGAACGACGACTGGCACGCGATCGCCGAGCGGATGATCGCGTGCGAGGTGCTGGTGCTCGGGTCACCCACCTACTACTACGATGTGAACGGCCAGACCAAAAACTTCATCGACCGCACCTACTCGCTCTACCACGACCGCGTGCTGGCGGGAAGAAAGGCCGTCGGCGTCGCTGTCTGTGCCGACAAGGGGGGAAGCCGCACACTCCAGACGATCGAGGGATTCTTCAGCTCCCACGAGTTCTCCTACCTGGGCGGTGTGCAGGGGCGGGGATACCTCGCCGGGGATGTGCTGAAAGACGCGAACGCCATGCAGCGGGCGCAGGAGATCGGAGACAAGATCGTCCGCCTGCTGATGCCCTCAGATTAGGGAGTAGAGGGTCGTCCGCTGGCGCAGCGTTCGCCCCAGATCCGCTGCCATCCTCTCCATCTCTGCGGGATCGAGGTACTCCGTGTTCGCCGCGCCGGCTCCCCGTGAGATGCTCTCCTCGAACATGGTGCCGCCCAGGTCGTCTGCGCCGGCGAGGAGCCCCAGCTGCGCCAGCTTCGTCCCCAGCTTCACCCAGGAGCTCTGGATGTGGTCGAAGTTGTCTAAAAAGAGCCTCGAGACCGCGAACATCAGGATATCCTCCCTCCCGGTCGCCCCCGCCCGCGCCCTCCCGGCCTTGAAAATGGGCGTATTCATGTGGATGAACGAGAGCGGCACGAACTCCGTGAACCCGCCGGTCGCGTCCTGGATCTCCCGCAGGATGGCCAGGTGGCGGACCCGCTCCGCCTCGCCCTCGAGGGAGCCGTACATGATGGTCGCCGTGCTGGGGATCCCCAGACTGTGCGCCTCGCGGATGATGCGGATCCAGGCGGCAGTATCGATCTTCCCCGGGCAGAGGACAGAGCGCACGTCGTCCACCAGGATCTCCGCGGCCGTCCCGCAGAGGGAGCCGAGACCTGCCGCCTGCATCCTCCGCAGGACTTCCCCGGTGCTGCACCCGCTCTTCCTGGCGGCATACGCGACTTCCATCGGGTTGCTCGCGTGGATGTGGACGTCCGGGGCCGCCTCGCGGATCCAGCCGATGAGATCGACGTAGGAGTCGGCCGTAAAGTCCGGGTGCAGCCCGCTCACCGTGCAGATCTCGGTCGCACCCCGCTCCCGCGCCTGCCCCGCCTTCTCCCGGATCGTCTCAGGGCCAAAGAAGTAGGCATCCGGATCCCCACGCTTCCGCGAGAACCCGCAGAAGCCGCAGGCGTTGATGCAGATGTTCGTCACGTTGAGGTTCTGGTTGCGAACGTAGGTGACGGTGTCGCCGACCTTCTCCTGCCGCAGGGCGTCCGCGGCGGCGGCGATCGCGAAGATGCCCCGGTCCCGCACCCGCAGGAGCGCGATCGCCTCCGCTTCCGCGAGACGGTGGCCGGCGAGCACATCGGCAAGCAGGGTTCGCATGGAAAACGGGTATCCCCGCAGGGGGATCCCTGTGCCTCCGGGTTCAAGGTTGTCCACGGACATGATATTGGTAACGCAATGGAGCTCGAGCATACACTTAATAGCCATCGCGGATATCCCGTTGCCATGCTGGCACAGATCACCCCGCAACATATCCGGCTCTCCTACAAGGACGCCGAGGGCTTCGTCATCCCCCTCGGCACCACGAGCCTGGTGCTTGCCGTGACCGATACCGGTCTGATCGCAAACGACATCGTCGATATCGAAGCGCTCGAGAACTTCGATTACCCGGCGGCGCAGATCGGCCCCGCCCAGGGAGATATCGTCGACACCCTGGAGGAGCTGCTGGAGGGGGAGGTGAAGGCGGCGAACCTGCACGCGATCCAGCGCCGCGTCGAGGTCGGGATGCCGGCGCTGGAGGCGTTGAACCGCATCTAGGCGCTTACCCCACCCGCCCGTAGGTCGTGGTCCGCTGGCGCAGCGTCCGCCCCAGATCGCCCGCGATCCGCTGCATTTCGGCCGGGTCGAAGTATCCGCCGCCCTCGCCGCCGGCCTCCGTCGAGACCGCATCGGCATACATCGTCCCCCCGAGATCGTTCCCCCCGCTCTGCAGCCCGAGCGACGCCATCTTCAGCCCCACCTTCTGCCAGGGGATCTGGATGTTGTCGAAGTTGTCCAGAAAGAGGCGGGAGACCGCGAAGAGCAGGATGTCCTCCCTCCCGGTCGCCCCGGGGGGTGCTGTGCCGGATGCGTAGAGCGGGGTGCGGGCGTGCAGCCAGGAGAGCGGCACGAGTTCCGTGAACCCGCCGGTCGTGTCCTGGATCTCCCGCAGAATGGCCAGGTGCCGCACCCGGTCCGCCACCGTCTCCACGTGGCCGTAGAGGATGGTGGCGGTCGAGCTGATCCCCATCCCGTGCGCCTCGCGGATGATGCGGATCCACTCGTCGGTATCGATCTTCCCCGGGCAGATGACGGCCCGCACGCGGTCGACCAGGATCTCCGCCGCCGTCCCCTGGAGGGTCCCGAGACCCGCCGTCCGCAGGCGGCGGATCGCCTCCCCGCTGGAGATGCCGCTCTGCCGCGCCGCCCAGGCGATCTCGTCCGGACTGGCGGTGTGGATGTCCGCCTCGGGGATGGCAGCGTGCACCCGGGCGATCAGGTCCGCGTAGGTCTCGGCCGTAAAGTCCGGGTGCACCCCCGAGAGGAGGCAGATCTCCGTCACGCCCCGCTCCCGCGCCAGGCGCGCCTGCTCCGCGATCTGCTCGCTGCCGAGAAGATAGCCCTCGTCCGATCCCTTCGGCCTACCGAACCCGCAGAATCCGCAGAGGTTCTTGCAGACGTTCGTCACGTGAATGTTCTGGTTGCGAACGTAGGTGACGGTGTCGCCGACCTTCTCCTGCCGCAGGGCGTCCGCGGCGGCGGCGATCGCAAAGAAGCCCCGGTCCCGCACCTGCAGGAGCGCGATCGCCTCCGCTTCTGCGAGGCGGTGGCCGGCGAGCGCGTCGTCGAGCAGGCGGTGCAGGGATCTACCGCTTCCCCCGCTTCGCGTCACCACTGCCCTCCTTCCGCCCGAAGATCAGCTCGTAGAGGAGCATGAAGACGATCACGATCGCGGCAAACTCGACGAGGTGCAGGGCGGGGTAGCCCAGGAGCGGGATGGAAAAGAGAGCCTTTCCCACGATCCACTCCTTCCGCACGGGCTCGATCACCCCGATGCCCTGATAGTAGCCCTGCTGGTCCACCAGCTGGTTGTTGTCGCCCTTGGTGATGTAGCCAAGATCGGCGTCCGAATAGGCCATCGCCCGGTGGATGATCGGGTTCACGCGGTCCTCGCCGTTCGGGCGGTAGATGATCACGTCCCCGTAATCGCCGAACGTCGCGTAGCCGGCCTGGCTTCCCTCCTCCCAGGTGCGGAGCGACCCGAAGCGATCCTCGTCCACCACGAAGACCAGGTCACCGACGTTCATGTGGGGCACCATGCTCTCCGATTCGATGGTGACCAGCGCCGGCCAGGTCCCGGCAATGAGGAAGAGGACGAGGGCGAACCCGCCCACCACGGCGACCACCCAGAGGAGGTCCCGGGCGAGGGATACCCAGGGGTTGTCGCTCTCGTAGAACCGCCGGATCGGGTTCGCACCGGTATCTATCTTTTTAGCGTCTGCCATACAATCCGCTTGCTGAGTACCATCCACCTTTATCCTAGAAATACATTCCATGGCGGACTTCCGCACCATTGGCAAAGGTCATAGAGGAGGGAGGACCATACTAGGATCTATGCTCGGTGACCAGGAGATCGTCCAGCGGTTCCTCGAGACGAACCTGCAGGTGCACCCGGATGTGGTGAACTACATCCGCAAGCAGGGCGATCCCGCGCTCATCGACCGCATCCTCGCCGCCATCCCGGAGAGCACAGTCGTGGTCTCCACGCGGCATATTCCCGATTTTGTCCCCGAACGGGACGGGACGCGGTTCCTCACCGATCCCCGGGTGGAGGTGATCCGCGGCAGCGCTGACGCTTCGGCCGCCGCCAACAATTTCGCGGACTTCGTCCACCTCTTCCGCGACCGCTACACCCGCCTCGGCAACCTGATTCGCGGCAGGAACCCGGCGATGCCCATCGAGGCGCTCACCCGTTCGAGCCGTTACAACCAGCAGGAGTGCACCGTGATCGGCATGGTCGGCGATGTGCGGACCACGGGGAGCGGCAACCGCCTGATCGACCTGGAGGACCCGACGGGGCAGCTCTCCGTGCTCTTCAACAAGGGCAAGGACGTCTTCGCCGACGCGGAGCGCCTGCTGCCTGACGAGGTGATCGGCGTCCGCGGGAAGCTCTCGCAGGACGGGCGGCTCTTCTTCGCAGAGCAGATCTTCCGCCCCGACATCCCCATCAACCACGCGCCCTACACGAGCCCGCAGCCGGGCAGAGCAGTGCTCATCTCGGACATTCACGTCGGGAGCGACACGTTCCTGGAGGAGGCGTGGAACCGCTTCGCCGACTGGCTTCAGGATGCCGAGGCACAGTACCTGCTGGTAGCGGGCGACCTGGTGGACGGCATCGGGATCTACCCCGGTCAGGAGACGGAACTGGTGATCCGCGACATCTACGAACAGTACGACGTCCTGGGGGCGATGCTCGCCGACCTTCCGGCGCACCTGCGGATCGTCCTCTCCCCCGGCAACCACGACGCGGTGCGGGCGGCGGAGCCCCAGCCCGCCATCCCGGCCGACTTCACGCGCAAATTCCCGGACACCTGCCTCTTCGTGGAGAACCCCTGCCTCCTGGCCGTGCAGGGGGTGCGGGTGCTGATGTACCACGGCCGCTCAATCGACGACATGATCGGGCTGATCCCCGGGGCCAGCTACGCCCAGCCGGAGCAGATGATGGCGGGGATGCTGGAGCGCCGCCACCTCGCCCTCACGTATGGCAAACGGACGTCCCTCGCCGCCGTGCGGCAGGACCAGCTGGTGATCGATCCCATCCCGGAGGTGCTTCACACGGGGCACGTGCATACCAGCGGACTGACCCGCTACCGCGGGGTGCTCGGCGTCAACGCCGGAGCCTGGCAGTCCCAGACCGCCTTCCAGAAGCAGATGAACATCCACCCCACCCCCGCCCGCGCCGTGGTGCTGGATCTCGAGACTCTGGAGCCGCAGATTCTGGACTTCACGAGCCCGCCGGCGGTGTAAATCCGTGAATTTATATATTCCGTACAAAGAAATTCTATAGTTTCTTTCTATTTGAGAGCTATTCGGAGGAAATCAGAGATGGATATGTTGATTCTGGCGCCCGTCTTTGCCCTCCTGGGCCTCATATTCGCAGGCTACTCGTTCTGGAATATGCGGCGGGAGGGGGCGGGCACCGAGGTGATGCAGAAGATCGCCGGGGCGATCCACCTGGGCGCGATGGTCTACCTGCGGCGCCAGTACATCGCCATCGCCGTCTTCGTGGTCGTGCTGGCGGCGGTTCTGGCCCTGATCATCAACCCGCTGACCGCCGTCTCCTTCGTGATCGGAGCCGCCCTCTCGGCAACCGCCGGCTACGTGGGAATGACCTCGGCGACGCTCGCCAACGTCCGCACCACGAATGCCGCCCGAAAGGGCATGGCGGATGCGTTCCGCGTCTCCTTCTCGAGCGGCATGGTGATGGGCCTGACGGTGGTGGGCCTGGGCCTCCTGGGTCTTTCCCTGCTCTTCTACGCCCTGAACCTCTTCACCGCCCTCGGGCTCCCCGAGATCGTCTCGGTCATCTCGGGCTTCTCGCTCGGTGCGAGCTCGATCGCGCTCTTCGCCCGCGTGGGCGGCGGAATCTTCACCAAGGCCGCCGACGTGGGTGCGGATCTCGTCGGCAAGGTGGAGGCGGGGATTCCCGAGGACGATCCCCGCAACCCGGCGGTCATCGCGGACAACGTCGGCGACAACGTCGGCGACATCGCCGGTATGGGAGCCGACCTCTACGAGAGCTACGTCGGAGCAATCATCGCGACCATGCTCATTGGCGTGACGGCCGTGGCGGCCGCCCAGTTCAGCGGCGTCAGTATGATTAACCTGGTGATCCTGCCGATACTCATCGCCGCCTTCGGCATCGTGGCGTCGATCGTCGGTTCGCTCTTCGTGCGCACCCAGAAGAACGAGAGCAGCGCCATCCACCGCGCCTTCAACGTCGGCACGTTCTCCGCCCTCATTCTCACGGTCGTCGCCGCCTACTGGCTCGTCACGACCCTGCTCGGGCCCCAGTATATCGGCGTCTTCGTCGCCACCATCGCCGGGCTGGTCGCCGGGTTCTTAATCGGGCTCATCACCGAGTACTACACCTCCTACGAGCGCCCGCCCACGCAGGCGATCGCGAAGGCCTGCGAGACGGGTGCGGCGACGGACATCATCACGGGCCTCGCGAAGGGCATGGAGAGCACCGTCTTCCCCGTGCTGATCGTCGCCGTCGCGATCCTGATCGCGGCGAGCCAGGCCGGCATCTACGGCATCGCCATCGCCGGTGTCGGGATGCTCGCCACCCTGGGCATCACGCTCTCCGTGGACGCCTACGGCCCCGTGGCCGACAACGCCGGCGGGATCGCCGAGATGTCGCACCAGGAGCCCGGCGTGCGGGCGATCACCGACACCCTGGACTCCGTCGGGAACACCACGGCCGCTATCGGCAAGGGGTTCGCGATCGGCGGCGCGGCGCTGACGGCGCTCGGCCTCTTCTTCGCCTACTCGCAGGCGGTGGGGCTCGAGATGGTGGACATGCTGGACTACATGGTCTTTGTAGGCATCCTGATCGGCGCGATGCTGCCCTTCCTCTTCTCAAGCTTCGCGATGACCGCGGTCGGGAGGGCCGCGGGCCAGATCGTGCAGGAGGTGCGGCGGCAGTTCCGCGAGATCCCCGGGCTCATGGAGGGGAAGGCGGAGCCCGACTATGCGGCCGCCGTCACCATCTCCACCAACGCCGCCCTGCGGCAGATGATCGCTCCGGGCGTGATGGCGATCGCCGCCCCGCTGATCGTCGGGGTTGCCCTCGGGCCCGGCGCCCTCGCCGGCCTCCTCGTCGGGTCGATCTCGAGCGGATTTCTGGTCGCCATCATGATGGCGAACGCCGGCGGCGCCTGGGACAACGCCAAGAAGTACATCGAGCAGGGAAACCTGGGGGGGAAGGGCTCCCCGGCCCACAAGGCGGCCGTCACGGGCGACACGGTCGGCGATCCCTTCAAGGACACCGCCGGGCCGGCGCTCAACATTCTCCTGAAGCTGATGGCTATCGTGTCCGTGGTCTTCGTACCGATCTTCATCTAAACTTTTTTTGCACAGCGATCGGTCCGCACCCGGCAGCCCCGCAGCGCCCCGGCATTCTCGCGATTTTGGCTCGCCGCACCGCTCCAAAAGTATATCAGCGAGAGTGCCCATGGGTTCGCCCTGTCGGGGGCCGGCATGCCGTCTCCCGCGGGGACGATGGAGATGCGCGTATACGTCCTGATCTTCCTGGTCCTGGCGCTGCTGCTGGCGGGCGGCAGCGTGCAGGCGGCAGCCCCCACCGTTCTGGTGGCCGACTACCGGGTCACCCCGGCGATCCTGCTCCCCGGCGATACGGGGACCGTCACGGTCACCCTGCAGAACACCGCCGGGAGCGCATCCCAGACCGAGACCGACGTCGTCGTGCAGACGGGCGGGACCTCCACCTCGACCGCCGTCACCTCCATCGATGCCTACGTCGAGAGCGTCTACCTCTACGGCAACGGGCTCGAGGTGCTCGAGGGGAGCTACACCGACGTCGGCGCCATCGGGCCCGGGCAGTCCTTCCCCCTCACCTTCCTGGTCGAGGCGCCGCCCCGGGAGGGGGTCTACTTCCCGGAGGTCTGGATCCGCGTTCGCGGGGCGGAGAGCGTGAAGTACCCCCTGCCCGTCGATGTGAACTCGCGGGTCTCCCTGCCGGGGGAGGCGGCGATCACCGTGAACAGGACCGTACCCGGGGACGTCCGCCCCGGCGACCGCTTCACCGTCTCCCTGGACCTGACCAACGGGGGGCGGGCGCCGGCCGACGACGTCGCCGTCACGCTGAACACCACGGGGCTCTCCCTGGCGCCGAGCGGGCCGAGCAACTACTTTTTCGACCATATCGAGGCGGGGGAGGCGATCCACCTGGACCTGGGCTTCATGACAGACGAGAACGTCCCCCTGGGGCTGAATATCGTGCCGCTGACCGTCACCTACTCCAGCGGCAACGGGACGCTCAAGCGCCAGGTCGAGACCCTGGGGATACCGGTCGTCGGGAGGGCGGAGCTGGGTGTCGCCTCGATCCGTACCGATCCGACCCAGGTCGCCGCCGGCGATAGCGTGGATCTGACTATCCGTATCGAGAATACGGGAACAACCGATGCTAACTCGGTGCAGGCAGCCATCGAGAACGTCTCTCTTTCTGGCTCGAAACGAGCGTTCATGGGGACGATAGAGCCAAACAACGATGCTCCTGCGATCTTCTCCCTGCAGGCGGACGAGGCGGGGGAGTTTAATTATACACTCCTCATCTCCTACACAGACGACTTCGGGCCCCACGCGACCCGGCAGGACCTTCAACTGATGGTTCTAGAACAGAGTCCGAGCGATCTGCTCATCCCCATCGTCATCGCCATCGTTCTCGTCGTCGCGTTCGCAATCTACTGGTACAGGAGACGGAGGGAGACGTAAACGGTGATCGAAGAGGTGCGGGTCTCCTCATTCCTGGCATGGAAGTCTATCCGGCGGGGCAACAAAGGGACCCTCGTCCTCACCATCCTGATCATCGCGCTGGTCTTTGTCAACCTGGTCTTCCTCCCCTCGATCATCGCCGGTGTCGTCCAGACCTTCAACACGCAGTCGATCGACTTCGACTACGGAAATCTGGTGATCGAACCCCGGGAGGGGGAACGGTATATCGACGACGTGGATCGCCTGCAGAAGAAGCTGGAGCAGATCCCGGGCGTCACCGGCACCGCTCCCCGCATCTCCACGGGTGCCACCTACCTCTACAAGGGCCGGAGTGCGGAAAGCAGCCTGTACGCTACCACGCCACAGGATGAACGGTCCGTGACGCTGATCGACCGGTACCTGATCGAGGGCGAGTTCCTCTCCAATGGCGACACGGATGCAATCATGATGGGCGCCACGCTTGCGGGGAGAGAAGGGGAGGAGACGGGAGGGCTCCCCTCGCTGCAGGGCGTCCAGGTCGGTGATTCGGTGCAGGTCTCGTACCCGAACGGCGTTGAACGAACCTACCGGGTGAAGGGCATCTACGAGACCCAGTCGTTCGGCGTCGACCTCGCCGCCTTCGTCACCACAGCTGAGATGCAGTCGGTGCTCGGGCTGGAGAATCAGGCATCCCAGATCCTGGTGAAGACAGCCGAGAATGGCAGGGAACAAGAGTACAAGAGGCTGCTGCTGAGTTACGGTATCCAGGAGGAGGTTCGGACCTACCAGGAGAAGGCGGCAGGATTCGTGGACCAGGCGATCCAGAGTTTCAACATCATCAACGCCATCTCGACAGGGGTCAGCCTGATCATCGCCGTCGTGGTGATCTTCATCGTCGTCTTCATCAACACGGTCAACAAGCGCCGCCAGATCGGGATCCTGAAGGCGATCGGGCTCAACCAGCAGATCATCATCAACTCCTACGTCCTCCAGGTGATCTTCATCACGTCTGTAGGGGCGCTGGCGGGGATGATCCTGAACGTCGGGGTGGTGACATATCTCACCGCCTACCCGCTGGTCTTTCCCGGAGGACCGGTCTACCCGCAGGTAGAGATCGGGGACATCCTGCGGAGCATCGTCAGCCTGTTCGCGGTCTCGGTGATCGCCGGCTATATACCGGCCTGGAGGACGGTCCGCGAGGACATCCTGGACGCCATCCGGGGGTAGCCATGATCGTTGTTGAGAATGTGACCAGAATATACACGATGGGCAGGGTCGAGGTGCGGGCGCTGCAAGGGGTCTCTTTTCAGGTGGAAAAGGGGGAGTTCGTCGGGATCACGGGAGCGAGCGGCAGCGGCAAGTCCACCCTCCTCCACATCCTGGGCCTGCTCGACCGCCCCACCGCCGGCAGCGTCACCATCGACGGCACGGACGTCCTGAACCTTTCGGACCGTCAGCGGACCCTCTTCCGCCTGAACCGCCTGGGCTACGTCTTCCAGGACTACGCCCTGATCGGGGAGCTCACCGCCCGCGAGAACGTCTATCTCACCTCGCTCGTCCGGGCGACGCCGCGGGAGGAGTACCTCGCCCGCAGCGCCGAGATCCTGGAGCGGGTGGGCCTCGGGGAGCGGATGGACTTCCGCCAGAGCGAGCTCTCGGGGGGCGAGCAGCAGCGGGTCGCCATCGCCCGGGCGCTCATCAACAACCCGAGCATCCTGCTGGCGGACGAGCCGCTCGCCAACCTGGACAGCGCGACCTCCCGCAGCATCCTGGACCTCTTCCGGGAGCTGAACGAGGATCTCCAGCAGACGATCGTGATGGTCTCCCACGAGGAATGGCACAAGGAGTACTTCTGCCGCATCATCAACTTAAAAGACGGAATGATCGAGAGCGAGGTGCAGTGCCGGCCCCGGGCCGATGCCGGATAGCCGTCATGTACTCGCCCACGCTTCCGATCGACACCACAGCTTCTGCTGTCCATGATCTAGATCGTACGTGCAGAAAATTACCCGAAGGATTATTTTAGGACTGACACACTAAGTATTATCCCTGGGGGTCTTGCGATTGACCACTATCAGAGCAAAAGTCATTGACGATCATCACCTCGAACTCGAGCGGCGCATCTCATCGGAAAGCGGAGAGGTATTCGTGAAAATTATCGAGAAAAAACCGATCGAATCCCTTCGAGGCGCCTGGGGCTACGATGTCGACAGCGCGGAGTTTGTCGATAACCTCAGACGATCGAGAAAAATTGAGCCGCTATGAAGTTCTTTATTGACACGAGCATATGTGTTGATGTGCTTCGCACACACGGAGCCGAGCAATCATATCGGCTGTTCGAGAGTTTTCAAGAAAGGAATACCGGGTATATATCCGTTATAACCGTCGCTGAGCTTAGTGCCGGGGCTTCTCTCTCGCCGCTTCGCGATGCGATGAAAGAGACAGAAGAGCTCCTTGCTTATTTACAGATCGAAGACCTCACCGAGGCAATTGCCATGGAAGGGGGGAAAATTTTTGCGATGCTCTCGAAAAAAGGAAAGAAGATCGAGTTCAACGATTGTCTGATCCCAGCGACCGCCCAATCGCTGGGCATGCACGAGATAATCACCAGGAACTGCGATCACTTCAACAGGATCGAGGGTTTTACCGCAATTGAACCTGAAAATCTTGATTTTTAAGGTTTGCATTCAGGATGAATGCAATATACTCCCCTGTTGCAGACTCGCATCATGGACTCTGCTCAATAACCGGATACTATTCTTCTGAGGCGAATACGGTTGACAACTGATGCCCATACGAGCGTAGTATCTTCCACGCAGTATGTATGGATCAGCTTGTCCCGCATGCCTGCCATCTCCTTGGTATGTCGGGATACTTCTGACGAAGAGTCTCAGGAATCTTCTCGCTTCCCCGACGATCTCAAATTTCCGGATGACGGCACTCTGTGTCTTATCGTCGCGGGCGAATTCCTCAGGCGTCATGCCCGCCGTGAACTCCTCGATCTTTGCAAGAGCGTCGAAGATATCCGTCAGGTAAAGGTCCGGCGCTCTCATGCGTAGATCAGGTCCCGGATGACCTGCTCACGGATCTCCGGCCGCAATGCAGTCTGCGGCACTACATCCACCCGGCGACCGAACCTCTCCTCCAGGAACTGCGACAGCCCGATAAAGTCGAAGAGATCCGCATCGGGGCCGAACTCCACGAGCAGGTCGATATAGCTGGCCGCTCCCGGTTCGCGCATAGGACCCAAAGAGGCCAACGATCCGGACATGGTAGCGTTCCGCGAGCTCGTCTCTCATGGATCGCAGGTCTTCCAGGATCTCGGTGCGGTTCTTCACGTGTATCACGGCTCAATTTTCTT
>JAXDAH010000065.1:0-2616 GCA_034679905.1 Methanomicrobiales archaeon | reverse complement strand
GAACGACTGCCCGCCGAAGATCATCAGGCCCAACGTCCCGAGGAGTCCCCTTTCCCGCATCCGGGTCTCCACGTCGAAGTTCGGGGTCATATAGGTCAGCGCCCCGGCCTCGGCCGTGATGCTCTCGCCGGGATTGAGGTCTGCAACGAGCATGGCATAGGAGGGGCGGTAGAGGATCTCGTAGTTCATCTGTATGCACCAGGCGGCTTGAAGCGCCCGAGGCATATGAAGGTGACGCTGCCCGGGAGATCAGAAGAACATCTGCATCCAGACGGTATCGAAGAAGTCCCCTCTCTTCTTCCCGACGTTGCGGAACCTCCCGCACTCGGTGAAACCGTGGCGGGCGTGGAAGCGGATGCTGCCCTCGTTCCTGGAGGAGATCGTGGCGAGAATACAGGAGACGCCCCGTCTCTGCCCCTCCCTCTCGAGATGCTCCAGCATGCGGCTCCCGATATCCATATCCGTCCGATCTGGTCGGACAAAGCGGGAGATCTCCGCTGCGTGGGCGAACGCCGGCATCGGGTTATGGGCGTGGAGCAGTCCGAAGCCGAGCAGACTGCCCTCCGTATCCCGCACGGCAACGGAGGGATAGTGTCTGCTGCAGGAAGAGATCGTAGAACGCATAGGGAACCTCCTGCTCGGGAAAGGCTGCAGAAGAGTTCTCTATACAGTAGTTGAAGACGTCGATGACGGCGGGGCGGTCTGCGGGGGTGATCGGGGTGCAGGTATACTCTGGCATGGCAGACTCCATCGGTGCGGGGGACCGGGTTTTTTTGGGCAATTCCATCGCTCTCGGATATAAACCCGGGAAGATCTGGCGGACGGATGCCCTGGTTCGATAGTGCATGGTTGCGGCAGTGCCACCCACAGGTCAGGAGACCTGTGCCGTTCGGTTCGCCGGACTTCTTCTCTGGCACGCTCGCATCGGGTGCGCTGCAGGCAGCCCTTTTCTTCTCCAGCCTTATTACCAGCGGGAGCTAGCGGAAACCGTCCGGCCGTATCCATCAGGCGCATTCCCGATGCATGCTGGCGGATACCGTGCCCGATACCTCGGGATTCGAAGCTGGATGCCAGGATGCGACGGGGGTATCCAGGATCTCGGTGACGAGCGGATAGAGATCCAGCTACGCGGGACTGTTCAGCATGTCTGCCTGACCATGTGTACCTCCGAATAGGGTGGAGCCCCCATGCGATACGAGCCGGAAACCGTGTTCTCGGGGATAATCAGTATGGGCCCCCCTGATACCGCTCCGGGCTTGGTTCTGACACGGCATGTACCTCGTACATATTGGCAGGGTGTCAGAAGCGATCGCCGATCGAGTCTGGCATGTATGGCAGCACCGCAAGCGGCACCCGATAGCGCGCAGCACGGCATCCGGTGAGGTATCCGTTCTTTGCCCCGCATGGCATCGGCACCCTCACGAGCCAGCATCATCCGCAGCGAAAGGGTGGACTTGGGAGAGACTGCTGCTTTCCCATGCGGTTGGGTCGGCAACAGTGTGATGGGCGCGGAGGATGCGATAAAACTGGCGTCTTATAAACTCGCTTCATTTCCTCCAAATCAGGTCTATAGCCCATATATATCTTAAAATTAAAATATCTAAAGTTTAATTTAACTTCTTGAGATACATAGTTTAATATGTAGCGATAGATTATGTAGTATGCGAATTCTCTGGATCGTTGTTTTGATACTGCTGGTCGCCGGCGGGCTGTACCTGCTCGGGTTCGTGCCGGGGGTGCCGTCAGCGCCGAGCCTGATGTCCGCGGTCGCTCCTCCGCCCGGCGATGCGGAGACGAACACCAGCCGGGGCGTGGCCCTGGCGAACATGGGGCGATACCAGGAGGCGATCGAGCACTTCGATCGGGCCATCGCGGCAGATTCCGGGTACATCGAGGCCTGGAGGAACAAGGCCCTGGCACTGGCCTATCTGGGCAGGCACCAGGAAACGATCGCCTGCTACGAGGAGATTACCCGGCTCGATCCGCAGGATGGCAGCGCCTGGTATAATATGGGCACGATCTACCGCCGGCTGGGTGACGGCTCGAAGGCGGACGAGTGCTTCGAGGAAGCCAGAAGGCTAGGTTATTCCGTATAGGGCTGCAGGAGGCAGTCGGGACTGACGGCATCCACAGAGGGTGTCCCCCCAGCTTCTCTCGACGTTCAGGATCGGCAGTCGAGCAGCTGAAGAGCCGGTTAAGCCTCGAGGCATGGGATCCGTGCAGACGGAAGAGCGCCCCGTCTCATCCGCGATCGTTCTTCTCTCCGGCTGCAGCCCGCCCCACTCCGCAGCACACGCCCGTGGGCATCCACCGGGGCGGCGTCAAGCGATCTCCTCGCAGGCAACATACCGGATCCCATCGGAGAGTCTGGTCGGGCAGAAACGGACGGTCTTCTCGACCCCGTCCCGGCACCGCATCCTCAGCGGAGGAGGGCGGAGGACCACGGGGCCCGCACGCCAGGCAGCAACCGCATCCCTACGCTCATCCTCGTTCGGAAACGCCTGCTGGAACCAATCCTCCCTGCTGGAGAAGTCCGCCATGGTATACCCGAAGCGTTCCGTGAAGGCCCGGTTGACGTAGGGATGCCGCCCCTCGGGATCGAGCAGAACGGCCGGG
>JAXDAH010000064.1:0-5746 GCA_034679905.1 Methanomicrobiales archaeon | reverse complement strand
GAGCCGATCGCCGACAGCCTGCTGCAGGGGTTCAACGAGAACGACTACACGCGCTACTCGCGGGATTTCAGCCCGCAGATGCGCGAAGGGCTGACCGAGGCCCGATTCGCTGAGACGCGGGCAACGGTCGTATCCCGGATCGGCCTGTACGTGTCCCGCGACAGCCCCGTCGTGACGCAGAGCGGGGACTACATCGCTGTAATCTGGAAGGCGGACTTCGAGCGGGAGGAGGCCGTGGACGTCCGACTCGTGTTCAGGAAGGAGGACCCGTCCCGCCAGATCCACGGGCTCTGGTTCAATTCGCCGAAGCTGCGCAGCTGATCCCGGCGATGAGGGTATTCCCTATCCCGGCTGTGTCGCTATCTTCCGGCGCAGGCTCTTATAGAGTTCGAACCAGACCACGCTCGCGATCCCGATGGCAACGGCCGAAGCGATCTCCATCCCATCGAGCGGCGCAAACTGGAACAGTGCGCGGAGGTAGGGGACGGCAAGTACCAGCCCCAGGACGACCGCGGCAGCGACGATCACCACCCAGAGTGCAGGGTTGGATCTTTTCAAGGTCGAGAGGAACGTGCCCGTCCAGGAGCGGTTGACTGCGATCAGTCCGAGGTTCGCAATCACGATGCTCGTGAACGTGAAGGCACGGGCTTCGTCCGCACCCAGGCCGCGGGATGTCAGCAGGGAGAAGATCAGCAGGAGGGCGAGCAGCACGACACCGCCCTGGACAAGCGCCAGCAGCACTGTGCGGCGGTTGAGGATCGACTCGCTCCGGGCGCGCGGAGACCGCTGCATGAGGCCGGGCTCGCCCTCTTCCGCCTCGAAGACGATGGAGCAGGCGGGATCGATGATCAGCTCCAGGAAGACGACGTGCACGGGCAGGAGAACCAGCGGCCATCCGAAGATGATGGGGAGGAGGGATATGCCGGCGATCGGTACGTGGATGGCGATGATATAGGCCATCGCCCGGCGCAGGTTGTCGAAGATCCTCCGCCCCAGCCGGATCGCCGCCACGATGGACGAGAAGGCATCGTCTAGGAGGACGAGAGAGGCCGCCTCCCGGGCGACGTCCGTGCCCCGGGCGCCCATGGCGATCCCGATGTCGGCCTCCTTCAGGGCCGGGGCATCGTTCACGCCATCCCCCGTCATCGCGACGGTGTTCCCCGTCTCCTTGAGCGCCGATACAATCGCCAGCTTCTGATCCGGCACCGCCCGGGCAATCACGGCAACGCGGTTGATCCGCTCCCGGAACGCCGGCGGTGGCAGGGCTTCCAGCTCCGGACCCGTCAGGCAGCCCTGCTGGATGTCGAGCCCGATCCGGGATGCAATCTTCATGGCGGTGGCGGGATAGTCGCCCGTGATCATGATCACCCGCACCCCGGCCGACTGGCACTCGGCGATCGCATCCGTAACCCCCGGGCGGACCGGGTCGAGGAACCCGATCAGGCCGAGAAAGGTGAAGGGGAACTCGTGCTGTCCGGGGGGCAGAACGCCGAGGCGAAAGGAGGATCTTGCCACCCCGAGCACCCGCAGCCCCTCCCCGGCCAGGGTCTGCACCTGGCGGGAGAGGGTCTCCAGCTCTGCCCCGGAGAGATGGCAGAGATCCCCTATCGCCTCGGGCGACCCTTTGGCAGCGATGACGTACTGCTGACCGTCCGGGGAACGCCAGACGTTCGACATCGCCAGGAGCTCCCGCGAGAGGGGATACTCCTCCACCAGCTCCCAGTGGGCGTGCAGGTGCTCTGTCCCCGCCAGGCCGTTCTGCCCCAGGCTGACGAGCGCCCGCTCCATCGGGTCGAAGGGATCCCGTTTGCTGGCGAGGATGGCATACTCCACCAGTTCGTGGCAGAACTCCGGCAGCGAGGGATCCTGCAGGGATGTGACGTCGCAGCGCTCGTCCTGCGCCATGAGCTCGACCACCTGCATCCGGTTCTCGGTCAGCGTCCCGGTCTTGTCCACGCAGAGCACGGTCGCCGAACCGAGGGCCTCGATAGCCGTCACGCACCGGGTCAGCACACGGTTCTGGGAGATCCGCCAGGCCCCGAGGGCGAGGAAGACGGTCAGGACCACCGGAAACTCCTCCGGAAGGATGGCCATCGCCAGGGTGATGCCGGCGAGCAGTCCCCCGATCCAGTCGGATCGCGTGACGCCATAGACGATAACCGTGACGAGGAAGAGCCCGAGCCCGATGGCGGCAATGGTCCGCACGATCCAGCGGGTCTCCCTCTCGAGCGGAGTCTCCTCCACGCGGATCTCCGAGAGGGTCCGGCCGATCTTCCCTATCTCGGTGTTCCTGCCGATCGCCGTCACTTCAGCGAGCCCCCGCCCCTGGACCACCAGGGTGCCGGAGTAGACCTGCGGCTGATCCTCCCCGCCCGGCCGCGGCGGGATGGCCGGTTCGCCTGGAAATTTGCGGACCGGCACGGACTCGCCCGTGAGGAGCGACTCGTCGACGAGGAGGTTCTTCGAGTCCAGGATGCGGGCATCGGCCGGCACGCGGTCCCCCTCCGAGAGGAGGACGAGGTCGCCCCGCACCACCTCACGCCCGGGGATGCGCCGGCGGGTGTGGTCCCGGATCACCAGCGCCCGCGGGCTGGAGAGGTTCTGGAGGGCCTGGAGGGCGTTCTCGGTCTTCCGCTCCTGGTAGACGGTGATGCCGATGATGACGAAGACAAAGAAGAGCAGCATCAGCCCTTCCTGGATGTCGCCGAGGAAGAAGTAGATGGAACCGGCCCCGACCAGCAGCAGGAACATCGGCTCCCGGATGACGTCGAGCAGGATCGAGAGGGTGCTCTGCTTCTCCGCCTGCGGGAGTTCGTTGTAGCCCTCCTGATCGTGCCGCCTGGCAGCTTCTTCGGAAGAGAGGCCTTCCAGGGTATCGATGTCAATCGAGCGGGGCATGCATGCAGAACGATCTTTATGCCCCCCTCCCTAAATAGCTGCAGCCTGCGGTTCTGATGACCGGGGGAATACGAAAGGCGACCTGTCGGAAGAAACCACCTGCGAATCCCTCTCGGAGACCTCTTACACGTTCCGGGGAGCGGGCTCTGCCTCGCCTGTCTGACCTCCGGTCCGATGGAACCGGACTGACGGGAAAGTTCCGGGACGACCCCCACAAACGAGGCGCTACTGCGCACGTGGAAACAGTCATAGATCCCGGAGCGTGCCGGAACGATTCTGCGTCACAGTATCCATAGTACAGGGAGGTGGCTGCGCCCCCTCCCCTGAGCCTCTCTCCCAGGTGCGATGGACCTGTATGTGGAGCGGGGATAGGTATCCCCGGAGGTCCGGGGTTCGGCCTGAACCAGGAATCTTCTCGCGAGAGATGTTGATGAGAGACGATTCCGGTTCCAGTGTACGGTCTGCCACATGCAGGGGTGGCGGCCGTTGGGGGAGTGCTCGGTAATGCCAGAACACTTCTCCCTCGATAGATCGTCCAGGACATCCTGCCTCCATACGCGGGCCGCGAAATGATGAGCAAATTCTGCCATCATCATGAAGGCACGGCAGGGTCGTAGAGAGGAGAAAAAAAGATCAGGGATTATCGGAACCGGCGGGCTGATCGCGAGACTCTGTCGAACTCGAGCGTATCCGAGGGGGGATCCAGCGGAACCCCCACCGCAGCCCGATAGGACCTTCTCTCACACTGAATCCGGCAGGCGAATTCAAGAGGACAGCCCGTACGTGGAGCGTCAGGTGTAGAGAGGAGACCTCTCAAAAAAAAGTGAGGAGGTTCATGCATCGTCACCGCCAGTGCAGACTTCCGGCCCGATCTCGCCTTCGTTGTAGCGCTCGAGAGTGCCCTTCCAGGCATTTCCTGCATTCTTCTGCTGTTGGACCAGGTCGTCCCAGTCGCTGTGATCGGGATTCCAGGAAGGCATCCGCCACCTCCACGGTATCCGCGATTGCAGAGAGATCGGATCCGTTCGCGATGTTCAGCTGGGTGGCGAGCAGGTGGGCGTAGATCTTGGTGATGCCAGTCGAAGGCTCTCCATACACGGTCTGTTGCAGGATGTTATCTGCCGTAACTCCATCGGTTACTTCCCACGCTCCGAGCATGACGGGAAGAAGATCGGTTATACAGTCATCCTGGTTTCCCGGGATGGTTCTTCCAGTAACCGAGGCCATACGTGCACCCCGTACTCGGGCAGACGCCCGTCGAGATGCTGCCGGTGGCGCTCGCGGTGCGGTTCTGCAGGGAATAACGGTCAGGTCAACGGCGTTGATCAAGTCCACAGAATTGCCACACTCTACATCGACGTTCGTGACGTTGACAGCGTATGAGGCTGTTGCATTTCCCGTGAACGTCTTGGAGCCGTCATATAGGATATCACAGGTGAATCCGGAAGGACAGGAGACCATATCAGTTATAATAGCCCTGTCATCCAGGTAGACGAACACGGTCGGACCATCGGGAAGACTGAAATCATCTTTGTCTTTGTAACCATCGGGTATATCATTCCCGGAAACGTTTGTTTCGATGCGGTGGCCCGTTATTCCCGATATAGGCTCAAATTCAACGGAATACGTAAAAACGACCCTGTCGTCTTTTTCTACAACTATATTATCCGCAGGTTTCTCTGATAAATATCTGAGTTTTATGTCAGTAATGCATTTTCTCTCTCCATCGATCTCATAAGACACTTCAGCAGCACCTGACGGGATAATGATCTCCGTACTGTTCCTGTCTGTAACGTTGATCCAATCCCCAACACCATACGTATCATCCTGGGATTCCTCTGTCCGATTAACCTCGAGGGTACAGGGAATATCCAGAGAATCACCGGCATTAAGCAGTACCGTATGTCGTGACTGATTTGTCGATGGTCCAGGTGTAGGTATACGTTTTCACCCAGACAAACCACGTTCTCCCCGCCCGATCGTATCCCCTGTCAGGTCGGCACATCCCTGCCCCGCAGAGGGCGTTCGATGCTGCGGCAGCAGAGCCCCGGGAATGCATCGGAGAAATCGGATCAGAGCGGCATCTATCCCCTCAGAGAGGATGGCATCACCAGGGATCTTTAAATATCTGGGGCGCATCCTCCTACTATCCATGGAGTATCTCTATACCGCCCTCCGATTCTGTGTCGGAGGGCTGATCGTCGTCGGGGTGCCCTACCTCGCGGAGTACATCGATCCCCGGTACGGGGGCCTCCTCACCGTCGCGCCGATCGCCACCATTCTCGCGTTCATCTTCACCCGCCTCGAGACCACCCACGCGGCCACGCAGAGCCTGGTGGAGTCCTCGTTCTTCTTCGCGATCCCCTTCGTCCTCTTCCTGGCCTCCCTCTACCTCCTGCTTCAACGGCTCTCGTTCGGCCCCGGGCTGATCGCTGCGTTCCTGATCTGGCTGGGCGGCATTCTTATAGTATTTCGGTTCCTGTGATGCAGCAGATACCGAATCCTGCCGGGCATAGCCCCTGGAACCGGCTGCTGTATAGCCCCCGCCGGGCAGGATGCCACCGTTGTTATCCTCACGGACATCGGAACCCCAACATCCCTTCAGAGCGGATATGGTCGTATATGTCCTCATTGGGGTGAAAGATCGCGCCTGAATCCTTGAAATCCGACGAGAATATTCTGGAAAGTATTTATCCTGACATCTCCTTCTTCCAGAAGGTGGCACCATGGGACTGCTGGCACAGATCACCGGGACCGTCCGGAAGCACCCGATCCGTTCCCGCCCTCCGCAGAAGAAGATCGAGACGGTGAGGACGGGCACGACGCTCGAGAACCTGAATGACGAAGC
>JAXDAH010000063.1:0-33140 GCA_034679905.1 Methanomicrobiales archaeon | reverse complement strand
CCCCCCTCTCCTGCTGAAGGGTGTCACCCCCGTGCGGGATCGGAGGAGACGACGAACGGAGGCATGGTATTACAATGTCGATACACTGTTACAGAATGAAAACGAACGGGTTCGTACCGGGCATCGTCCTTGCAGCCCTTCTGCTGGTATGCGCCGGTGTCGGACCGGCGTCCGCTTTGACCTGGGACATCCGTACGGTGGATACGGCTGGAGATGTCGGAACCTATCCGTCCCTGGCACTGGACAGCGCCGACAATCCCCGCATCAGCTACTCCGATGGGACGAATGGCGACCTGAAGTACGCTGCGTGGACCGGGTCTGCCTGGGATATTGAGATCGTGGATGCGGCAGGGAATGTCGGAGCCTATACATCCCTGGCGCTCGACAGCAGCGGCTATCCCCACATCAGCTACCGCGATGAGACGGATGATGACCTGAAGCATGCCGCGTGGAATGGATCGGCCTTTGAGATCCAGACGGTAGATGCAGGGGGATTTGTTGGAAGGGCTACCTCCCTGGCGCTGGACAGCGCCGGCAATCCCCGCATCAGTTACCGCGATGACTCGAATCCAAGCCTGAAGTATGCTGCGTGGAATGGATCGGCCTGGGTCATCGAGACCGTGGATACGGGAGGTGCCGGAACTAGCTCCTCCCTGGCGCTGGACAGTGGAGGCAACCCCCGCATCGGCTACTACGTTTCCGGCGATGGCATTCTGAAGTATGCCGCGTGGACCGGGTCGAAATGGGCCATCGAGACCGTGGATGCGGCAGAGAATGTCGGATCCGATACATCCCTGGCGCTGGACGGCGCCGGCAATCCCCGCATCAGCTACCTCGCTATCGGTAACGATACCGGTTACGACGATCTGAAGTACGCCGCGTGGACCGGGTCGGCCTGGGATATCCAGATCGTGGATGCGCCGGGAGCTGTCGGAGTGTCTACCTCCCTGGCCCTGGACGGCGACGGCAACCCCCGCATCAGCTACTACGATATCACGAATCGCGAACTGAAATATGCTGCCTGGACCGGGTCGGCCTGGGTCATCGAGACCGTGGATGCGACAGGAGATGTCGGATCCTTTACCTCCCTGGCGCTGGACAGCAGCGGCAATCCTTGCATCAGCTACTACGATGCTACACATGCAGACCTGAAGTATGCCAGCGGCGCGAATCAACCCCCGGTGGCTCTCTTCACGGTTGACACAACCGGCGGTCCGGTACCCCTGACAGTGGTCTTCAATGCCACCGCATCCTCGGATCCCGACGGGACGATTGTATCGTATGCCTGGGACTACGGGGACGGAACGACTGGGTTGGCTGCGATCGGTTCGAACACCTACACCCTGCCCGGTACCTACACCGTCACCCTGACGGTGACGGATGAGTACGGCGCGACGGATACCGCAACCGAAACAATAACGGCAGAGGCGCTGCCCCCGACGCTCACGCCCACACCCGCACCGACCGCCACCCTCTCCAGCAGGGGCGGGGGAGGGGGCCCCAATACCGATACGGGAGTCGCCCTCTTAACAGACCTGAAGGGCGGTGACACCGCATCGATGAGCATGGACAAAGTGGCAATCTACCGGGTCGAGCTCACCGCCGGCAGCGATATCCAGAAGATCATGGTGACCGTCAGGAGAGCAGGGGCCCTCCCCTCGTCCATCAACGCGACCGACACGAACGCCGTGTACGAGTACGACCAGGTGACACTCTACTACGCCGAGGATGCTGACCTCTCGGAGCGGGTGCTGCATTTCAAGGTCCCGAAGACCTGGCTGGCATCGAACGGCTACGACAGAGGCGACATCGTGCTGCTGCACTACGATGAGGAGAGCGGCGCCTGGGAAGCACTCCCGACCGAGCGCAGCGATGATGACGGCAGCTACTGGTACTATCGTGCCGAGACGCCGTCCTTCTCCTGGTTTGCCATCGCCGTCTCGACAGGTGCGGACGATGAAACCCCGGGTGTCGAAGAGACCCCTGGTACAACGCCCGCACCCACAACCATCTCCACAACGTACGAACCTGCGGCACCCGTGGATACCCTGACATCGGCGCCGACAGAGAGTCAGCCCGCGGCACCCCTGCCCGCTATCCTTGCCCTGGCGGCAGTCGGGTTCGTCCTCATCGGAGCGGGATGGCGGCGCAGGGGCCAGAAGAGATAATTCAGCCCTCCATTCCATTTTTCAGCACTCCAGCATTCGGGGATGTGCCCCGCCTCATCGCCCTGCAACGGCGGCGAATGTCGGAGAGCGGTGCTATCTCGCGGGGCACAGGGCCCGGCGTCTGAGAATCGCGGTTATCCCCCGCTTCTTTGAAGCCATTCCAGGACTCTCCCGATCCTGCGGGTCCAGGCCAGGGTATGCAGGCACGCCTCGTCCACATCCTGCAATGCCGTCCAGGAGGTGCGTCAACGTCCGACCAGGCAGGGGCTCCTCAACACACCGATCGTTATATCGCCCCTCATCGAATCGTTCTCCAGAGATCGTGGCGCACCCGAAGAGTAGCCATATATCTCGTGGCACGCATACTATGTTGAAAAGATCACGATGGAAATCGGCAGAACGCAAAAAATAGAGAGGACGTTCGATAGTTTAACACGCTCGGCCCGCATTCCCGAAGGGGTCCTGTTCGTCGAGAGCACGGACGGCGACTTCTCGTACAGCGGAGGATACGGGGGCAGGGACCTGGATTCCCCCCTGCTCATGGCGAGCGTCACCAAACTCTTCACGACGGCCTGCATCCTGGCTTTGCGGGAACAGGGCCGGCTATCCCTCGACGATACGGTCGCGAACTATTTCGATCCTGCCGTGCTGCGCGGGCTCCACGTCTATCGGGGCCGGGAGTACTCGTTCGACATGACCGTATCCGACCTGCTGTTTCAGGTGAGCGGGCTGCCGGACGTGTACGAAGAAGGGGATGGCAGCCTGAAAAGCCGGGTCATTCGCGAGGACTTTGCGATTGCTTTTGAGGAGATCGTGGCGGAGACGAAGAGACGGAGACCGCATTTTGCACCGCGAACCCGGCGACGGGCCTACTATGCCGATATCAACTTCGACATGCTCGGCGAGATCGTCGAGACCGTGACCGCCCTGCCGCTGGCAGAGGTTTTCCGGCAGTTCATAGGCGAACCCCTGGGGCTGAAGAGTACGTACCTCCCCGTATGCGAGCATGATTCTGTTCCGGATATATACTATAACGATACCGCGATCCGCCGCCCGAAGTATGTCAGGAGCAGCCGGGCGAGCGGGGGATGCATCACCACCGCTCGCGACCTGATGGGGTTCATCAAGGGCTTCTTTGGCGGCAGGCTGTTCGACAGGACCGTATTCGATACGTTGTCCGCATCGAACAAGCTGCAGGCCTCGATGGGGCCGGTATACTACGGCAGCGGATACATGAGAATTCCTCTGGAGGGGTTGGCAACACTCTTCCTGGGACGAGGCGAGCTGATCGGCCACTCGGGTTCGACGGGTTCGTTCGCGTTCTACTATCCCCTGAAAGAACTGTTTTTTGTGGGGGACCTGAACCAGATGGGCAACGCCGCCCTCCCTATCCGGTTGTCCCTGCGGCTTGCCATGCTGGCGAGAAACTGGTGACAAGATACGGATACCAAAACCGGCAAACAATATACGGGGTCGTGATTGCCCTGCAATCTTTATCGTCCGTATTCTTCAGGACCGATCCTTATCCCCTTCTGCCTGCCCCGGTCATCGGAGCAATCCTTCGAGGAGATCTTCTCGAGAAGGATCCGGGCGGCCTTCCGATGGCCCCCGGACTTCTCCCGATAGGCCTTCAGGAGCTCCGCGCCGTTCTCCTGTGCGCCGTTCAGGGCAGTATCCATGAGGCGTTTTGTCTGGCTGTTTTCACCCCGAGGGCTCCCGTTGATCCCGAGTATCTTCATCATCCTCTCCTCTTGTTCCGCGACCTACCCTCGTGGCTCATAAGCAGTGTGCATCGGGAGATAGAGGCCAGTGAGGCGCTCGGACCACGTGTCCCATGCCGCACCAAGAGAGATTGCAGCGACAAGGGATGGCGGATTTTGACCCGATTCACGCTTCTTTCTCGAGATACTCCTTCAAAGCCACGGCGTTGTTATGCTGCTCGTCATGTGCCGCGTAGATCAGGGTAATCGTCCCGTGTTCCCTGAGTTTATCCTTGAGGATCATTGCAACACCGGGCCGTCCTCGTATCTCCTCGAAGTATTTCTTCCGGAATTCCTCCCATCTGTCGGGATCATGGCCGAACCATGTGCGGAGTTCGGTGCTCGCCCCCGCGTCCTTTACCCAGAGATCGACCTGTGCCTTCTCTTTCGAGGTCCCTCTCGGCCAGAGCCGTTCCACGAGGATACGGTATCCGTCTTCTTTTTCCGCTGGCTCATACACGCGTTTTAGTTTTATCGGCATGGAGATCCCTCCACGGGGCTTTCCTCCACCAATGTTTATTTAAATCTTATTCTTCCCCCAGTCTATAGGAGTTGCGGAACTTATCCACGACCGATGCATCGTAAGCACATAGTTCCCGGTTATTCCGAAATCATTCGGTCCCCTCGCGTCGTATGAAGCCTGCACAAAGAGAGAGAAGATGCGAAGATTTACCCAACATTTATCATCTACCTCCAGAGTCCAGTGATCCGTCTATGCCGGAGATCCAGACGATCGCATTCGAGATCGAGCCCATGCCCCCCTTTCGTCTCGATTACACCGTCTGGTGCCTTCGGCGGCGGCCGGAAAATCAAATGGACGGCTGGGATGGGAAATCTTTTAGTAAACTGCTGGCACTCAACGGGATCCCCCATCTGGTCGTTGCAGAACAGACGGGTCCGATGGAAGATCCCAGACTGCGCATCACCGTCAGGAGTTCACAGGTTGCTGAACAGGTTGAGGATACGGTCACGCACTTCTATACCCATCTTCTCGGACTGGAAGAGGATCTCTCGCATTTCTACCGTCTATCCCGAAAGAATGGGACAGTGCATCAACTGGCCCAGCGGTTTTTAGGACTCAAGCCACCTCGATTTCCCACGATATTCGAGAGTATTCTGAACGGCATTGTATGCCAGCAGATCTCACTCAACGTGTGCATCCAGCTGTTGAGCCGCATGACGAAGGCCTATGGTATGATGGACGAACGGATTTCTTCGCTTCGTGCATTTCCCCGCCCTGCGGATCTTCCCCTGCAGCCGCCCGATGCCCTGAGGGCGATGGGGCTCAGCCGCCAGAAGTCCGCGGTAATTATCGGCCTTGCACAGGAGATCCAGGAAGGCGCCTTGGACCTCGAGAGCATTTCTGCTATGAACGACGCCGATGCGGAAAGATTTCTGCGGCAGATCAGAGGGGTGGGCCCCTGGACTGCACAGTACGTGCTCCTGAGAGGGCTAGGTCGGCTGCATATCTTTCCTTCCCGTGACGTGGGTGCGCAGAACAAACTGAGGAAGGTGTTTTTGTGGGATATGGAGGATAAAAACGCGGTCACCCGAATCCTCGAACCTATTTACCCCTACGCGGGTATGCTGTATTTTCACCTTCTGCTCAACGATCTCGCGGATAAGGGTCTCCTGGACGCCCCTTCTTCACCAGGGATCTGGTCTGTCGATTGAACGAAATGGAAATGCTGCATTTCGATAAAAAAGGATGCTGAGAATCTACTGGTACTTTGTCATCTTCAGGAGTCTCACAGTCGTGTCATCGAGGATCTCCCCGAGCGGCGTGTACCGTGACCCGTGGCAGGGATAATCCCCGCTCTGTTCAGCTTCGTTCCAACAAACAGGGAGATTATGCTGTTGCCTTCAGGCTCCCGGAGGAAGACAACACGACGAACACGAAGTGAATCACGCAGGCACTTCAGGATGGATGAGTACCGTCCACCACATTTACCATCTGTGAGGTGATCCCGATACTATCTTTGGTGAACCATGGGATCTTCTTCAAGGTTCTTGTAGACGGGCGAGTCTCCGACGCGAGCAAAGCGAGGAGTCTCGCCCTGGTTCTTGCACGGTTTATCCAATACCCTCGACGCCCCCACTCGCTCTCTGCACGCGTGTCGTGGCAGCGGTTCTGGATACTGGTTATTGCCAGAAGATTGAATAGTAGCGGAATCGTTACGCGAGTTCCAGCCATTCCATTTTAATTCGTGTGGAACCCATTTTTAACTTGAGTCAGCATGGACATCGTTGCGGGATTTCTCTTTCTCATCCTGTTGGTAGATGTATTCGCCGCTCTGGTTGGATTTGGCGTACTCTTCATCGTCTACAGTATAACCGGATGGGTGCATAATCGCTCGATCCATGGTGCAATCCTCGGCATCGGGATGGTCCTTGGATGGGCCTGTACCATGCACCTGGATGCGCCCATGATGCTCAACCTCTCCCTGTTTCTCGGCGTGCCCATGGCGGTCCTTGCACCGCTGGTCCTCCAGCCCGTTCAGGAGATGCCGCGAATCTCGCTCGTTCGGATTCTCCCCGGCTATCTTCTTGTCTGGGGAGTGAGTGCGGTGTTCCCCTTTGCTCTGGTCATGTCCGGGATATCCATGATCCCGTTCTTCTATTGGCACACCCCGCTCTCCAACGCGATACTCTATGGTATCCTGATGCTGGTGGATATCGGCATCGCAGCAATCGGGTTCCGGATTCTGGGTCTGAAGCCCTCCCCGAATCCTGCCCTGGAGACCTGACGGGCGAGACACCTCGCTCGGCAAATCTCGCATCGTGGCGGCTGTCTCGTTCCCGCCGCTCGCATCACCAGCTATCCCCGGCGTGCTTGCGGCTGTGTATGCTGTTCAGGATGGACGATCCGCGACCCGCTCGCTCCCCCCGGGTGCTGCGGCCGATGGCACCCGGCGTGGCGGCCGGCCACGGGCGTGCGCATATACTACCTGGTGCTTTTGCAAAGGAACACAATTATCTGATATGAGGTTCACTTTTCTGTACTTTTTCAGGAACACTTGACATGTCCCGGTCCCCGCATACTGCCCGGAAGAAGGGGGTGCAGGATCCACACGCTGGCGCACACAGAGAGGGCCCATCCGATGCCGAGCGTATCGCAGCGCTTGAGGCGGAGATCGAGAGACTGCGGCGCGAGAACGCCGAGCGGAAGCAGGTGGAGGAGGCATTAAAAGAAGCACACACAAGAACGAACGATACTCTCGAGAGCATCCGGGACGGTTTCTTCTCCCTGGATCGGGACTGGCGGTTCACCTTCATCAACAGGCAGGCGGCGGAGATCGATGGCCTCCGGCCGGAGCAGCTCCTCGGCCGGAACATCTGGGAGGCCTACCCTCGACTGATCGGCACCAGGCTGGAGACGGTCTACCGCAGAGTGATGCAGGACCGGGTACCCGAACATTTCGAGCAGGGAGGACTGGACGCGGACACCTGGTACGAAATCCGGGTATACCCGACGGGCGATGGCGGCATCTCCGTCTGCTGGCTCGACAAGACAGCGCAGAAACGAGCCGAGGAGGCGCTGCAGGACCGCGAAGAACGTTTCCGGTTGCTCTTTGAGAATATGCAGGAGGCCCTCTTCGTCTTCGAGCCGGTGACCGATACCGATGGCTGTATCGTGGATGGGCGGTATGTCGAGGTCAACGCGGCGGCAGAACGGTTCGTTGGGAAGACCCGGGCCGCGTTGATCGGGCGGACGACCGTCGGGGTCCTGGGCGGCGCGCCTCCTGAGGTATCCCGGGATACCTTCCGGCGCGTCGCTCGTACTGGAGAACCGGTCCGGTACGTCGAGTATTCCCGGCGACTCGATCGCTGGTACGAGACGTTCACGTACGCTCCGCAGCCGGGGCGCGTGGCCATGCTGGTGCTGGATATCACCGAGCGCAAACAGGCCGAAGAGGCGCTCCGCGAGAGCGAGGCGAAGTACCGGAACCTGGTGGACCTGTCCCCGGACGCGATCATCCTCGAGCGGGAGGGGGTGATCACGTACGCCAACCCGGCTGCTCTGCGCCTGTACGGAGCAGCCACTCTTGAAGATCTCACGGAAAAAAACCGCCTGAAGTTTGTTCACCCCGAGTACCGGGCGATCGTCGAAGCGCGTATCCGCGAGCTGCGGGAGAAGGGATACATCTCCCCGCTCGAAATCCAGATCGTCCGCCTCGATGGGGCGACCGTCGATGCGGAGACGACCGGCTCTCTCATGCACATCGACGGCGTTCCCCACGGGCAGATCGTGATGCGCGACATCACCAAACGCAAGCGGGCTGAGGCGGATCTCCGTGCTGCCCTGGAAAAAGAGCATCTGAGAGCTACCGAACTGGATGCAACACTCGCATCGATTGCGTCGGGCGTCATCATCTACGACAGCACCGGATCTATCGTTCGGATCAACGACGCGGTGCAGAAGATGATCAGCAGAATATCGCCCTCCCTGGATCGCATCCATTTCGAGAAACGCATGGCGACCTTTGGAGTTCTGCGGCCGGAAGGGACACCGTTGCCACAAGAGGCGACCCCGTACTACCGGGCGTTGCGCGGAGAGACGGTGCAGGGGGAAGAGGTGATGGTGACCCGCCTGGGCCGGGAACCGCTCTGGGTGAATACATCAGCAGCCCCCATCCGCGACGACAGGGGCGCTATCGTCGGGGCCATTGCCATCCTCACGGACATCACCGAGCGCAAGCGGGCCGAAGAGGCGTTAAAAGAGTATGCCCAGAAACTCCAGCGCAGCAACGAAGATCTCGAACGGTTCGCCTACATCTCCAGCCACGACCTGCAGGAACCCCTGCGAACGATGGTCACCTTCACCCAGCTGCTGGAGAAGCGCTACCGGAGCCAGCTGGACACTGACGCCGACGAGTACCTCCACTACATCGTGGGCGCCGGAAAACGGATGCAGACCCTGATCAACGATCTCCTGGAGTTCGCCCGGGTCAACACCAAAGGCGGTGACTTCCACCCCACGGACGCAACGGCGGTCGTGGAGGATGCCCTGGCCTTTATCCATTCCAAAACGGAAGAGAACGGTGCGACGATCACCCACGACCCTCTCCCCCGGGTAATCGCCGATGCCAACCAGCTCCGGCAGGTGTTCCAGAATCTCGTCAGCAACGCCATCAAGTTCCGAAGACCGGACGTTCCCCCCGCCATTCACATCTCCGCACAGAGACAGGATGGCATGGTCCGGTTCTCGGTGACGGATAACGGGATCGGGATCGAGCCCCAGTACTACGATCGGATCTTCGTCATCTTCCAGCGGCTCCATGGCATGGACGCCTACGAGGGGACGGGCATCGGCCTGGCCATTGTCAAACGGATCATCGACCGGCACAAAGGAAGGATCTGGGTCGAGTCGGAGCCGGGGAAGGGATCGACGTTTTACTTCACCGTACCGGCTGTGAAGTGATATCGGAATTGATGCATGGAGGCATTTTTTCGCCTCATCTATGATCCCGCTCTTCTTATCAGGGTACTATATCTCAAAAAAACACCACCCCCCGGCCCATGGTCATTGTCGAGGCAACGGCGGTTCGAATGTGCTCTCATGGGAAATGCAACCCTATTTCACTTTGGCGTTTATGATAACCATGGTCTCTAAATACCTCAGCTGACGCCGATCTCTTCGTAGGTAACGTACTGGTTTCCATCGCTCAAGGTGACCGAGTAGATGCGGACGCGCTTCTCCTCGCCGTTCTTGCAGTGCACCCGTCCCATGCACGCCTGCGCCTGGTCCACCCCTCCCCCGGCGCTGGCGTCCCGCCTCAAGTCGGGTTCCGGGAACGCCTGCTGGAACCACTCCTTTCCTTTGGGGATCTCTGCCAGCGTATATCCGAAGAGGTCCGTGAACGCCCGGTTGAGGAGGATGTAGCTACCATCCGCCTGGACGAGGGCAGCTGGGACAGGAGAAGCATCGATCACCTCTGTTAGCCGCTGTTCGCTGCGGCGAAGGCGCTCCGCGGTCTGCCGGCGGGCGATCGCGATGGAGGCTTGCCGCAGGAAGGATTCGACTACCCGCGTATCCTCAAGGTCCCTCTCCGGTGGGAGGAAGATCGCGACATTGCCGAAGAGCTGCTCTCCCCAGACGAGAAAGACAAAGTAGCCCGTTCCGATGGGAAGCGTCCGGCAGATCTCGTCACAGAGCTCTTCCGGGATCTGTCGGAAACAGATCTCATACAACGACATCCCTTCCGAACCGACCTCCGGCCAGAAGGTGTACTTCCGCATGCCCCAATCCCGTATGGTCAGGGCTCCTCCCCCGGAGGGATGCGAGAAGATATCCGTCATCGGATACGCCAATCCAACCGGATCCATCCCCAGTATCTGCGTCAACGCATCTCGAATTTCCCTGTCACGGATTGCCTGTACGGTGAACTGCTGCTGGACTTCATCGTAGGATACAACCTGGATGAGTGTCCTGGGGATTAGTTCGGAGAGCCGGTCGGCAATATACTGGTAGATGTCCTGCTCCGGCGGCATGTCGACCAGTTCCATTGCGGTTTTGGCCAGGAACTCCATGTTCTGGACGTAGCGTTTTCGCTCGGTAATGTCCTCCAGAACGAGCGTACACCCTTTTTCGCCGTCCTCGAAGGTGGTGGGGATCACCTGCAGCTGGAAGAAGAGGTCTTTCCCCCCCTCCTGGTACCGAAGGTCGGTAATGATCTGCTCTTTCTCCAGGCTCTCGATCACAGATAATGCGTTCGGGCTGGAGACAACCGGAAGATTCGCGGCGGCCAGGGTATAGCCCACCAGGTCCTCCTTTTCCCGCCGAGCCAGCTTCAGGCACTGGTCGTTAACCTGGACGATCCGGTTGGCACTGTCCAGCACCAGGACCAGGTTTTTGGTGAAGCAGAGGAAGGCGGACAATGGCACCCGCTGCGCCCGGTAGTAGACTTTGGCCGAGCCGAACTCCTTGCGTTCCACCTGACCGTTCACCCGCAAGAGGTCCAGCTGCCGGGCGGCGGTATTGCGGCTGATCCCGGTCGTCCGGGCGATATCGGCAATCGTCATCCCCCGGGAGCGGTACTTGAGGGCCTTCAGGATGTGGGCGGCGGTCTCCGGTTCTTGCGGCATGATAGATATTCAACCAAATGCTCTGCCATAAACCTTTGCAAGAGGGGTAGTACGATCAAAAACGGTGGGATATCGCATGTGATATTGGGTGCCATTTTCTGAGATACCTATGCCGTCGAAGGGTTAGGCGGTGCATTGCTCATTAAAAGCGGGAATCCTAATCATCGTCGATTGAACACGCAAACGGTCCTAATAGCCATCGCGGACAGAGGCAGCTCTCGATATTATTCCCCCTCTCCTTCTCAAGCTTCCTTCGCTCCTTTTCCTTTACCATTTCTAGGAGCCGATTGAATCCCTTGTCCCGATGCAGATGTGTGTAAGGCACGCTAGAATCCTGTCCTTGGTTCTTGACATGTCGCCTTGGGTGGGGGGCTCTTCGATTGTATTCGCAATAGATTTTCTAAGGTCGTCATTTATAATTTATTCAGGTTTACGTGCAAAGGAGCCAAAGACATCCAGGGATCTCCTAGATCCGGGCCTTGGAATGGGGGGAAAAGTATTTATTTTTATGGATTTAATCCCCTTTCAGGAACCAATTAACCAGGCGCTTCACGGCGGGGGTTTTTAGGTTAATATCTCCTTCTTCTGCTATCCTCTGTTGAATCCGCTGGAACACTCCCCGGTTCGCTCCCGCTCGCTCTGCATCTACCTGCCGCATGGCGAGAATCTGCTCCATAATCTCCTTCTTATTCTTAAA
The DNA here is from genome assembly GCA_034679905.1 of Methanomicrobiales archaeon. Lineage (GTDB taxonomy): Archaea > Halobacteriota > Methanomicrobia > Methanomicrobiales > JACTUA01 > JASEFH01. The sequence goes on along the minus strand of JAXDAH010000063.1, from coordinate 21,429 downwards.
CACTTGGGGAAGGGTCACTTCCATCGGCTGCTCCTCGATGTTGTTGGCCTCTATCCCCTGGATGATGACCCCCATCCGCGTAGATATGCCGCCTTCGCAAGTGGCCTATGTCGCCCTCAAACTTGTATTCGGGGTGGTTCACATAGTCGCGGATCGTATCGCTCAGAGGCTTCCAGTACTCCTCGCCCTGCTTGGTCTCACCGGTTGCGCGGTCAATGAACTCTTCATACACGGCCATTTGCGGCTCCTTCGAGTAGGGCGCAACCGGCTTCACGGCCTTTCCGTTCTCCTTGTGCCAAGTAAATCCCACTAAGAAGCTGTGCGGGGTTATAGGTAAGGCGAAAATATGCCCCCATACATCGTTTGTGATATCAATAGCCAAGGCGGTTCGAATACGCATCCCCGCACTGCTTATCAGGGTTATAGGTAAGGCGAAAAAACACCACCCCCCATGTCCATGGTCATTGCCGAGTACAACCGGACCTACTACCGGTCCCGGAAGATGCGGAAGGCGGTGGCCACCGGGCAGGCGAACCTCATTCAGGAGGCCTCCCATGCTTGAGACGATTTGGAACGGGATCAAGCGGTTGTCTGCTTACCTGGAAGGAGATCGAAGCGAAGAATGAGACCCGGCAGGTGATCGCCGCTGTTGACTGTAATAGTGTTAAAAAAATGTTTTGCTGCCTTGATTGCAGTTGATAGGAAATATTTCCAAGATAGTTTGAACAGGATCAACATTAGCCCATACTACTCAGCCAAATACTCAGATAAATACTAAAGAAAAACGCAATAATACCAATACAGATTACAATAAACCATAAATTTGGATAAATCCAGTTTTGATAAAATGATGAATTTTGCCAATTCATTACTACCCTCTTGAAGGTTTTTGTTAATAAATCCTCTGAAAATTCAGAATATTCACCCAAAATATGCCTTTTTTTTAAAAAAAAGGATATGGAGGTCTGGATGGGGGCTGGGTGAGATGGAGAAAAGGGTCGATGAAGTAAAACTATGCGCGGCCTTCAATCGGGGCGCATTCAACGCTCCGTTCTACCTCCCACCCCTCGCATTCGGTCTTAGGGTTATAGGTAAGTCCGGAAAATTCAACCCTGTTTAACTTTGGTCATCAGTTAAACTATGATTGATTAATCCAGAATCCGGTTCGAATTTACCCTCTCCGCACACCTTCTCAGGGTAATATACAGAAGCCGATTTTGCAACCATTGCTATATATAAGTGTTACGGCCATGGTCAAGGTTGTTCTTGATATCATTAGCTAGGGGCGACCTATTTTCAGCGCTTTCTGTGTTGCTGATGGTAGGTCAGGGAATAATATCTCACAGTAAGGCCGTAACAATAAAAGAGTAACAGTTTGACAAATCTTTTATCGATACAATAGCCATGAATCCTTAAGCAATGTCACCTTTATTTGGTGGTAAGCACTCGGAAGAAGCTCGCCAGAAAATGAGCGAAGCAAAGAAGGGTAAGAAGCGACCACCACGATCTGCGGAAACTCGCCGAAAAATCAGCGAATCTGAAAAAGGGAAGATAGTTGGTGAAGAGACCCGCAAGAAACTTAGTGAAATAAATAAAGGAAAGAAACAATCACAGGAGACAATTGCAAGAAGAGTTGAAAAACTCAAAGGGCTGAAACATCCACCACGATCTGAAGAATCACGAGCCAAATACAGAGAATCGGCCAAAAAACGATGGAGCGATCCAGAATATCGGAAATATATGATAGAGGTTCATTTAGGACAGAACCCTACCAAAGAAACTATTGAAAAACGAAATGCCAAGATTATAGGGCAGCAAAGATCTCCTAGAACGAAGAAAAATTGCGCTTATTGTGGGAAGGAACTAATACTAGTCGAAGGAGAGAAAAGTAGAAAATTCTGTTCGTTAGCCTGTAAAGGTAAATGGCAATCAGAAAACGCCCTCGCTGATAAGAGTTCTCATTGGCAGGGCGGCAACATAACTAAAAAGTGTTTAGAATGTGGAAAAGAGTTCGGTGTTGAAAAAAACAGAATAGAAGCGGCGAAATTTTGCTCGGTGTCATGTAAAGGTAGTTGGATGTAAAAAACCTTACTGGTCCTAATAATAGTAGTTGGCTGGGAGGGCCAAAAAATTATTGTGAAAAATGGAATCCTGAATTCAGACGCAGAATTCGCGCCTTTTTTGATTATAAATGCGTAGAATGTGGTACACCGCAGCTAGATGTGTTATTCCATTGCCATCATGTATATTATGATAAAAAAGCATGTTGCAGTGTAAATGAGGATGGAAAATACCTCACAAATTTAGGTATTCCAAATAGACCCCATAACTTTGAGATTATTGGAGATCCAAATAAGTTCGAGGTCATCCCAAAACTCTCCAGAGGATCCGGGCACAGGCCAGATATATGAGCCCTAGGAATGACTGTTCATAGCGTTCGTACCGGGGGACTAGCTTCTTGAAAGCCTCAATCCAGCTGAAGAACCGTTCTATCGCGCCCCGTTTTTGGTAGAGATCCCGATCGAACCAGAGCGGGCGGCCTCTTTTTGGGTGGGTCCGGCGTCGAGGATTGACGGGAATGTTGGTCTTGATGCGTCGATTTCTCATATACTGGCGGATCTCTTGGGAATCGTACGCCGCATCTGCCGAGATGACCTTTGGTTTCTCCTTTGCTCCCGGAACCTGAAATGCTTCGACAGTGGGTTCAAAGAGACGAGAATCATGGACATTCGCCGGAGCGGCCAAACAGGCCAAGGGGAGACCGTTCTGATCGACTAAGGCGCTGAGCTTATTCCCTTTTACTTTTTTGTAGCCATCATACCCGATATCTCCCCCTTTTTCGCAGGGATATCCTTGGTATCGGTGATGCAGTGGACAAGATCAAGCTTCCGGAGATCGTAGCCGGCTTGGAGGAGGTCGAGGAAGATCGCCTGGTAGGCTCCCCGCTTACAGAGTTCGAGGTGGTACCGGTGTACCGTCGATTTGGTGCCGTATTTCTCCGGTACATCGTTCCAGGCACACCCGGTGGTCAGGACGTAGAAGATCCCATTGATGAGCGATCGGGGATCCCGCCGGGGTCGGCCGATGTGCGGTTTCTGCCGAGGAAGATGCTTCCGGAGAATCTCCCAGAGATCGTCGTCGATTTCCTGAAATGCCATGTCTTGGGCTCAGGATCCTCAAGGGTCTTATAATTTTGGGATATCCTCTTCATTTTATTATGCAAAAGTTGTCATGCAAAGAGTACGGCGAAGAAAAATCGGGAATATTGGGCACGGTATTTTGAAGAATTAATCAATAATCATTATCTTGGAAGATCTTATTACACGAAAGAAGAATATGAAAAATTAAAGTAAGAGAGGAATGTAGTTTAATTGTGGCGATATGAATTATAAACTCCTTGTTGGCTGTCTTATGCTGGTGTTGGTCACCTTCACCATAGGATGTACTGAAAAACAAGCCCCTGTCACCGCTTCATCTGACACAACATCAAGCAGTAATCCTGTAACAACCATTACAACGATTAAAACTGCAAGTCCCACGCAAGCTCCAACACAAGCAATGCAGGATGACTTCAGCGAAGTTACCCACCTGTCAGTGTTGACAATGAAGGATAACTGGGATCCTGATGCAGATGACGATGGTATCTCGGTATATGTCAGTTTAAAAGATAATAGTGACAATATAGTAGATTTCTACAATTCCAACCTACCTGTTGATATCAAGATATACACCACAAAGTTCGATTCCAACTTCAAGGAATATAGAGACCGGTTGGTGTATAGCGGTTCTGCGACTATTCACTCTTCAAGAGAGATGAACATGTTTCTGGGGAATGGCATTAGAATATCATTCGATGATATGAATGTCCCATCTGGAGAGAATTATGGCTGGACGTACGCAACAGTTCATACGCCGGAAGGCGAATCGTATGAGGGTGTCGATAAATTTACTGGCTTGACACCTTAATCCTATTCTCTTTACCGCTTTTTCAATCCTGAAAATAAGAAGATTCTCTTTTCATATTAGGATTATTTTTAAATGGCTTTTTGTTATAGTCTTACTTGCCGTAAGAGGAATATAATAGCAAAGGAACGGATTAACAACCCAAGAAACCATGCAGACTACCGAATACGTCAAAGAACCACAAAAAATGGGCGAAAAGGGCAGATAATGGAGAGATACCGGAAGAGGGATTAGACCAATGGCTAACAATTTTGGCGTAAAGATCCCAAAGGTAAAAGTATCAATTTCGAAGATACCCACAGCAAAGGCACCTAAAATTCCAAAACCTCCAAAAATCGACCTCAAACCAGTGAACATCAAACATCCAAAAATTGATCTCTCAATTTGGGAAGGCAAAGAAAGACAGAAGATCCCCCCTGCAACCCGAAAGAAAGTTTGGGAGAAGCGGTTTAGAAACAGAAAGTCAGGGAAATGTTTTGTTTGTGGTGAAAGGACCATTTATTCGGATGCTTTTCATTGAGCGCATAGACGGGCTGATGCCAGCGGCGGATCAATACGCGTGACGAATCTTGAACCAGCCTGCCAAAGGTGCAACCTACAGATGGGCACCCAGGATTTGGTTGCCTACCAAAGGAAAAAATTCCCGGATCAATATAAGAAGACACAGGCGAAAAAAACCGCTATAAACGATTCAAAAACGAAACCAATTAAGAATAAAACTAAAAGTCGTTAAGCAGGGGTTATTCAATCTACCTCTAGATCGGGGATAAACTCCTTTGCATTTTTCCATAACTTTGGATTAGCATCTTGGTACTCCCTGCAGGCTCTTCTCCATTGTACTTTACCCTTTACTTGATTTTCTTCTAGTTTTAAACTCAAATCGGTAAGAAATTTCAGCATCTTTCCCTTATCATCAAAGTAAAAAACGACTACGTCTCTATTTAATTTCCCTATTACAGAAATTCCAAGAGATTCTACTGTCCGAAGCACGCCTTGAAAGGTCTCTTTAGAATATACATCATTCCAAAAAATTAGCCCTTTAAAACAAGAATTGCAAGGGGATGGTAATTTTTCATTCTCCAGATAATAATCGAGATTATCGTCGGTCAAGCCAGGGCAATTGAAAACTGGACTACCAAAATTAAAACGGAACCAATCTTTTTTATCGATTGTTTCTTCAGCTTGCTCAAAATTAAAATGATTCATAATAGTCTGTTTCCAATTTTAAATTAATAATTGTCTATCTCGAACCTTGTGGGTAGTTGAAGTCCCCTTTATCAACAATAGTAAAGCACTCATTGAGATATTTCGAAATAATAATATTTTAAGGGATTATTTGTTCATGTATAATGAATATAGAAGTACGGGGAAAATATTCTGTCGAATATGACTCCTCTGAGGGCATCAGACATGCTAATGCACGTATAAAGGATAAACTTAGACGTTACCTCCATAGTCGTGACTATCTTTATTTGAGCCCGAATATATCAGATGAAACCCATCAAACGTTGGAGTTCACACATCTAAGAGTTGTCGCTCAAAATCTTGTCATTACTCCCTCGGATAGATTAAAAGCATACTTTAACGTGATATTTACTGAACACAAACATAATGCAATAACTCTTGCATATTTTAGGGCGATAAATTGGACTTCTGATGAGATCCCGCTTAAAGTGAATATACGAATAGAAACACCTCAAGAAAGTAGTGAAAATAAATTTATTGTTGATTTTAGGGTCTTTCCTGCTCTCCATGAGAAAATTAGAATAGGAAACACGTCAGCAAACATACTCTCAAACCAACGCCATATCAACGCAATAGCTATAGAATCGATTGAACTCGTTAAGGATATCGCTATAAATATTGATGGGACGGAAATTGAATCTCCTCATGTTATCCAACCTCCTATCCAACCACAGGATTATGATGGGGCAGAAGATATCTTGGAGTTATTAGGTCTTGATGAATATTGGTTGATAGTAAGTATATGCTTGGTTCTCCAAGAAATTGCTGTTAAAAAGAAATTAGCGGTGTGGGGTGTAAAACCCGAAGGAAGCGATTTCCAAGTCTGGGTCACTCAATTAGAGAACGAATACAAGAAACGACAAACAGATGTTCCTCCAATTCTCATGATAATAATTCGCTCATCACGTCATCTTCGTGGAGGACTTCTCCATGGTATAGATAAAGTAAACTTGGCTAAGGAAGATGCAGATGCGATATTCGAAAATACTAAATCTCTCGTAAAAGTGTTTTTTAAGAATGAAGGGGGCCCAACTTTAAATGATACAAACGCCATCTCAAACTATTATGCTTAATAGATACTTAGATAAATTTTTAGATAAAATTTTTTTAGATTGTCGATTTAGCCACCGCATCGAACATTTTTTACTATCTCATTTATAGCTCGATATCAGAAACCCTGATTATAGGATGCAAAAAATTTCATGGAATCTATTAAATGTGCAATCCCAGAACCCAATTCTTCAACCGTTCTTCCACATGCCTATTGATGGTGAACGGTTTATCCCTCTCTGCGTTCTTCTTCAGGTAATGCAAGGTCCCCTTCGAAAAACCCATCTTCTTCCAGTCTGTGTATGAGATCGCCATGATCTTCCGCCGCATCTCATCCGTATCCTGTCGACTAAGTTGGTATGCCGGAGACGTGAAGTCCAAGGCTCGCTTCTTCCCAGAGAGATAGTTAGCCAGCTCACGCGTTTTCAGGAACAGGATGTAGATCCACGCATAGTTCTTCCCCTGATATTCGACAGTGCTGTTGAACCACCCGTTCACCTCGGCCGTGACCTTCCCCGCTCCCGTCGGCCGCAGCCGAAGCGTATAGCTCTCCGTGCGGCTGAAGTCCTTCTTCTCCATCGCATCCGTCCCGGTGATCTGAATCACCACGAAATCTACCAGAAACCAGAAGATCTCCTAAAGGTCGTAGGCGAGGCTGTACTTCCCCGGCGCCATCTCGTGCAGGAACCCGACATGCACATCCAGCCCGACACTGTCGATCGCCCGCAGGAACCCGGCTTTTTGAGAGCCTGGCCGTAAGCATGCAGTTCCCCGTATCGCTGGCCTCCATGGGACAATTTCTTCTCTCTCCGTTCCAGCCGTCGAACTCCGGCTTATCAGGATGATCTGCTTGGACCTTAAGCCAGCAGAGGACTGCCACCGCTCCCTCTACCTCCAGGATCTCTTTCACGGTGCGAGCCGGGCTGGGCCATGGAGCGGGGCCCGGGAAGGTCCCTGCCGAAAACCAGGTGTAAATAATTGCGGGATACTGCTTCAGGGCGAGGAGGGGAATTGTTATTCTGTGATATCACAGGATATGTGGATATCGGATAAGTCGTCCGATGGCAGCAACGAATGTCTCCGGAAAAATCCTCCATTCACCTCTAACACATAGATGCATGCATCTCTCGGAACGATGTCTGCCGTGCTCAGGGGAGTCTGGTTCTCGAACAGTTCCAGGACGGAAAAATCGGAGGCAAGGAACGCGATGTCCAGGGGGATCCAGGTGTTCTTCATCCAGAAGGAGCATCTCGTCGGTCTGGGATATACAAACAGCATCCCGGCATCTTCCGCCAGTTCGGACCGATACATGAGCCCCGTCTCTCGTTCAGCCGGTGTGTCGGCGAGTTCAACCGAGATACGGATCGCATCCCCCTCCGGGGTGTAGATCGTGCAACAGGACTCCGTCTCTTCGTCTGCGATCCCGGGTCGCGGTCCTGAGAAGGCGATGAAGAGCATCAGGATCACGATCAAGATTCCCAGTACTGCCCCCATGAAGTGCCCGAACTGACGCCCCATATCCCCACGGCCTAGAGGGAGAGTACTCGAATAAATACATTTTTAAAGGTATGTACATGTTAAACCTGGATGCCTGAAATACAAGGGCCGGGATGCCTAGCTGGAAACAACCATGCAGCTTAGGGGCATTCCGCGTATCGCTCTCTCAGATGCCGATCGCGTGTAAAGGGTTTGCCCCCCTTTCGCATTCTTACCCCTCGATGCAGGATCATCTTTGAGAGCCCCACATCCTTCCCCCTCTGAAGAGGAGATGCACTTTTTGCATCTTCGAAGAATCCCGATACCCAATCCCGCATTCAGCCTTGCGGTGATCCAGGATCCGCTCCCCCCAGTTACCTTCTGCCGAACGAGCCCAGGAGCCCACGAATGATCTCGCGCCCGACCTGCGTTCCGATAGCGCGGGCGGCACTCGTGGCGGCAGCCCCGACGACGTCCTTTTGTGCGGGCTTCTTCCTCGACGAGGACACTTTCCGTTCCGCCGGAGCCTGTGGAACAGCGCTCCTCTCGGCCTTCTCCTTCAGCTGCTCGTAGGCCGAATCCCGGTCGACTGTACGGGTATACGCATCATGGAGCGCCGAGGACCGCACAACCCCGGCACGTTCGTCCGCCGTGAGCGGGGCAATGCGGCTGTGCGGGGGATAGACCCTGGCCCGCTCGACGATACCCGGGCTCCCGCGTTCGTCCAGCATCGAGACGAGCGCCTCCCCGATGCCGAGCTCGGTGATCGCCTTCGTCGCATCGAAGGCCGGATTGGGGCGGAGGGTCTGGGCCGCCGTCTTCACCGCCTTCTGGTCCTTGGGGGTGAAGGCCCTGAGCGCATGCTGCACCCTGTTCCCGAGCTGGCCGAGCACCGGGTCGGGGAGATCGAGGGGATTCTGGGTGACGAAGTAGACCCCGATGCCTTTCGAGCGGATCAGCCGCACCACCTGGACGATCCGATCTTCAAGCAGTTTCGGCGCATCCGCAAAGAGCAGATGCGCCTCGTCGAAGACGAAGACGAGTTTTGGTTTTAAGGGATCTCCGGCTTCGGGGAACTGTTCGAAGAGCTCCGAGAGGAGCCAGAGGAGGAACGTCGCATAGATCTTCGGGGACTGGATCAGCCGGTCAGCGGCGAGGATATTGATTGCGCCGCGGCCACGACCGTCGGTCCTGACGAAATCCTCCACCTTCAGCGCCGGCTCGCCGAAGAAGATGTCGCCGCCCTGTTCCTCCAGCGCGAGCAGGCTGCGCTGGATCGCACCGATGCTCGAGGGGGAGATATTTCCGTAGCGTGTCTTCAGTTCCTTCGCGTTATCCCCTACGTAGCGGGCCATCGCCTGCAGGTCTTTCAGGTCGAGCAGGAGCAGCCCCTGGTCATCGGCGATCTTGAAGATCATCGTCAGGACATCGCTCTGGATATCGTTGAGGCCGAGGATCCGAGCGAGAAGGAGCGGCCCCATCTCGGAGATCGTGGTCCGGACCGGATGCCCTTTTTCGCCGTAGACGTCCCAGAAGGTTACCGGATACTCCTCGAACGCGAACGGCTGCAGCCCCAGTTCGGCGGCGCGTTCGGCGATCTTCGGGTTGTCGCCTCCAGGGCGAGCGAGGCCGGAGAGATCTCCCTTGATATCGGCCAGGAAGACGGGGACGCCGATACGGCTGAAATTCTCCGCAAGCACGCGGAGCGTGATGGTCTTTCCCGTCCCCGTCGCCCCGGCGATGAGTCCGTGGCGGTTGGCCATGCCCGGCAGGAGATATACAGTATCCTGGCCTTGTGCGATTGGTATCGGTGCGCGATCGTCCGGCATAAGTTACCCGAATCAGTAGTACGCGATGGAGCGGTATATGAATTGTCGGATCCGCTGCGGGATCGACGAGGACATCGCCGTGCCATGGCTCCCGCCATCGCCTTCCGGTCCATGTCTGGGCATGCCGGGGGTTTCAGTACGGTGGTGCTCTACAAAAGTGCCTTCCCTTCCCGGCTGGATCCATACCGGGATAGCCCCGACGCGTGCATGGCATGCCCCCAGGAGTGCGCGTGAAGGGGGATCCCTCTTCCCCTCTCACCTGCAATATCGTCCTTCCAGCGATGCGCACGGTGTCAATTCCAGACGGCACCGGCCGGTCGTCGGTGCTTCGCCCCTGCCGCCGTAATTGTGATGCCGCCCTTACACTCTCTTCAGGTAATCCACGGCGATGCTGTATGGCGAACCGTCCTGCATGTACGTCAGCTCGATCTCGTCCTCTGCAACGACCTCGCCGAGACAGTATCCACCGTCTCTCTCCGCGATGGTGAGCGAGCGGTTGTCGCGCCCGACGACGCCGGCGAACCCGATACTCCATTCCCTGCCGTCCGAGTTCAGCAGGAAGTGGCCGGCGAAGAGCCGCCCGCGCTGCTCCTCGATCTCCATCGCGAGCGTCAGGTTGGGATAGTCCGAAAATCCGCTGCCTTCGTCGTAGCCGATCATGGGGCCGGTCCAGGTGCCGACGAGGTCCGGCAGGGCCGGCGTGGTGCTGGCCGGCGAGGACGCCACGCACCCGCCGGCGAGCACGGCAAGAACGAGGGCAAGAAACGTGAATGCAACCTTCATACGGGGTAGTTCGGCGGGGGATGCTAATAAATGCGGCGAAATTCCCCTTGAGATCCGGTGCTGAAGGTGATAGGCAGCCGTGGGAACGGAAAAATCGGTGCAATTGCGGGGCGAACATGGCCTGCCCTGCCCGTTCTTGCGGAGGGGATCTGGTGGTGGAATCCGCCCATGCCTGCAGGAAGGACCGCTGCACTGCTGGAGGCGGAGCCCCGCCCGCCTCACTCCAGCCGGGTATCGATCTTCTTCTGGATCGCCGCCTCGATCCGCTGGACCTTCTCGACGCCGGCTCTCCCCCGGGGGTAGTAGGAGAGGAGCAGGTGAAAGTAGTCGGCGACCAGGTCGTGCATCCCCTTCGCATAGCGCACCTCGACGACGTCGTCCCCCACGATCCCCTTGATGGTGATGAAGTGCTCCCGTGCAAACGCGAGGAACGGCTGGCGCATATGGGTGAGCAGCTCGACCTCCCCGAAGTTCCGCAGGTAGGCGATGAACGCCTCGTCGAGCGGTTCGTCCAGCACGTACTCCTTCAGCAGGGAGCCGTCCACGCAGAGTTTCGTCTGCTTCGTCTTAACGATCCGCACGCTGCACCACCTCGTGTATCGCCCGGGCAGCGGCTTCGCACTGTTCGCGGGTGTTCTGGCTGGAGAGCGAGAGCCGCACGCAGCCTCTCCCCCCGTCGATGCTCTCGTGCACCAGGGGGGCGCAGTGAAGGCCGGTGCGGCAGATGACGGAGTACATCCGCGCGAGGATGAATCCGACGTCGTGGTTGTCCATGCCCTCGACGGAGAAGGGGATGACCGGGAGATCCGGGGCGTCATTGTGCAGCAGGACGGTCTCCTCCTCCCGGAGCGCCCTGACGAGGAACTCTGTGTTCTGCAGGGTCGTTCGCTCCAGGCGGTCGGGACCGTTCTGCATCAGGTAGCGTACGCCCGCGTAGAGCGAGGCGATGCCGGGGTAGTTGTGGGTCCCGTACTCGAACTTGAGCGGCATCTCGTCGGTATGGTAGGGCCGGGCCGATTCGACGCCGGTACCGCCCTGCCGCACCGCATCCACCAGCTCGGGCCGCTGGATGTAGAATCCCCCGATGCCCGGCAGCCCGTAGAGCCCCTTGTGGCCGGTGAAGACGAAGACGTCTATGGGAAGGGAGGAGAGATCGAGGGGCATGTGGCCGGCGGTCTGCGCCCCGTCGACCACGAAGAAGATCCCCTGCGAGCGGAGGTGGCGCCCGATCGCCTCGACGTCCTGGACGGTCCCGAGCACGTTGCTGCCGTGCGTCATCACCACCAGGCGGGTGTCGTCCTGCAGCGCATCCCGGATCGCCTGCGGCGCCACGTAGCCGTCCTCGAACGGGACGATGGAGAGCGTGATCCGGCCCTCCCGCTCCAGCGTGCGGAGCGGGCGGAGGACGGCGTTGTGCTCGAGGCGGGTGGTGACGACGTGAAACGGAGCCTCCCGGTGCTGGTGGGCAAACCCGTGGACGACCATGTTGAGGCTGTCGGTCGCGTTCTGGGTGAACACGATATGAGAGGGATCCGCGGCGTGGAAGAACCCGGCGAGGATCTCGCGGGCGAGAGCGGGGTAGTCCGCCTGCCCGCGAAGGGTCGTCCTCCCCTCCTCGTAGTAGGGCAGTTCGAGGGAGCGGACGACCTCCGCGATCACCTCGGGCGGTTTGGGCCAGGTCGTCGCCGCGTTGTTCAGGTAGACGATCTCCGGGGGTGCGCCAGCGTTCATCGGTACTACCGTCCTGTATACGGTACTCTGAAGATTACAGTCAAAAAGCAATCGTCTGGAGTCCTCCGGCACCTCTAATCGTGGTGCCGGGGCAATGGATATTCGATGAAGACGATTACCGCGGCGGCAGGGAGGCAGCGCAGGTTCTCCAGATCGATACGAAGGCCAGTCTGAACGAGATACCGCAACGCTACCCTGATGAGACCGTGGCACCCCGATGCGGCGCAGAACGAGGCTGCAGCCTCGCACGAGAAGTCCGTTCTCCTGAACGAGTCCTACAGGATCCTGGTCGAGTACTGCACGAACTATCCATTCTCGTTCCAGATCGAAGACATCGCCCGGAACCTCGAGAAGTCCCCCGCCGACTACTGGATGGAGCGGTTTGGGGGACGACCCGATATGGAGCTGAGGTGCATCCCTGACCGCGGAGCACGGGGTATGGCAATGCCGGTATAACATTTGCCAGCACGCTGCGGACTGCCCGCCCTTGTAGCTCAGCAGTATCTCCTGCAATCTCCTGCAGAGCCGGAACTGTCTGGCCAGAGGCTACTGTCCCTGCGTCGATAGACTTATCTCTGCATTGAGCCCACCCGTCGCATCCTAAAAAGGAGCGGCCACGAATCCCAGATCCGTATATCCGTCCTCAGCGGCCGCGACGATGGGAGGTGCGGGCGTATCGGAGAAACTCCCCCCCGATGGAACGCAGAGCAGGCTGTCCCGAAGACTGGGAACGGGAGACGCCGTCTTCATCGGGCTCGGCTCCATGATGGGCGCGGGCATCTTCACGGCCATCGCCCCCGCCGCAGCCGCGGCGCAGGGCGGGCTGGTTGTCGGCCTGGTCCTGGCCGCCGCCGTCGCTTACTGCAACGCCAGCTCGTCGGCCCAGCTCGCCCGCCTCTACCCGGCGTCCGGCGGCACCTACGTCTACGCAAAGGAGCGGCTGAACGACTTCTGGGCCTGGGTCGCCGGCTGGGGCTTCGTGGTCGGTAAATTCGCCAGCTGCGCCGCGGTTGCCCTAACCTTCGGCTACTACCTCGCGCCCGCGTATGCACGCTACCTGGCCGCGGGGGCGGTCGCCGCCTTCACGCTGCTGAACTACTACGGGATCGAGAAGACGGCCAATGCCACGAAAGTGATGGTCTCCATTGTCATCGTCAGCCTGGCGGCGGTCATCGCTCTCATGCTCGGCGGCGGACCGAGTCTTCAGAACCTCTCCCCCCTCCTGGGCACGAACGGCATTTACGGAATCCTGCAGTCGGCCGGCATCTGGTTCTTTGCGTTTGCGGGCTACTCGCGGATCGCCACGCTTGGCGAAGAGGTGAGGGATCCGCGGATCGCCATTCCCCGGGCCATCGTCCTGGGGCTGGGCATCACGTGCCTTGTCTATGCCGCCGTCGCCCTCTCGGCGCTGCTGCTCGTCGGGCCGGCCACGCTCGCCGGGTCCAATGCACCCCTGGTGGCCGCGGTAACCGGGGCGGGTTTCGGTCAGTGGCAGTGGATCGTCCGGGTGGGTTCGACCGTCGCGACACTGGGGGTGCTGCTCTCGCTGATGGCCGGGATCAGCCGAACGCTGTTTGCCATGGCAGCCGACCGCAGGATGCCCTCGTACCTGGCCCGCGTCCACCCGGTCCATAGAGTTCCGCACCTCGCGGAAGCGACCGTCGGCACAATCCTGGTTGTCGTCGTCCTGCTGGCAGACGTGCGTGCAGCGATCGGGTTCAGCTCCTTCACGGTGCTGCTCTACTACGCGGTCACGAACATGGCGGCGTATACCCTGGAGGAGCGGGAGAGACTGTATAGCAGGAACCTGGCGACCCTGGGTCTTGTCGGCTGCCTGGCGCTCGCCGTCACGCTGCCGCTCGCATCGGTCGGGATCGGGAGCGTAGTCATGCTGGGCGGCGTCCTGATCTACCTGCTCGCCGTCGCCGCACGGACGAACAGGTGCCAGCGATGACGCCGAGCAGTCGGCATGTCTGAAAGCCTGCAGGACTATTCCGTATGTGCAGCAATTCTGAAGCCCCGCACGGCTTCCACGGACGGGGGTATCCCTTCCTCCTGGAAGATCTATCATTATTGTGCTCGTTCGCGCCGGGGGTAAAACGAATGGATTTCAGAGAAGCCGGGTCTCCTCCGTAGGCCGGGGCACCTTCACCACCAGCACGCGGAAGACCGAGCCGCTCTCGTTGAGCCAGCGGTGCGGGATCCGCGCCGGGCTCTCGATGAGCATGTCTCTTGTCGCCGTCTCCCGCTCGTCCCCGATCTCCACGATGCCCGTCCCTTCCAGGACGTAGAAGAAGACATCCGTCGGCGTGCTGTGCCGCTTCAGGGACTCGCCCGGCTGGAGGGTGATCACGACGGCCACGGCGTGGGGAGAGTCGTAGACCTTGCGGGCATCCACGTGGTGGGGATTGGGGCTGACCGGCTGCCGGTTCAGTTCAGTGACTTTCATGCTGCTCACGGGAGAGGATGCGCCGTGGTACGTCTAGATGCTTTCGGACTCTCGCACCTCGGTCACCGCTGGAAAAAATGTATTTACGGGCAGGTCGAACAATTGCCATTATGCCCGAAGCCATCATCCAGCGCGATGGCAGCACCTACGCCATCGTCACCCGCACGCCGGGCGGCATCGTCACGGCGGAGGATCTGACCCGGCTCGCCTCCCTCGTGCAGAAGTACCGCGTTCCTGTGGTCAAGCTCACCTCCGGGCAGCGGTTCCTGCTCGCCGGTATCCCGGAGAAGGATCTTCCCGCCATCTGGAAGGACCTCGGCATGGATCCCCGCCGCTCCGCGGCGCCATGCGTCAAGTTCGTGCACGCCTGTATCGGGACGGAGATGTGCAGGTACGCCAACCAGGGCTCCCTGGCGCTCGGGAGGGCGATCGAGGAGCGGTTCGCCGGCCAGGCGTTCCCGGCCAAGATCAAGGTCGGCGTGTCGGGCTGTCCCCGCTGCTGCGGGGAGAGCCGTCTGCGGGACATCGGCGTCATGGGCACGAACCGCGGGTGGACCGTCGTCTTCGGGGGCAACGGGGGGCGGGAGCCCCGCATCGGGGACGAGATCGCGCGGAACCTCGCCGACGGCGAGGTCCTGGACCTGATCCAGCGCCTGCTGGAGTACTACCGGGCGAATGCCGCGCGGGGAGAGCGGACGGCGCGATTCATGGAGCGGACCGGGATTGAGCGGCTCCGCTCGGACCTGCTGCGGTTCATACCCTATATCCCCCTCGATGCAACGCGGCCTCTGTAGAGAGATGCCCGGCGAAGACGGGACGACAGCCGCTGCCGGCTGGACTGCCAGACTCTAACATAGACATATCGCAGAAGCCAGGGCATGTGCTTCGCTGCAGGGTGGGGTGGGACGGTTGCGGGGCGACCCGGAAGACGCGCTCGCTGGAACCGCCCGGGGCATCGTATAGCAACCGGGGCCGGGCGTCAGGTGGTCTCCCAACCCGGCCCGTTTCGCCCGTTTTGGCCCCGCCTGTTATTCCCGCGGTGTATCGAGGGGCTGCGCCTGCGCGAGCATCTGCTCCAGCAGCCGACCCTGCATGCAGGTGATGAAGGGGAGCGTGACGATCACCGCCATCCGCTCGCCGTCCAGGGTATAGACGAGCATGGACTCCCGCTCGTCCGCGAGCAGGATGCACTCCGCGGAAAACGTCGAGCCGTCCCGCAGCACCGGCGCGGCGAGCAGCCGCTCGTAGATGTTCTCGCGGAAGTAGGCGCAGAGGGCGGCGACCTCGTAGGCGGCGGCGTTCGGGACGGGCGATCCCTCGGGGCGGCGGGCGTAGAGGATCCGCACGCGGTGCCGCCGCCCGACCCGGGCGATCCGCTCGGCGTACTTCTCCACGATGCGGTTGTCCAGGGAGAGGATCCGGAGATCCTCTTCCACGCTCTCCAGCACGGCGCGGAGGTGGTGCCCGATGCTCCAGTCCTCCTGCACGTACCAGATCGGGGTGTACTGCTGCTGGGCGTCGAGCGAGAGCTTCTCGAGCGCCTCGACGCTCTCCCGGGCGGCGGCGTCGAGATCGCCTTTGAGGCGATCGACGGCCGTCTCGGGGTTCACGGGGCGGTAGACGAGCGGACTGCCCTGCCGCACCTCGACAAACCCCCTGGCCGCGAGACTCTCCAGGATGTCATACACCCGGGGGCGTGGCACGCCGCTCGTCTCGTGGATCCGGCGGGCGTTCCCCTCCCCTATCCCGACCAGCGCCACGTACACCTTCGCCTCGTACTCCTTCATCCCGAGCAAGACGAGGTTCTCCACGATGGACTCCATACTATGTAACTCTGTTAGTTACACCAGTTTCATATGGGTGTCGGTGCAACCATGGTATGCAGGGATGGTTGTATGGTGGTAGAACAGGTACCGAAGGCGGCCGGATTCCTCTACGCGCTCGCGATGATCGCCGTGGGGGCGTATCTCCTGTACTCTGGACGCTGGTCGCGGCGGCTCGGGTATGCCTTCCTCGTCCTCACCACAGCGCTCGGCTTCCTCATCTTCGCACCCGTCATCCCGTTCCAGTTCCAGGCCCTGGTGCTCGGCAACGTGCAGATGCTCGGGGGGCCGCTCGCCGTCGCCCTCGCCGGCCTCGCGGTTCTGCTGGCGCTCACGCTCCTCTTCGGGAGATGGTACTGCGGCTACTTCTGCCCGGTGGGGGCGCTGCAGGAACTGGCGTATGCCGCGCCCGTCCCGAAGTATCGGGTGAGGAACAAACGGATCGTCACGGGGGTCCGCCTGGCGTTCTTTGTCCTGTTCCTCCTGGCCGCATGGATCTTCTCCTTCGGGCTGCTCTCCCTCTTCGGGATCCGGGACTTTTTCTACCTCGCGGCGAGCGCCGGCTCCCTGGCATTCCTCGCCATCCTCGGCGTCTCGCTCGCCCTCTACCGCCCCTTCTGCCGCCTGGTCTGCCCGTTCGGGGCGCTGGCCGGCGCGGTCGCAACGCAGAGCGCCTTCAAGATCCGCAGGACCCCGGCCTGCATCCAGTGCCGCAAGTGCGAGCGGATCTGCCCCACCGCCGAGGCGGGCAGGGAGGACGCGAAGGGCGAGTGCTACCTCTGCGGGCGGTGCACGGACGTCTGCCCGGCCGAGGGCGCCCTGCGGTATGGACGGACGTCCCCGCGGCTGCCGGAGAGACCGGCGTGAGGGCGAGAACTGTGAAACGAGCGGACGATGCCACTGCACGCCTCTCGATATGCACTGCCGGCGGAGCGGGGAGCAGCTCGCACGTCGGGGAGAAGCGAAAGAGCCATAGGGTTCATGGGAATAGAGTAAATCCAGCAGAGGTATGCATATGACAGAGAAGAGTCGCGACGAGATCCGCGGAAAGCCGCTGGCCCTAAAAGACCTGGTCTCCTACCAGGACGGAACGATCGCCAGCCGCATGGTCGTCAACAAACCCGTCGGCAGCATCACCATCTTCTCCTTCGACGAGGGGGAGGGGCTCTCCGAGCATACGGCGCCCTACGATGCGGTGGTCACGATTCTGGACGGGGAGGCCGAGGTCTGGGTGGCCGGGAGCACCTATGCGATGCGGGAGGGCGAGACCATCATCTTCCCGGCCAACGCCCCCCACGCCCTCTCGGCGACCAAGAGGTTCAAGATGTCCCTCACCATGATCCGGGAGTAGCATGTCGGAGGAGAAGGACGGAAGGTACTGCTCCATCTGCGGCGGCATCCCGCCCGACGAGATCAAGATCCGCAAGATCCTGGTCGAAGGAAAGGAAGTGGGCATCGACAAACTCGACTGGATCCTGGAGGATGTCCGCCGCCTGGACCTGAAGGACGAGGCCGCGATCGGGGAAGAGATTATAAAGCGCGTCCGCCAGTTCAACTACGTCCCCACGAAGAAGGCCGCGGCCTATGCCGAATCGCTCCTCCAGGAGTACCGGCGGGACGGGCAGGGATAGGTTCTTGACCGCTGCCGTTAACACATTTTGAACTATGCGTGTCCCCGGCATATTCTCCGGTTGCCCCGGTGCGGCGAACCTCCGCACGCCGACGCTCACGATCAAGAAGTGCCCGCAGTGCGGGGAAGAGGTGGAGCTCTTCAGCAACGACCGCGAGGTGGCGTGCAGCCGCTGCGGGTTCGTCGTCTACAACGACTTCCAGTCCTGTGCGCAGTGGTGCCGCTACGCGCGGGAGTGCCTGGGGGAGGAGCTCTACGAGAAGCTGGTCGGGAATCCCGATAAAAAGAAAGAGCAGGAATCGCAGCAATAACCGCTCGAGTTCTCGATCTAAGGATGTACGCGAACGACGGGAGATGTGCCGCCATGACCGACGATGCTGCCGCCCTGCCCGGGCGCCGGATTCTCGAAAGGTTTCGGGATCGCCTAACCGCCATCGTGCGGAAGATACAGCGCAGGGATGGCGATGCTGCCGCCGCCGACCGTGCGACGGTCTACGCCCTGATCGTGGACCCGTTCGAGGGGATGCCCGAGGATGGCTCCATGTCTCGGACCGTCGGCCCGGAGAGCATCCGGCGGGGGTGCCGGCGGATGCAGCAGGCGAGGACCAGGGGCGGGCTCCTCGCCGTGCTGGCAGAGGAGGTGGCCCGCTACGACCTCCGCGATCTGGAGCAGATGCAGGCCCGGTTCGAGCGGAAGGTCCGGGATCTCCCTGAAGACTACCGGGACCGCCTCCTCCTCCGCGTGCGGGAGCAGATCTTCGGGGCCCACCACCGCCTGATCCTCCTCTCGCGGAGTGGTATGGATGCACTGGACGAAGCGCTGGACCCGGGCCATCCTGCCTACTGTGCCATGGTCGCCGATGCCTGTGCGGAGAAGGCGGATCCCAGGTTCCTCTACCTGAAGTATCTCCTGGCTGCGTTCACCATGTTCGTGCTGGAGGAACCGGCCCACCCCGTCGGCACGCCGTTTCCCGGCGGGCAGATCGTCGACGAATGGGAGGGGGCGTACCTCTGTCCGGTGCGGAATCTTGCCGACGACGTCCCCTACGCGCTCTGCCCCTACTGTCCGGCGGTGCAGAGCGCCGAGCCGACGTATCCCGAGATGCGGGAGATCCGCCTGGAGCGGCGGCGGCGCGAGTGCCTGGCGAACTACTGGACGAACTACAAGGGCTGAACATGACGGCGACCAGGACGGACTCTGCTGCTGGATCCGCTGGAGGGCACGGTGCAAGCGGGCAGGCCGCCCTCTCATCCTCCTGCACCGCCGCAGGCCCTTCGTCGCACCGTTAGACGAGGAGATGGGGAGGAACTGCTGCCCGCTTCGGCACGTTCTTATCCCGTTCGGAAGTACACGCAGTACCGGGGTGCGCATGACGGGAGCTATCGAGGTCACCGATCTGACCAGGGTCTTCGGGAGAACGGTCGCTGTCGATCGGGTCTCCTTCGAGGTCCGCCGGGGGGAGGTGTTCGGTTTTCTCGGGCCGAACGGGGCCGGCAAGACGACGACCGTACGGATGCTGACGGGAGTCATCCGCCCCGACAGCGGCAGCGCCCGTATCCTGGGCCATGATATCGTGCGGGAACCACTGCAGGCCCGACAGTGCGTCGGGGTCGTGCCCGAGACCACGAACGCCTACGTCGATCTCACCGCCTGGCAGAACCTGATGCTGATGGGCGGTCTCTACGGCGTCCCGCGTCCCCGCGCCGAAGAGCGCTCCCGCCGTCTCCTCGAGATGCTGGACCTCTACGACCGCAGGGACCAGCGCGTGCAGGGCTACTCCAAGGGGATGCGGCAGCGGCTGATCCTGGCGATGGCGCTCCTCCACGAACCGGGGCTGATCTTCCTGGACGAGCCGACGAGCGGCCTCGACGTGCAGAGCACCCGCCGGATCCACGGGATGCTGCGGGAGCTGAACGGGAACGGCACGACGATCTTCTTAACGACGCACAACATGGAGGAGGCGAACCGCCTCTGCCATCGGGTGGGCATCATCGATCACGGCAGGATCGCCGCCATCGACACGCCCGAGCGGCTGAAACGGCGAATCGAACGGTTGCAGTACATCGAGGTGATCTTCGATGCGGCAGTCGATCGCGAAGCCCTCCGGGCCCTCGAGGGCGTCTCCGGGGCGGAGCCGGCCGGAGAGCGCTGGCGCATCTATACAGACGACGTGGACCGGGCAATCCGATCCCTGGCAGCGTTCTCCAGTGCGCGGCAGGCGAGGATCCTCTCCCTGGAGACGCGGGGCCCCACGCTCGACGAGGTCTTCCTCCAGCTGACCGCGGGAGGGGCGCCGTGAGGCCCGAAGCCTGGAGCGAGCAGCTGCGGCGGGCGCTCGCGATCACGCGGAAAGATATCCTCATCTACTACTTCAAGGGCCCGGTGCTCATCTTCGGCATCTTCATGCCGCTCTTCCTCTTTCTCGCCTTCTACATCGGCAACCGCACGCTCCCGCTGCCATTCCTGGTCTCGGGACTCCTGGCGATGACGCTCTTTTTCACCGCGACGGCGGTCTCCCCCGTCATCTTCCCCTGGGAGGGGCAGGCCCAGACCCTGGAGCGGCTCGTCTCGGCACCGATCGCCCCGGCGGCGCTGATCGTCGGGGATATGCTGGCATCCTTCCTCTTCGGCGTCGGCATCTCCGTCGTCCCGATCGGCATCGGGCTCGCCCTGGGCGTCGGGATCCTCCACCCGCTTCTCCTGGTGCCGGGGATCGTGCTGGGTGCGTTCTGCTTCTCCGCCCTGGGATTGATCTTCGCGGTCCCCCCGACGAACGCCCCGTCCAACATCATGATGCTCACCACCCTGGTCAAGTTCCCGCTGGTCTTCATCAGCGGGATCTTCATCCCCGTGGAGCAGCTGCCGTTCTGGGGCAGAGTCCTCGCCATGCTCTCCCCCCTCACTTACTGCACCGACCTGGCGCGCTACGCGTTCGCCGGGAGGAACGCATTCCCCGTCGCCGCCGACCTGGCGGCGCTCGCAGGATTATCCCTGCTCTTCCTCGCCGCGGCGATCGCGCTGCATAAACGGACCCTTCCCCGGCGACTGTGAGCGGAGGGCCAGATCCCAACAGGATCTTTGCTGTCAACGATACCCGGGTATCCCGCACCCGCTGTCGGGACGTGCCCTGTGCCGCGGGCTGCCGGCAGCGGAAGATACGAGGAGAGAGGGCCTGCGGGACGGCAGGGGAGTCGCGGTCCTAGATCCCCCTACGACTCTGCCTCGTCCCCGGCGGGGTAGAAGGGACACTCGTAGCCCGTGCACTCCCGGTTGATCGTGCTGTACTCGCACTCGAGGTGCTCCTGCAGGGGGAGGTCTATCCCGCACTCCTCCTTCAGGAAACCCGCCGCCTCCCGGATCGCGATCCAGGAGTCGCGCTTGCAGCAGCGCGGACCGCCGCTCCAGGCGATGGCGTTCAGGCTGCGGGCGGTCATGCGGTTGGAGAGCGA
>JAXDAH010000062.1:0-5705 GCA_034679905.1 Methanomicrobiales archaeon | reverse complement strand
GATCGGCCGGGGGTTCGGTCCTTTCTATATCCGGTCTATTGCCGACAGCTTTTTAATAACCCGTGGACGATGCCGTCATGACTCGGCTGGAGGGATACGCATGATGCGCCCCGACTTCAACAGGGGTCTGCTATAGGCATTCCGATGGAACAGACCGGGAGTGCGATCCTCCCCTATCGTACCGAGGGCATGGCCTCTAAAATTCGCGCAGCTATACCATCACGCAGGGTCCAGGGGGTGCAGGGAGACAGGGATGATCGATGACAGGTTGTCCAGGAGAAGAAGGGTGATCGAGGGACCCTCGATCGAACCCGGACGCTTCCCCCCGTGAGAGGGGAGAGCTCGGTTTACCGGTGCAGGTCCCGAGTGCCGTTTACGGATGCGAGAGGTATGAAACCCCCTCTCGCGCTCTGAGGTGCGAGAGTAGGGGGGGAGTGCGCCCTCCCACCTCTGGACTTCTTCCCCTAATACGTGCGATAAAGCCGGGGAGGTGGGATGCAGTGGGGATGAGCAGTATACGGGAGAGAAGAGTCTGGGACATTCCTATTCAGTCCCGCGAGAGGGGTATCATGCTCCCGCCTGCATCCCGAGAGCGTCTATCCGGTTCTGCTGTCATGAAAAAGGAGATTCAACTCACCATCGCTTCTCTCATGATTATTCCTTCTGCTGTCCTGCCTGTGGGGTGTCGCGATCCTGCTTCTCCCCTTACGGGAGATTTAATCCTGAAGGACAGTTCAGGATCGCCCCTCGGCCCCGGTCATGACCGATTGCCAGCCGACAATGGACCAGAGGCCGTTCCGCCTCCAGATCAAAAAAAGGTTTCGGGCTCCGTCAAACAATTCTTACCAGTTTGATGTCGAACGTCAGATCCTTACCTGCCAGGGGGTGGTTGGCGTCCAGAATGATCGCGGATTCGGAGACGCTCTTAACCGTAACCATGAAAGCGGTGCCGTCGGCCTGCACCACCTGCAGCCTCTGGCCGGGCTCGAAGTTCATGTCCTGTGGTAGCTGGTCGCGGTTCACGTTGAGGACCAGATCTTCCCGGCGTGGACCGTAGGCCTCATCGACCGGGAGGGTGGTGGTCTTGGTCTCGCCGGGCTCCATCCCCCTGACGGCCCTTTCAAATCCCGAGATCACCTCTCCTTCGCCGATCCTGAACTGGAGGGGCTCTCCCTCTCCCGAGGAGTCGAACACGGATCCGTCGGGAAGCTTTCCGGTATACTCTACCTGAACCGTATCGCCTTCCTGTGCCTGTGCCATAGGAATCGGTGTCGTTGAGATCCCCTTCCTATATATGCATGCCGATTCGCGCGTATAAAGAGACGTGTGGACGGCGTTGCACCATCAGGGGCACCGGCAGATAGGGCCGATACCGGGATGCGCCCCCGACAGGCGGGACCGGAGCCTATTTCTGGAGGAGCCGGACGTTACGGAAATACTGTTTTATCCCCTTCTCCACCTCGTGGAATTGCTCCGGCATATACTGCGGTTCGCAGAGGATCACGATCAGGCATCGCAGGTCCGCCGAGGACTGCATGCAGAGCGTGGCGATGCTGTCGAGCGTTCCACTGTCGGCGGGGCCCCGGATCTCGATGCCCACATCCCGGAGGATGAACGAAGGTTTGCCCCGATCGTTCTGGATCGTCATCTCCACATCCGGGAAGATGGTGGTAAGATACTGGTAAAGGTCTCCTCTGTATCCCTCATCGCCGCTGTGCGCCTGCGAGGGCTTGAATGCGTCCAGTGCATCGTAGATCCGCCCCAGGAGATCTTCCGCACCATTGTGGGCTGTCTCCTGCTGTCTCAGGAAGAGCAGAAGGATAAGGATATAGAGAAGGACAAACCCGACCGCGGTGACGATCACCTCGTGCTGCATGATACGTTCGACGGGAGTCCCGCTCCCCTCGTTGAGGATCAGGTCGATGGCGAGGGTATACAGCAGTTCCATGCCTCCGAGGATGATGACACTCAACATTAGAGGCGTTAAAAACGCGTCAATTCGTTCAAATTTTGACAGCGTGCTCAATTCTCTCGAATGTCGTTTCTTTTCGGGTTCTCTTAAGCCTTTTCATATGTGCCCTGGCTGCCCCTGCCGATTCTCCCGCTGGCTCTCTGATAATGTGCGCGAATCGACGGATCGGTCCCGACGCGATTAGTCAGGAGAGTTCGGGGGCGCCTGACGATCCGGTCTATGCCTTTTTCTATAAGCCTTATCTTCCTACAAGCTCCACTATTTCTACAGGTGGCTCTCGTGCAGATATCGATGAAGCTGGAGATGAAGGATACGCCGGGACAGCTGGTCAATGCGCTGAAACCGATCTCGGATGTGGGTGGAAACATCATCGCCATTGTGCATCAACGGGAGCCCCAGACGGCGAAGGATACCATCGATGTCCAGGTTGTACTCGATCTGGCCGAGAAACGGCTCCCGGACCTGCTGGATCTCTTCAAGAGGGACGGGATCCATGTCCAGCGCATCGGGAAGGAGCGTCTTATCCACAAACGCTCGCTGATCATGATCGGGCATATCATGCACACCGATCTCTCGGATACGGTGGACCAGATCGACCGTACCGGCTATGCGGAGATCTCCGAACTCTATATGGTCATGCCGGCGATCCACGAGCCATCAACGGCCAGGATAACCATAAAATCCCTGAACGAGTCGGATATGGCCAGCGCGCTGGATATCCTGCGGCGGGTGGCCAGGAAGAAGGATATCCTGATCGTCGAACCTCTGGAGGAGCTGCGATGAAGATTGCCCTTCTCGGTTTTGGATCGGTCGGGCAGGGCGTGGCATCCGTCATCGCCCAGAAGTCGCTCGGATTGACGGTGACAGGGGTAGCGGACTCGAAGAGCGGCGCCATCGACGACGCCGGACTCTCCCTCCCGGAGGTGATCGAACGGAAGCGCACGACGGGCCACTGCGGCACCCCCGGGATCGGCGCCATGGATGTGATCCGCACCGCGGACTACGATGCGCTTGTCGAGGTGACTCCGACCAATGCCCAGACCGGGGAACCGGCGCTCTCGCACATCCGCGCAGCCCTGGAGTGCGGGCGGCACGTCGTCACGTCCAACAAGGGCCCCATCGCGCTGGCGTACCAGGAGCTGCAGTCCCGTGCCGCCCAGAAGGGCGTGCAACTCCGCTACGAGGCAACCGTCTGCGGCGCGGTCCCGATCTTCCACCTGCTCGAGCACGGACTCTCCGGGAACCGTATCCGCGCCATCCATGGTGTCCTGAACGGCACCTGCAACTACATCCTATCCCGCATGGATGCCGAGGGGCTGACCTACGATCAGGCGCTCGTCGAGGCCCGCGAGCTCGGATACGCGGAGGCGGATCCGACCTACGATGTACGCGGTATCGATACCGCCATCAAGCTGGTCATCCTGGCGAACGCGATCTGGAAGCTGAATGCGCACCTGCGCGATGTGGACGTCACCGGGATAGACAACCTCACGTCGGAGGCGCTGCGGCTCGCCGACGAGCAGGACATGACCATCCGCCTGATCGGCGAGGCGATCCCGGAGAAGGGGCTGCTGCGGGTATCGCCGCGTATCATCGAGTGGGACCACCCGCTCGTCGTTCACGGGACCCTGAACGCCGTCACCATCGAGACCGATCTGGCCGGTCCGCTCACCATCGTGGGCAAGGGTGCAGGCTCGATCGAGACCGCGAGCGCCGTGATCGGGGATCTGCTCTTTATCCGGGACTGCTATGTCAAGGGTGCTTGAGAGACGAAGAACGTTTCTTCGGCTGATACGGCAGTTCACACTCGATGCCGGCTCGTTTACCGTGCACGATCTGGCGGACGCGGCGGCGGTCCCCCGGAGCACGGCACAGGACTGGATCAACCGCCTGATCGAGGAGCGCTGCATCCTCATGCTGGAGGAGAAGCGCGGAAGGCAGGCGGCGCGGTACGCCGCCACGAGCGTAATTCCCTCCAGTACCTGCCGGCGGATCTTCACCACACGGGATGGGGATCAGGTGGAGATCTACCACGAGTGCATGAGCGGGGGCTGCGCCGCGTTCTGCGAGTTCCACCACCGGCAGGCGGGAGGGACGCTGTTGCGTGTGAAGAGGGATGGGGCGCTCCTGCGGGAATGCGCCCGGCTCGGCATGGAGGAGATCGAGATCGGGCTCTACCCCTCTCCTGCCGTGGGGGTGCGGGGCGTGGAGCGGAAGGGTGACTGGATCGTCCAGCACATCCGCTGCATCGGCGGGCCGGCCTATTCGCTGACGGAGATGATGTCCCGTGCCCGCGGTGTATCCGATGTGCAGATCCGGCGGATTGGAAATATCGTGGAGGGGGAGATCTACACCCGCGCCCTGGTCCATGTGACCGTCGGGATCGACGACACGGACAGTGCGGAGGAGGGTGCGACCTTTGCGCTCGCCCTGGCACTCCTCCAGCAGCTCGGCGGGATGGAGGGGGTCATCCCGATCGGGCACCGCGTCGTCATGCTGTACCCGAATCTCGAGGAGAAGACGGCCGGTAACTCCTGCAGCTGCATCGAGATGGCGGTCGAACCGGCACTGCAAACTCAGATCCCGGACAGGGCGCGGCGGTTCGTCGAGGATGAGGCACTCTCTGCGGAATGGGGTATTGCAGTAAAACCCGGTTTCATCGTATCCCCCGCTCTCCATGCCTTCGGCATGCGCGCGAGGAGAGGACGGGTGGAGAGGGCGGAAGCGGAAAGGCTTGCCCGCGATCACGGCATCCAGCTGCACGGCGGCAGAGGAGTGATAGGGGCCCTGGCAGGGGTGGCGCTTCAGGACCTGGATACTGCCGCGCTCCTCGATCCGATGCAGGATTGTGTCCGTCCGTGACGGGATCCTCTGCACGACTACGATCCCCTCCACTGCGCGTGCGGAGGAGCCCTCTCATCCGAGGGAGCGAGGTTTTTCTGCCTGGCACAGCAGCGGGACATGATCCTGGGTCGCTGCATATTTATGCGTCGAAGGGGATATCTGCCTGCTGCCCGCTCTCTGCCGCCCCCGATCTGGTGCGATAGGCCCGGGTATTGGAGGGAGAACGACGCTAGAGAAGTCGAGGGGCGAGGGGACGGATGGGCATCTTGCTCCGTGTCGAACATGAATTCTCCTCACGCAATGGAAAGTGCAGTGCCCCAGGGTCATGGGGAGCCCTTCCGGTGGGGAGGGATGAGGAGACGGTATTGACCCATCCTCTCAGGTAGCGGAACGCGAGGGTAGCGGCACGGTTATCCGTTCGAAAGATACATGCGCGGAGATATGCATCTTTTTAGAATCCCAGACGCGGGATCGGGAGATCCTTTATCGAGAACCCGTCTCAGGATCGAATACGTGTGCCTGGGTAGGTGCTTCGGTCGCACGGGGGTAGAACGGAAATTCTGGAAAGGGGCTCATCGTACCAGCGCTGCGAGGGCAGGGTGAAGTATCACTCCCGACCCGCGTCCCCTGGAGGATATCGTATGGGGGCGATTGGAGTGAGAGGTGGCGGGCCTCCCCTCACGCTTCGAAACCCCTTCCCCCTGGTGCGGTGAGTTCCGATGATAGGATCGTAGGGTACGGCAATTCTGCACCTGCCGGGATGGATGGCATAACTTTGGCTCTGTAGAAACGCTCCCCGGCGAATTTTACACCCATCCCGCGGATGACTCTCTGATAATCCGGATTCACCCCCCCCCCCCCCCCCGGAAAGGCAGCCCCCCCCCCCCCC
>JAXDAH010000061.1:0-13304 GCA_034679905.1 Methanomicrobiales archaeon | reverse complement strand
GGGGGGGGGGGGGGGGGCCCCCCCCCCCCCCCCCCCCCGTTCCCCCACCCCCGCAAGTCACGATATCCTCGAAGGGAGGGATGCGATATATCAATTCGGATCAATATGCTCCTTCCTCAATGCGAGCCCAACTCCAGACTGTACAAGCGTGAGAACCGCCTTCTACTGCCGCTCCCAACCAGAGGCCTCATCGTGTCAGGAGTGTGGCAGGAATAGCCCTACTTTAAATATTCACACAGAATTGCTCGAGCGCTAATGAAAACAGAATCTGCAGGATCAAGGACGCCCGATTTGCCGGCCGCACCCCTGAGCGGCCGAGAGCCGGCTGTTCGGGTGTAATACGGCGCAGCGGATGCGCCCGGATCCCGCCACCGTCGAAAAAGGCGAAGAGAGATTTCTGCCTTCAGTATGTTCCAGCCGTGACCGGACGCTCTTCCTTCCAGACGTCCACGGGGGAGATGGTGGCATCGATGATCAGGTCGAAGTCGAACTTCTCCAGCCAGCCCGCCTTCTCGAACATCCGCATGAAGCAGACCCCGACGAGCGAGGCCCCGTACTTGGCGATCGTATCCGCCACCTGATCCGCAGACACGCCGGCGTTGGGCATGGAGAGCCCGCCCATCAGCACGATCACCCGGGGACCCAGGGTGACGGAGTCCCTGCAGGCCTGCATCCCGACGTCGGGAACCAGATCCAGCCGGAACGCCTTCTCCTCCTTTGTCAGCGGCACGAACACCTGCTCGACGGGCAGTGCGCGGATGGCAAATCCCAGGAGCTCCACGAACGGCGTGCACGTCCCCGGCACGCCATAATAGACGATCTGATCCCCCTCTTTGAGTCCGAGCCCCTCGATGAACGCCTTGAACGGGCGGAGGATCCCCGGCACACTCTCAAACACCTCGTGCTTCTTCATCGTCATATCCTTCCCGCATTCTCGCCGGATGCCTGTAGCAGACACCGTTGACAGGTAGTATCTGCGGAAGATTATTTAAAATTGCGGGAAATGGAGGAGCGAGACGTTCGCACCGACAGGTGCAGGGATGACGCCGGGATTCTGCTCCCCATCGCGGTACAGCGGCGAACCGCCCCATATGCGCTCTCTACGGTGTTCGGCCCCGCCCGGGGGGTGCCGTATGTACATGGCAAATTGGCGTATTGCCCTCTATAACATTGTTAGGGCGTATAATTGACCAATATGGCCCCAAATCCTAAAAATTAAAAATAAAAAAATTTTAATAGTATAATGTTAAACAGACAGATTAGGGACACGCCGCAGCAGGAAGCGGGCACACATGGCTTGAGCATGCGACGACTGTCCCTTGGCAAGTGGGGCAAATTGCCATACAGCACCTCAACCGACACAGTCCCCTCTCAGAACGCCTCCTCCTCCAAACGTACCCTCCTGAGGGGGGATTAAAATAATTTTTTTAAGGGCTCTCCCGATACGGTATTTTTCTAGCGCTTCTTCAGGAGTGATAGAAAAGGATGGGAAGGGTCGCCGAGCGGTCTCAGGCGAGATAATCGTCCGGGCGGGGCATCTCTGCCTTCAAGCCCTTGCGCTTGCGGATGTTCACCACGACATCCTTCACCAGGCTGGAGGGGACCAGTTCGAATCCGCCGAACTCCGTGCTCCACATTGCTCGCCCCTCGGTTGCCGAGCGGATGTCGCCGGCGAACCCGAAGAGTTCGGCAACCGGCGCCTTGCCCATGACCGCGATGGAGTCCCCCTCGCTGACGATGTCGAAGATCTGGCCGCGGCGCCCCTGGATCTGGGACGTCGCGTTGCCCATCTGGTCGGCGGGCACGTTGATCTGGATCTTCTGTATGGGCTCCATCAGGGAGTCGTTTGCCATCAGCATCCCCGCCTTGATCGCGGCACGCACTGCCGGAATCACCTGGGCGGGACCGCGGTGGATCGCGTCCTCGTGCAGCTTGACGTCGACGAGGCGCACCTTGAGGTTCTGGACCGGTTCGTCGGCGAGCGGTCCGCCTGCAATCGCCTCGTGGAATCCCTCCAGGACCAGTTCCATGGTCTCGTTCAGGTACTGGATACCCTTCGTCACGTCGATGAAGATGTTCGTGCCCTGGATGTCCTTGATGCCCTTCGCCTCCTCCTTGTCCATGCCGGCCTGAATCAGAGCGGTCCTCCGCTCCAGCTCCGGCATGGTCATGGAGACGGTCCCGTTCTTGATCAGGTCCACGATGACGTCATCGAGCGGGCTGATCTCCAGGTAGAAGCGGTTGTGGCGGTTCGGCGACTTCCCCTCCACCGGGCCGGCCTTGTCCGTCACCGTCTCGCGGTAGACGACGATCGGCTCGGAGGTGATGATTTCGACACCTTTGTCGCGCTTGATCCGCCCGGTGATGATCTCCAGGTGGAGCTCGCCCATGCCGCTGATCAGGTGCTCGCCGGTCTCCTCGTTGATCGAGACCTTCACGGTGGGATCCTCTTTTCCGACCTGCCGTAGCACCTCCACGAGTTTGGGGAGATCCTTCATGTTCTTCGCCTCGACGGCGACCGTCATGACCGGCTCGCTGTAGTGCTTGAGGGACTCGAACGCCGTCATCTCCATCAGGCTGGTGACCGTCGAGCCCACGATGGCGTCCCGCAGCCCGGTGACGGCGGCGATGTTGCCGGCGGGGAGATCCTCCACCTCGACCCGCTCCGGCCCCATGAAGATGCCCACCTGCTGGAGGCGGTTCGCCTTGCCGGCGGTGCCCATCACGTAGAGCTCCATGCCGCGCTTCAGCCTGCCGGAGAAGAGCCGCCCTGTCGCGACCTCGCCGGCGTGGGGATCGAAGCTGATGTCCGTCACCATCAGGGCAACGGGCCCCTCGGGATCGCAGCCGAGCATCGCTTTGCCCTCCGGTGTCTCCTTATCCCCGTGCCAGATCACGTGGATACGCCGCTTCTGCGCATCGAGGGGGTTCGGGAGGTGCTTGACGACCATGTCCAGGATGACGGCGTAGAGCGGGCTCTGCTTGGCGAGCCACTTCATGTCCTCGTCGCGGCACTTCTGGTAGACGTCTTTAAAAGAGACGCCGCTCTTCTTCATGTAGGGGGCCGAGACCGCCCACTTGTAGAGGGCGGAGCCGAAGGCGACGGAACCGTTCGCGGCATCCAGCTTCCAGCCCTGGTTGTAGCGCTCCTCGTTGATCCCCTTGATCAGCTTGTTGACCTTATCGATCACGCGCCCCAGGCGGATCTGCATCTCCTGCTCGTCCACCTTGAGTTCGTTGATCAGGCGATCGACCTTGTTGATGAAGAGCACCGGCCGCACCTGCTCTTTCAACGCCTGCCGCAGCACGGTCTCGGTCTGGGGCATCGTGCCCTCGACGGCGTCGACCACGACGACGGCGCCGTCGACCGCCCGCATCGCCCGCGTCACGTCGCCCCCGAAGTCCACGTGGCCGGGAGTGTCGATCAGGTTGATCAGGTACTCCTGGCCGCCGTACTCGTGCACCATCGAGACGTTGCTGGCATCGATGGTGATCCCGCGCGCCTGCTCCTCCTCGTCCGAGTCCATGAAGAGCTGCCGCCCGGCGAGCTCCTCGCTGATCATCCCCGCACCCGCGAGCAGGTTGTCCGAGAGCGTGGTCTTGCCGTGATCGATGTGCGCTACGATCCCGATATTCCGGATCCGTTCGGGCTGACCCATGAGCTGGGTTACCCGATCTACCATTTTCCTTCCTCGTGCCATCTAAAACTCCTTAAAAAAAGTATCTACGTTATCGGGAGGCCTTGGCGATACGCTCCCGCTCTTCCTTCTTGGCGACCGAGTACGCCCTCGAGTCGCCGCGTGCCGCTGCCATCAGCTCGTCTGCGAGGACTTCCGCAACATCCTTCTTGCTGTTCCGGGATCCGCTGTCGACCGCATCGGAGATGAACCGGAGCGCCGTGTTCACCCGCCGGGTCGGTGCTGTGTCCACGGACTTGGGGACGTTGATGCCGCCGTACTTCAGGCGCACCGTCTCTTCGCGGGGTCCGGCGTTGGCGACCGCGTCCACGAGCACCTGTACCGGATTCTTCTTGGTCCTCTGGTAGATGATCTCGAACGCGTCTTTGGTGATGCGGAGCGCCCGCTCCTTGGCGCCGGTGTTCATCTCGCTCTGCATGAGGCGGTTGATGAGGCGCTCGACGATCAGCATGTCGGCTTTTGCGAACTGCTGACGGGTCAGTTTCCCCCCGGAGTGGGGGACGATCATCGACTGCAGGTTGATGTAGCGCTTGAGGCCCGGGTCTTTTATCTCGACCTCGCTCATATCCCAGCGGTTGAAGAGCAGCCGGGCCGGACCCTGCTGCTCAACTTCCGTCCTCTCTTCGGTTGCTTCGACTGCCTCTGCCATACCGATCACCTGCGCGGCTTCTCCTTCCTCCCGATCACAAGTTCGCGGAGGCTGACGTTGTTCACGCTCGTGACGACGTAGCGGACCCCGGGGATGTCGCCCATGGAGCGCCCCAGCCGTCCGCCGATCCCGGCGATCTCGACCTCGTCGTGCTCGTCGATGAAGTTGATGGCGCCGTCCCCCACCGCGAATGCCGTCACCTGGCGCCCGTTCTTGATCAGCTGGACGCGCACCGCCTTGCGGATGGCGGAGTTGGGCTGCTTGGCCTCGATGCCGATCTTCTCAAGCACGATCCCCCGCGCCTGCGGAGCGCCCTCCAGGGGATCGGCCTTCTCGTCGAGATGGAGCATGCGCCGTGCGAAGTTCTTGTTGCTCCAGCGAAACTTCTTGGAGTCCCGCTTGAGTTTCCTCGCTGCGAATTTACCCTGTCCCATGTGGATAACCCTCGTTATTGTGCAAAATGTGGTGCTGAAATACAGTGCCACGCGCGGAATGAATTATTGGAGACAATTCTTCCGATTGCTTATATCAATGAGACGTTCCTAATTATAATATTATACCTTGCGGAGTTAATCCGGTGAAGACCCGTATCTACAAAGAAGTATCCTTCGATGCAACCCACCGCCTCCTCCACTACGAGGGGAAGTGCTACAACCTGCACGGGCACCGCTGGAGGGTCGAAGTATGGATCGAGGGCGAGATCGATCCTGATACCAAGATCCTGGTCGACTACAACGCGATAAAGGGTGTCATCGAGCGGTTCGACCACCAGGTGATCCTGAACGAGGAGGATCCGATGGTTCCCTGCATCCGGGCGTTCCAGGACGTAGTCACCACCCCGGGGGACCCGACGAGCGAGCTCCTGGCGGGCGTCATGGTCGACCTTATCAACCGCGAGTGCCGCCTGAACGGTACCGCTGCCCGGGTGGTGCGGATCCGGGTCTGGGAGTCCCCCACCTGCTATGCCGAGATCTCCTATGCAGATCTGTGAGATATTCCGGAGCATCCAGGGCGAGGGGAGGGAGCAGGGCAGAATATCCACTTTTGTCCGCTCTGCCGGCTGCAACCTCCGCTGCCGCTGGTGCGACACCCGCTATGCCTGGGACGGCGGCATCGAGATGGAGATATCCGGGATCCTGGAGCAGGTCGACCGGCTGGGGTGCCGGAGGGTGTGCATCAGCGGCGGGGAGCCCCTGCTCCAGGACGACCTCCCGCCGCTGGTGGAAGCGCTCTGGCGGAGGGGCTATTCTATCGAGATCGAGACCAACGGCACGCTGGATTTTGCCCGCCTGCAGCCGTACGCCGCGATCTGCATGGACGTGAAGTGTCCGTCCTCCGGCGAAGAGAGCGATCTCTCCCTGATCGTGCGGATCACGGCGCGGGACAGCGTGAAGTTCGTCGTCGGCAGCAGGGAGGATCTGACGTATGCGGAGGGTGTCATCGCCCGCTACCCCATCGCGGGGGAGGTGTTCGTCTCCCCCGTCTACGGCTCCGACTATTCGGAGATCGCGGCGTACATCCTGGAGCACGACCTGCCGGTGCGATTCCAGCTGCAGCTGCACCGCCACATCGGGGTGCGATGATGGAGATCTTCCGCTCGAATCGTCTCTCCATCGAGAAGAACCTCTACACCCTGCCCGACGGCACGGAGAAGGAGCGGGTGGTGGTGCGCCCCGGGGACGCCGTCGCCATCCTCCCGCGGGACGAGGAATACTGCTACCTGATCCGCCAGTACCGCTTCGCTATCGACCGCTACATCCTGGAGGCGCCCGCGGGGACGATGAATGCCGGGGAGCGGCCGGAGGAGACGGCACGCCGCGAACTGATCGAGGAGACCGGGTTCTGCGCGGGGGAGCTGCTGCCGCGGGGCTGCATCTACACCACGCCGGGGTACACGACTGAGAGGATCTACCTTTTCGAGGCCCGGAATCTCGCCGCTTCCAGCGAGTTCGAAAAGGACGAGGACGAGATCATCGAGGTGGTGCCGCTGCGGGCGGATGCGGTGCACGCGATGATCCGCGAGGGGGGGATCTGCGATGCCAAGACGATCTGCCTGGCATACCTGTGCCTGCGGTAGGGTGGCGGCAATCCCGGCCATCGTCCTCCTTCTAGCGCTGTTCGCAGCCGCGTTTCTTTCGGGCTGCGCTGCCCAGCCCGATCGCCCCTCCTACCGGGTGGACGCCGGCAGCAACCTCTCGTTACACTGCACCGCTCCGCAGGCGACCGCAACCATCATGGCAGAGAATGCATCCTGGACACTCGAGGCGATCCGCTTCCACAACATCGATACAGAGATCTACGCACTCCTCGCCGTGCCGCAGAGCCCGAGGGCGGCGATCGTCTTCGCCGAAGGTGCCGGGGTGAGAAAAGAGGCCCACCGCGACCGGGCGCTGTGGTATGCAGAGCGCGGCATCGCCTTCATGGTCCTGGACATCCGCGGGAACGGCGGCGAGACCGCGGGCCGCCCGCTGGACCTCGAGGACGACTACCGGCGCTATGTCCGCGGGGAGTGGCCGGAGTACTACAAGATCGTCTGCGATCTCTGCAGCGCACGGATGCTGCTCGACGAGCGCTTCCAGGTTCCCGTGTACGCGATGGGCTCCAGCAACGGCGGCCGGTACGCGGCGATTGCCGCCAGCCTCGACGAGCAATTTGCCGGCTACATCGGCGTCTCCACCTCCGGTTTCGGCCTGGCCGGTACCGGCTACAGCGGGGATGCCCGCTCGTTCCTGCTGTCCGTGGATCCGGACCACGCCATCGGCCGCATCTCTCCCCGCCCGGTCCACCTCTACCACGCCCCGGCGGATCCCATCATACCCATCGATGCGGCGCTGGCGACCTATCGATATGCCGGAGATCCGAAGACCTTCTACAACTTCAGCGGCGGACATGGGCTCAACAGCGAGGTGGACGGCAACATCGCGGAATCTGTCTGAGTCCGCGCCAGGGGGTTGCCTGCCGTATACGGCCGTGCCTGCATCTGTTTTCACAATTACGGGGGCGTATGCGGTTTGCGACCACCGATTAGTTTTATGTTCTTGCTTCTCCAGTATATATGGGAATCTTACGGAGTAAGGAGGCCAGATGGCGGAGCAGGAACCAGAAGTCGTGGAGATGGACGAGGGACGGAGGCGCTACGAGTTCAAGAAGACGCTCGAGAAGCTGGAGGCAAAGGCGGGGAGCGGAACGGAGCTGATCACCCTCTACATCCCCCCGGACAAGCAGCTGTACGACGTGACCGCCCAGCTGCGGGATGAGTACGGCCAGTGCTCGAACATCAAGAGCAAACAGACCCGCACCAACGTCCAGAGCGCGCTCTCCTCTATCCTGGCCCGGCTCAAGTACTACAAGCGCCCGCCGGAGAACGGCATGGCGGTATTCTGCGGCACCATCCTCCTCGGCGGGGATCGGACGGACCTGCAGTGCACCATCATCGAGCCGCCCGAGCCCCTCAACCTCTACATGTACCGCTGCAGCTCCAAGTTCGAGCTCGAACCCCTCCAGCAGATGCTCGAGGAGAAGTCGGTCTACGGGCTGATCGTCATCGACCGCCGCGAGGCTTACATCGGGTTCCTCCGGGGGAACCGCATCGAACCGGTCTCCGGGGTCAATTCGACGGTCCCCGGCAAGCAGCGGAAGGGCGGGCAGTCCAGCGTGCGGTTCCAGCGGCTCCGCCTGATCGCCATCAACGAATTCTACAAGAAGGTCGGGGAGCGGGCGAGCAACATCTTCATGGCGGAGAAGGACTTCTTCGAGCGGTTCAAGGGGGTCTTAATCGGCGGGCCGAGCCCGACAAAGGAGGAGTTCGCCGACGGCGGATACCTCCACCACGAGCTCCAGAAGCGTATCCTGGGCCTCTTCGACGTCGCCTATACGAACGAGAGCGGCCTCCCCGAACTGGTGGATGCCGCCCAGGACGTCCTGAAGGGGATGGCGGTGGTCAAGGAGAAGGCGCTCATGACCCGGTTCCTCCAGGAGCTCGTCAAAGACGACGGGAACGCCGCCTACGGCGAGGAGAGCGTGCGGAAGAATCTGGCCCTGGGGGCGGTGGACGTCGTCCTCCTCTCTTCCAAGCTCCGCAGGAGCCGGCTCTCCATCCGCTGCGCCGCCTGCGACTACGCCGAGGAGCGGACGATCCAGACCGAACCCGGGCGGACCACCGCGGATATCGACCTCGGCGCCTGCCCGCGCTGCACCTCGCCGCTCGCCATCGGGCAGGAGGAGGATATCGTCGAGGAGCTGACGCAGCTGGCGGATCAGAGCGGGGCAACGGTCGAGATCATCTCGGACGACTTCGAGGAGGGGGCGATCCTCTTAAACGCCTTCGGCGGGATCGCCGCGATCCTCCGCTACAGGACGGGGATGTGATGTACCGGGAGACCCGCGACCGTATCCACCGCGCTCTCCGCTCCGCGAGCGGCGAAGAGGACGCGGGGCTCGTGGAGGGTGGCGAGCACGCCGATCTCGCCTCCACCGTTGCGTTTTGCCTGGCGAAGAAGTGGCACCGCCCGCCGCCGCAGATCGCCGCGGAGATCGCCGCAAAAGTATCCGAAGAGCTGAAGGGCAGCGATATCCGTGTGGAGGTGGTGGGGCCGTACATCAACTTCCACTTCGGGAAGGCGTATCTCGCGGGAGCGATCCGGGAGGCGCTCTCTTCGGACTTCGGATCGGTACTCCATCGTGCGGAGCGGGTGACGATCGAGCATACCAGCGCCAACCCGAACGGCCCCCTCCACGTGGGCCATATCCGCAACTCCATCATCGGGGATACGCTCGCCCGCGCCTTCCGGAAGGCGGGCCACCCCCTCGACGTCCAGTACTACGTCAACGACATGGGGCGGCAGATCGCGATCGTGGTCTGGGGCACCGAGAACGAGTCCGCCGGTGCGGGCAGCGATAAACCCGATCACCGTATCGCCCGCCTCTACATCGCGGCGAATCGATCGCTCGAGAAGGATCCGGCGATCACCGCCGAGATCGACGCCCTCATGCAGCGCGTGGAGGCAGGGGATCCCGGTGTGGCAAAAAGGTTCCGGGCGGCGGTGCAGGATTGCCTCGAGGGCATCCAGGAGACGCTGACCGCCCTCAACGTCTCCCACGACCGCTTCGTCTGGGAAGGGGACTTCGTCCGCAACGGCGATGTGACCCGCACCCTGGGGAAGATCCGGCTCCTTCGAGAGGCGCACGAGGACGATATCCTCTATCTGGATCTCTCCCGCTGCGGGTTCGAGAACCGCTACGTCCTGCGCAGGAGCGACGGGACCACCGTGTACGCGGCGCGGGATCTGGCGTACCATACCTGGAAGGGGAGGAACTTCGACCGCGTGATCGACGTGCTCGGGGCCGACCACAAGCTGATCGGCGCCCAGCTGACCTGCACCCTGCAGCTCCTGGGCGAGCGATCCCCGGAGATCGTCTACTTCGAGTTCGTCTCCCTTCCCGAAGGTTCGATGAGCACCCGCGCCGGCAAGTTCATCTCTGCAGACGAGCTGATCGAGGAGGTGAGCCGGCGGGCGTTTGAGGAGGTGACCCGCCGCCGCCCGGAGCTCTCCGAGGAGGAGCGGCTGCGGATCGCCCGCTCCGTGGCCATCGGGGCGATCCGCTACGATATCGTGAAGGTCTCGCCCGAGAAGAGCACGGTGTTCGACTGGAAGGAGGCGCTGGACTTCGAGCGGCAGAGCGGACCCTACATCCAGTACGCCCATGCCCGGGCCTGCAGCATCCTGGACAAGGCTGGTGCGTTTACGGAGGGGTTCACGTTCCAGAGCGAGTTCGAGGTGAAGCTGGCCCGCCACATTGCCCGCTTCCCCGCCGTGCTGGAGGAGACGGTATCGCTCCTCCGCCCGAACATCCTGGCCGCCTACACCCGCGACCTCGCGGACCTCTTCAATGCCTTCTACCGGGACAACCCGGTGCTGAGGAGCGAGGGGGAGACCCGGGCAAGCCGCCTCACGCTGGTGCGGGCGGCCCAGAACACGCTCTCGCAGGCGCTCGGGGTGCTGGGGATCGATGCGCTCCGCTCCATGTGACCCGCTGCGGCGGCAGGGCTACCAGTTCCTCTCCCCCCGCTCGTCCGCTGCGGTCAAACCCTGCCTCTGGTGCAAACGCGCCTTAAAAGGCGGCGACCTCTGCTACAAGCACCAGTTCTACGGCATCGAGAGCCACCGCTGCATCCAGATGACCCCGACGCTGCGCTGCACGCAGCGGTGCCTGTTCTGCTGGCGCTCCTTCGAGCACGAGCCACAGGAAGAGGAGGAGTGCTCGCCGCAGGAGATCGTGGACGGCGTCGTGCAGCTCCAGCGGCGGGCGCTGTCGGGCTACAAACCCTCCCCCTACGTCACGGAGGAGCGATTCCGCCAGGCGATGGAACCCCGGCACGTGGCCATATCGCTCGCGGGAGAACCCACCTGCTACTCGAGGCTGCCGGAGCTCGTCGATCTCTTCAATGCCCGGGGGTATACCACGTTCCTGGTCTCGAACGGCACCCGCCCGCACGTGCTGGCCGACTGCCGCCCCTTCCAGCTCTACGTCTCCCTGGATGCTCCCGACCGGGAGACCTACCTCCGACTCTGCCGGCCGCGGGAGGACTACTGGGATGCCATACAGGAGAGTCTCGGACTGCTGTCCAACCGCCGCTCGGCCGTTCGCATAACCATGGTGCAGGGCTGGAACGACCGCCTCCCGGAACGATATGCGGCGATGCTGGACGAATCGGGCCCGACATATGCAGAAGTGAAAGGATATATGTATCTCGGATACAGTAGAAATCGTCTGAACAGGGATAATATGCCGGATCACCACCACGTGCGTGCCTTCGCGGATGCGATCGCTGAGCACTCGGAGTATGATGTACAGGACGAGAACCCGCTCTCCCGGGTCGTCCTGATGAGGAGGTCGAGATGAGGTTCGACGTGAACGCCTGGCGGAGTCGCTCGAGGGACAACTTCGAGGCGGCCTGGCACGAAGGCCCCTCGGTGCTGACCCCTCCCGCCGTGAACGAACGCTACCCCCGCCTGGAATACCGCCGCGGGATCGAGCACCCCGTCTTCGGGACGGTGCGGCGTCTGCGGGAGTGCTATCTCTCGATGGGATTCGACGAGGCCGAGAATCCTCTCATGGTCGAGGAGCAGGATGTTTACCGCCAGTTCGGCCCGGAGGCGATGGCGGTGCTCGACCGGGTCTTCTACCTCGCCGGCCTGCCCCGCCCCAACGTCGGGATCTCGCGGGCAAAGCTGGATCAGATCGAGGCTATCCTGGAGCGGAAGGTCGGGGAGAGCGCCGAGGATGCGCTCCGCGAGACTCTCCACGCCTACAAGAAGGCGGAGATCGACGGGGACGATCTGGTCCACGCGATCGCGGGCGTGCTCGCATCGGACGACGCCACCGTCGTGCGCATCTTAGACGAAGTCTTCTCCGAGTTCCGCGAGCTCGCGCCCGAACCCTCCCGCACGACCCTGCGCAGCCACATGACGAGCGGCTGGTTCATCACGCTCGGGCAGATCTGGGAGCGCCAGCCGCACCCGATCCGCCTCTTCTCGGTGGATCGCTGCTTCCGCCGGGAGCAGCAGGAAGGTCCCACGCGGCTGATGACATACCACTCCGCGTCCTGCGTGGTTGCGGGGGAGGATGTGACGAACGAGGAGGGAAAAGCGGTCTCCGAGGCGCTCCTCTCGGCGTTCGGATTCACCGACTTCCGCTTCCAGCCCGACGAGAAGCGCTCCAAGTACTACATGCCGGATACCCAGACCGAGGTCTATGCACGCCACCCCGGCCTGGACTGGGTGGAGGTGGCAACGTTCGGGATGTACTCCCCCTCCGCGCTCGCGGAGTACGGCATCGGCGTCCCCGTGATGAACCTCGGTCTCGGGGTGGAGCGGCTCGCGATGATCGTCCACGGCGCGAACGATGTCCGAAAGCTCTCCTACCCCCAGTTCTTCCCGCTGGACCTCGCCGACCGCGATCTCGCCGAGGCGGTGCGGCTCCGCGAGGAGCCGCGGACGATCCCGGGGCGGAAACTCGCCGCTGCGATTGCGGCGACCGCTGCCGCCCACGGCGCCGAACCGGGGCCCTGCAGCATCTCCGCATGGAGCGGCATCCTCGGGGACCACCAGGTCGAGGTATTCGTGGAGGAGCC
Organism: Methanomicrobiales archaeon; assembly: GCA_034679905.1. Classification (GTDB taxonomy): domain Archaea; phylum Halobacteriota; class Methanomicrobia; order Methanomicrobiales; family JACTUA01; genus JASEFH01. Next base: position 823 of record JAXDAH010000061.1, on the reverse strand, counting down.
GGAGTCCAACGCGAAGCTCTGCGGGCCGGCGTGCCAGAACGAGGTCTTCGTGCACCAGGGGAACATCCTCGGGGTGCCGGACGCCGAAAAGTGGGCTGCCGTGCGCCGCGAGGGGATATCGACGGGCATCGCCTACCTGGACGCGGTAGCGTGGCTCGCCGCCGCCCGCATCGAGGCGATGGCCCGCTGCGGGGCGTCCACGACGGTGCAGGTGAAGATGGCCCGCACGCCGGCGGACATCAACCTGTACGTCGCGGAGCACGCGGTGCGGTTCATCACCGACCACAAGAAGAAGATCGACGTGCGGGGCCCGGTCTTCCTGACGGTCCGCTCCAGCGTGCAGGACCTGGAAGTCGAACCCTGAGGCGGTCTGAACTTTTTCACGCCCTCTTTAAGATGCCTGTCCTCTTGCACGTCCATTGCACGGGCGACCTATAGCACATCGGGTATGACTCGCTCCAGCATCGCCGGAGCGATCCATGGGCTGGACTCGAAACCCGGCAGAGGACTGCACTCATCGCCAGGGCGGGGCACTCCTGGGGGGTATGGATTTCCCAAAGCGATCATCGGGACGGTATGTGAGAGCGGTGGAACGGCCTGGATGCCCTGCCTCCTGTTGCCGGTTCGCAGCCTTGGAAAGGCAGGAGGCTCCCTCCTACCATGTTCTGAACCGGGTGAGAGCGGGAAGCCGGGCCGGGCAGGCCTTTTTGGCTCTGGTCGAGATCCCTTCCACCTTCCAGACATACCCCTGTCGCATGCGGGGGTGGGGGCACGGTGAAGTATCGTCACCCGATCCACCTCCCTTTGAGGCTATCGCACCGCA
>JAXDAH010000060.1:0-14297 GCA_034679905.1 Methanomicrobiales archaeon | reverse complement strand
GGGGGGGGGGGGGGGGGGGGGCCCCCCCCCCCGGCCCGCTCAAATCCCCCTCCCCCTCTGGTGCGATAGGTCCGTATATGTTAACTCTCGATGTTTGGATGCGCTTTTCAGGCAGGATCCGATTCTCCTGATTGACCGTCCATGATGCGATTCGTCGAGGGATAGGGAGAGAAGATCCGAAATGCCATCGCCGCCGCCACCCTGACCGTTCTCATCGGTCATCTCCCCGGCGATGCACGGACCGGTCTCCCGTCGGAACGACTCTCTCCTTTCTCCATGGAAATGCATGCGCATCGCGATCGGAGGCGGAGCGGCCGATTGTCGAAGGTATCGGCCATCAGACGTCGAAGATGATCTCGACCAAATACTCCCCGTCTCGCTCCTGGATGCGAAGACCGGAGTAGGAGATGCCCTTGATCTCCCGTCCCGTGTGCCGCGTGGGATCGAGCGGCTCCCCGGAGCCCTCCACCCGCAGGCGCGTCCCCTCGATCTCCACAGCAAACGAGCAGAAGACGACATCTTCCACCTCCGAGATGAAAAGCAGTTCCGAGAGGAGATCGGCGAGCAGGCACTCGGTATCGGCGCACTCCAGGGTGACCGTGCGAGAGATTGACGGATTCGTGCAGGTCCCGTACATGGTCTGGAACATCGCCCGCGCCGCCTCCCCGAAGAGATGGGGGATGGACTCTCCCCGTACCCGTATCCGTACATCGGCAGTGTGCTCGAGTTCCTCGAACGGCATGGCAGGTTCCGATCTCAATAGTACATGAAGTGCCTCGGGATCATGCCCCGGTGAATGGTTCGGAGACCCCGGGCCTGGTATCGAGATACGTACAGGGTGTAATCGCCGACGCGGATCTGGATGTCGGTCGACTTTGGAGGCTTGACGCTGACGGGGAGCAGTATCGCGCCCCCGCAGGAGGTTGAGAGACGAAAGTCGGCCCTGCGGGATTCGATGTATGTCCGGACCTCTTCTGTCACCTGAATCGCCGGAGAATCGGAACTGCCGCTCGAATTGGCAGGCATTGCCCGATCGGGATCATGCACCATAGAGGAGAAGAAGCCGGCGCGTCTCACGCGCTGGAGACGATCCGTCGGACCATGTCGACGTACTGTTCCTTGAGTTCATACAGTGTGTTCGTGCCTTCTGCGTTCCGGGTCAGCCGAAGAATGCCCAGTTTGGAGGCGATGATGCCCACCATGGATGCCACCTGATGGTAGCTGATGGAGAATCGGTTTTTGAGGGCATTGTAGATCTGCGGAACGGTGAGCGCCTTTATTCGAAGGAACAGCCCCAGCAATTCGCGTCTGATTCCGGTCCGATCCCGTGACAGATATCCGATGAGGCGTGCCTCGATATCTTTTCTGATATCAGACGGAAATTTCATAACTGCGTTTGAATCCAGATTTTATATAAAGGTTTTCTTTCGTTCGATGTTATAAACGAGGCTTTAGCTTACCTTTTTGTTCCCGAAAACTGCCAAATCTTATATGCTTATTTTAATAAAAGTATATGGCATGGGATTTTTCACGTATGACGTGAACCGCTACGCTCCCAGGCAGATGGTCATCGTACCGGCAATCATCCTGGTGCTTGCCATCGCCCTGCTCACCTATAGCACCATGACGAGCGGGCTGCCGATAAAGCCGGGCCTTGACTTTGCCGGGGGTACGGCGGTCACCGTCTACACCGCCGATACCGAAGAAACCCTGATCTCGACGTTTGCCGGCTATCCCCTCATCACCCCCGTACAGGGCGGGCAGGCGACCGGCTACTACCTGAAGTTCGAGCCGATGAGCGATGCGGATCTCCAGTCGCTGATCGCGTTCGTCGACGAGCGCTATCCCGATGCCAAGATCGACCATATAGGGGAGACGTTCGGGAAGACCCTCCAGCAGCAGGCGTTACTCGCCATGGCCTTCTCCTTCATCGGGATGTCGGTCGTGATCTTCATCGCCTTCCGTGCCGTCATCCCCTCCTTCGCCGTGGTCCTGTCGGCGTTCGCGGATATCGTGATCACCGCCGCGGTCATGAATGTCGTGGGCATCCCCCTCTCCCTCGGCACCACGGCTGCCCTCCTGATGCTCATCGGCTACTCGGTGGACAGCGACATCCTGCTCACCAACCGTGTGCTCACGCGGAAGGGAAAGCTCGAGGAGAGGCTCGCCGGCGCCTATCGGACGGGCATCATCATGACCACCACCACGCTCGCCGCCATCGCCGCCATGTGGGCGGTGTCGTTCCTGGGACAGATCCAGATCATCCTGGAGATCTCCTCCGTGCTCCTCATCGGGCTCGCGGTCGACCTGATGAATACCTGGATGACCAACGCCGGGCTCCTGAAGTGGTATGTGGAGCGGGGTGAGGCGCGATGAAACCCAAAAGAGCTCCGAAGGTAAAGGCAGATCGCGGCAAGCCCGAGGACAGCGGATCTGTACGGTCCGAGGATATGAAACGGCTGTTCCGCGACTGGCGCGTGCTCATGGTGATCCTACTCACGATCGCCGCCCTGATTGCCATATTCCCTCACATCGATGACGGCAAACCGGCAACGGCGCTCCAGTTCGGGCTCGACCTGGAAGGCGGTGCCTGGCTCCAGCTGGAGTTCAGGGCGGTGGTCGCCGGCTTCGATACGGATCGCCCCGTGGAGGACTTCGTCGCCGATCTGCAGAAGCAGCTGGACGCCGAAGTCTACCTCGTGGAGGAGAACAAACTCGAGATCCGCAAGCTCTACACCGAGCCGGAGCTCGCCTCCGCCTTCTCGGCATCCGGTGGACAGCTCGTATCCTACGAGCAGGGGGTCTCACGGACAACCGCGGAGGACGTGAAGAGGATCCTGGAAGACAAGCTGAACAGCCTGGGCACCCGGGACGCGCGGGTGAACACCCTCACCTCGCTCTCGGGGATCGCACGCTACGTGCGGGTGGAGCTGGCGGGCGTGGACATGACCACGGCGCGCGACATCGTGGGCAAACAGGGCAAGTTCGAGATCCGGATCGTGACGTCGGGTAACCAGACCGAACACGTGCTCTTCGGGGACGCGATCACCAGCGTCGGGGTGCCGGAGAGGGATCCGCAGCAGGGCACCTGGGGCGTTCCCTTCACCCTCTCCGATGCGGGGGCCGCTGCCTTCCGCCAGGCTACAATCGACCACAACGCCGTGAACGATCCCGACAGTCACGAGCTGATCATGCTGCTCGACAACCGCACGGTATACTCCGCTCCGCTCAGCCCCGATCTTGCCAACCAGCTCCGATCCGGTCCCGTGCGGACTCTCTCCGCTTCGACGGGCGGCGACCAGGAGGCCCTCGATCGGGCTATGACCCTCGAGATCCACCTCCGGGCCGGTGCCCTCCCCGTGGAGGTCTCGGTGGCGGGCTCCGGGTCCGTTCCCGCCTCGCTCGGGGATCACTTCAAGGCGATGTGCCTGTATGCCGGCATCCTGGCGGTCCTTACCGTCGGAGCGGTGGTCTACTACCGGTACAGGGAACCGGCGGTCGTCTTTCCCATGATGGCCATCAACGTTGCCGAGATTATCATACTGCTCGGGATTGCCCGCTTCATCCAGCAGCTCGATCTGGCGGCGATTGCCGGTATCATCGCGGTGCTGGGCACGGGCATCGATCAGCTGGTGGTGATCACCGACGAGGTGCTGCACGAAGGGCGCGTGCCCTCCCCGAACCTCTACTTAAAGCGGCTCTCGCGGGCGCTCGGCATCATCGTCGTCGCCGCCGCGACAGTCGTCATCGCCATGCTGCCTCTCGTGCTGATGGACCTCTCCACGCTACGCGGGTTTGCGATCATCACCATCATCGGCGTGCTCATCGGCGTGCTCGTGACCCGGCCGGCCTACGGGAGGATCATCATGACCATCCTCTCCCGCTGAAGGCGCCTCCCACCTTTTTTCGGGCATGCACCGGTTATCGGAGGGAACCCGGGCGGCATGGCACAGTGCCGAGCGGGGAGCAATGTGCAGACACGGCACGGGTGCCGTCATCCTCCCATAGGACCGGGCTATCGCACTAAAGGGGGGGAGGGGGTCCCCCTCCCCCATTGCCCCCACCCCCGCTGGTACGATAACCTCGAAGGGCTTTGAGGATAGCCCTGTCTAATGGGAAACGTTCGGTTGATGCATTCTTAAGCTCGTGACACGCTCATTCCCGCCTTTTCCAGGGCAGGATACCGCCGCCGGCAAACAAGTGTTCAGTTGACCATCAACTGCCATTATTGAGCTTACAGCGTATCGATACCGGATCTATCCGGCCAAAGTCCCGGTCCGAACCCTGAACCGGGCGCTTGGAGCTTCGCCGCTGGACGTACAACTATATGCTCGACGTCTGCAAGACCGCGTGGGAGACCGAGCACCGATCCCCCGGTCTGTTGAGACCTGTTCATCCCCCGTGAAGATCGGCATACCTGGCTGGATCCGATCCTGCAGCAATCGATTCGGGAGGCATCCGTTTGTCCGCAACCCTGCGGTTGGGCCGAAGACTGCAAAAAAAATTGTTGTGGCGGTAGGTATGGCACTTTTCAAAGAGTTATCTCACTTTCCCAAACGCCTGGCTCAGCTCGGCGGCAGAGCGGAACTCCTGATCCGGCAGGGCTTCTGCCTCTCGGAGGACCTCATCAGGGGCGTTGTTCCGCCGCATGTATTCGACTACCTCCCGCTTGGTCTTGGGGTAGTCGATCCCCTTGGTGTAGCTCTGGAACTGCGAGGCGCTTCCCGGTGTGCGGAGGGACTCTTCGCCGCCCCGGACCGAGGGTTCTTCTGATCTTCGCATCTCTTCTTCTCTTCGTGCCATAGTCTCTCTTCCTGCAACCTGCCGGATAGCCAGTCAGGCTGCAGCTACCTCCCATACTTTCAATTTTATATATATGTTACGATATTAAAAGAATGGCCATGAATAAGAGCAATGAAAGAATAGCGTCGGTTATAGTGGGAATCTCTGCAGGAAGGTGCCCTGGAGCCGACACGGCATGAAGAGCGCATGGCGAAACCTGCCTGAAGCGTCGGCGCTCCTGTAGAAGGGTCTGAATCTATCCTGCCCCGGGGTTCGATAAGTCCCTGTTCCCGGAAGCAGCCGACGAAAAACCACGCAATGCATGGGCTGATCCGGAAGCAGAAGAGAACCCGGGATACGATCCGTCAAAGATCCGCACTACGTCGTGGGGAAGAGCGGCAACCTCTCTCGAGTTCTCGAGGCCGGTGCAGAAGCCACGGAAGGGCGATGCAGGATGAACGTTCGGCAACGCCGACCGCTTGGTCCTGGTTGTGGAGGATGGGGCAGAGGGGAGGTGGACGCGCTCGTCGCAGCCGCCCCCCACCGCTGCCGTAGATCCCTGTAGGGGGTGGAGCAGGATGGATCGGGATTGACGATCGTCGTGGATCTCGCAAGACCCCTGCTCCCGAGATGGAGTGGGAGTGGTCTCAGCGGTATCCAGCTCTTCGACAGACGGCATTAGCATATCTAGCCTTCGCAGCGCAGCGCCGCCCGTCTGGATCCCGAACCGCTTTTCCTTCCGGAATTGGAGCCGGCGGGAAGGTCGCGGAGCGGGCAAAAGGGCGGATTGGGTCTGGACCGTTGTCTGCACTATCGCCGTCGGGCATCTCACGGAACATCGTGGATCGGCGAGAGATCCCTCGTCCGCTCTCCACGCCACCGTGCCGGCTCTCCCTGTACCAGAACTTCAATATATCTTGGAGGTGTACTTGTATCTCTGGAGACGAGTGTCGATGGGGCGGGCAGGATGATGAGAACGTTTATCTTCCCCCTGCCGCATCACGAGGAGGGATTGCGTATGAGTAAACCCGTTCTGATAGATTTTTATGCAGACTGGTGCGGTCCGTGCAAACGGCAGTCACCCATGATCGATGAGCTGGCAACCCGGATGGGCAACAAGGTGGACATCCGCAAGGTCAACGTAGACGAGCACATGGACGAGGCCGAACGCTACGGGATCCAGGTGGTTCCCACCCTGATCATCGAGAAGGACGGCAGAGTCGTGCAGACGCTGGAAGGGCTCACCAGCGCTCAGACCCTCGAGGCCATCCTGCAGCCGCTGGTGGGAGAGTGAGGATCGGCATCCTTGGCGGGACGGGGGATATTGGCGAAGGGATGGCACTGCGACTCTCCCCGCATCACGAGGTGATCATCGGCTCCCGGGAGGAGCAGAGAGCCTGCGAGGCGAGCGATCGGATGGTGCGGACGCTGCAGGCGCAGGGAAGCCGATCGGCCTGCACGGGGGCGGACAACCAGGAGGCTGTGGATGAAGCCGATATCGTGGTTCTCGCCATCCCGTTCCGGCATGTGGCGATCACGCTGCAGGGTCTCAGCGGCTTTGAGGATAAGATCGTGATCAGTCCCGTGAACCCGATCGGGAGATCCGACCACTTCTACTTTGCACCCCCTCCCGAGGGGTCCGCGGCCATGCAGATACAGCGGCTGCTTCCGGAGAGCGCCAGGATCTGCACTGCTTTCAATAATATCGCCGCGAACCGATGGAAGACGCTCGGAGAGCCCCTGGACTACTCCGTCGCGGTATGCGGCGACGATCCGCAGGCGAAGCGGCAGGTCATGGATCTGGTGGCTTCAATGCCGAACCTGCGTCCGTTCGATGCCGGACCGCTCCGGGCCTCTTCGATGGTGGAGAGCATCACTCCTGTCCTGCTCAACATTGCCCGACTCAACGGGATGAAGGATGTCGGCATCCAGTTCAGGTAAGGCAGCGGAGATCCTCTGCCTGCTCTCCTCGCGGTATGGTCGGATCGCATGGTGGAACTCCGATCCCGACTGTGTGATGATCGGGGCGATCCTGACACAGCAGACCCGCTGGGAGAACGTGGAGAAGGCGCTGGAACGGCTCCGCGATCGGGGGCTGCTCTGCATGGATCGGCTCTGCGATGCGCCCGTCGATGTGGTGGAGCATGCCATCCATAGCAGCGGATTCTACCGCGTGAAGGCACGGCGCCTCCAGAACCTGGCAAGGCTGGTGCGTGCCTGCGGAGGCGTGGAGCGGATGCAGGAGATTCCCACCGACGAGCTCCGCCAGCGGCTGCTCTCCGTCCACGGCGTGGGTGAAGAGACGGCAGACAGCATCCTCTGCTATGGATTTTCCCGACCTCGCTTCGTCATGGATGCGTACACGGAGCGGATATGTCGCTGCGCTGGCATCCCGGGGGATCGCGATGCACTACGCCGTGCATTTGAAAGTACCGTATCGGAGGATCCCGAGACGTGCCGCCAGAGCCATGCCCATATCGTGGAGTACGCCAAAGAGTGCTGTGCACAGAAGAGGTGCGATGGATGCGGGATCCGGAGATTGCGAGGATAGGCAGGCGTCTGTATGCGGAAGGGCTGACCGGCGGCAACTTCGGGAACATCAGCTTCCGCGAGAGGGAGGGGTTCTGGATCAAGCGGACGGGGGCATACCTGGGCGAGCCGGGAATCCTTGTCTTCGTGCCATTTTCGGGTAATGTACCTCCCGATGCCTCGCGGGAGTCCGTCGTTCACCGCGAGATCTACCGGCGGACGCGCCACCGGGCGGTGCTGCACGTGCACCCGCCGTATGCCGTTGCCGTGTCCATGGTGCGGGATCAGGTCGTGCCGAAGGATGTCGAGGGTGGGATGATGTGCCCCCGCATCGCGGTTGTCGAGGGACGACCGGGGTCGGAGGAGCTGGCAGCGCGTGTGGCGGATACGCTGGTCTCCGCCACCGTCGTCCTCGTGCGGGGGCACGGTACATTCGCCGGCGGCAGCACGCTGGAAGAGGCGTATCTCGTCACCTCCGCCGTGGAGCACTCCTGCCGCATCCTCCATATCCTGGGCGAGCTCCGTCCGGAGGATGGACGAACCACACCGGGTGCCTGATCTTCCGGGCGGCAGGTGTCGGATCCAGACGTGCTGGATCCGCAATGACCCTCTTTTCGTTCTTGGCGATCCCCGCTCTCTGCGCAATTGCCGCCCCCTCGATCCAAGGGGGTACAGGCGTGAGACCTCATCCCCGCATAGGATCGGGCCCGTATGGCAGAGAAGACTCTCTCCACCTCCGAGGGATAGGTGGGATTCGGATATCGAGAGTATCGCTCCGATCCTCGCATCTCCTACAGACCGTGTCTCATGAAAGAGGAGGGGGGAGCATCCCTCCGTATCCTCCAGCTTTATGATGACAGAGGAGGTTAGCCGCGAGTTCGATCCAGACGTGGACGCCAAGGCGGTTCGAACTCCTGTTGACCGCTCTCCGGTCCTATCGCAACTATAGGGGGAGGAGGGGGGTGCGCCCCCCCCTCCCCCCGTTCCCCCACCTCGCTGGCAGGATACCCTTGAGGAAGGAGAGATGCCCACACGGTGACTGAACCATTTCATCGACGTCGTTGAGTTGCGGATCGATCCCGAATCGGCACCGTGATCCGATCTCCCGCCTGCGGATCTTTAAATATGCTCATCTCTGGGAGGGGGCCTATGACACTAAAAAGGGGGATGGGTGTGCCTCCTCCCCCGTCTCACCCACAGTCCGATTTCCCCAGCTTCGGAGGACAGGGGCGATTCGTCTACCAATCGCGGGATGGAGTGGGGGCCGGAATCGATCCGAAGCCTGCCCCTGATCTTCACAGAATACCTACTGCATCCAGCGGGAGAGGCGAGAGAGGGATTCCCTATCCTGCTTGCCGCACGAGAGGAGAGAATCCGCGTGCCAATCCCGATCGGATCCCCCTGTAGCAGGATGATGACCGATGCGTGACGATGGGTATACCGATCCTGCACTTCGGCTGGGGCAACGACGCTCTGTCACGGCGGAGTGTTGCGCCGCTGCTGCAGGATTCTATATACAACGGCAGCGGCACACCGGGAAGCGCGAGGTATGCAGGAATGGTCCGATACCGCTGCCTGATCTGCGGCTGCATCTACGACGAGGAGAAGGGCGATCCCGCTCAGGGCGTCAAGCCCGGGACCCGCTTCAAGGACCTGCCGCCCGACTACCGCTGCAGGACCTGTTTTGCCTACGTCACCGCAGGCGGCAGGAAACCCTACCGCAGACTTGTAGAGTGATCCCCGGCGGTACTTTCGGACGGTCACTTGGGCTGCTTCGGGGGCTGCTGGATCTCCCGGATGACCTCGCGGTGGAATGTCAGGATCATGTCGCTGATCACCCCGAACATGAAGATCTCGAACCCCACGGTGATCAGGAGCACGGTGAGGATGGTGAGCGGAAGGTGCTCGATGTCCTGCAACCACTCCAGCACGACATATACGCCGGTGATCGACCCGAAGATCACCATCGCGACGCCCAGAAGACCGAAGTAGAAGAGCGGGTTGTTCATCCTCGCCAGGCGATAGATCGCTCCGGCAATGCGGACGCCGTCCTGAACGGGGTTCAGTTTGGTCGCGGTGCCCTGCCGCTGCGTATACTCGACCGGCACGACCATCACTCGCTGGTTGTTGCGCACGGCGCCTACCGACATCTCGGTCTCGATCTCGAATCCTGCCTCTTTCAGGTGCATCTGCCGCAGGGAGTCCAGGGTGAATGCCCTGTATCCCGAGAGAATGTCGAAGAGATCTCTCCGGTGTGCAAATTTGAAGAGCCCGTTGATGATCCGGTTTCCAAGGAGGTTCAGCCGCGAGAAAGCACCCGAGTCCGGGTTATTCAGGCGGCTGCCGATGACGTGGTCGTAGCCCATGAAGAGAGGCCTCAACATGATCTCCGCGTCCCGCGGCGAGTAGGTGCCGTCCCCGTCCAGCATCAGCACGTAGGGGCGGTCGATCAGGTCGACCGCCTCGATGATGGCGTTCCCTTTCCCCTTGCTGGTCTGGACGTGGACCCTGGCCCCGGCGGTCCTGGCGATCTCGATGGTGCCGTCGGTGCTGCCTCCGTCCACGACCAGGATGTGGGAGTAGCCGAGCTCCTGGAACTCGGAGATGAGCATCCCGATCGTGGGAGCCTCGTTCAGCGTGGGTATGAAGATGCAGACGTCGTCTCGGGGAACGCTCATTGGTAACTGTATTAATGATCCATCCTCATAATTGCTTCCATGCATGTCGCCAAGAGAGGGCTCCGGGCACTGGGCATCGCGGAAAGTTACAGCGGCAGAGAGCGATCCATGCTCGGCGGGATCGTGATGCGAAAGGATCTCCGCGTTGACGGTATGGCATGCACGCACGTGACCGTCGGCGGCATGGATGCCACGGACGCCGTGCTGCGGCTAATTGCGGACCTGAGGAGACGGGATATCAACCTCCTCCTGATCAGCGGCTGCGTCATCGCCTGGTACAACATCATCGACCCCGAAGAGATCGCCCGCCGGACCTCCCTTCCGGTCGTCGTTGTCACCTACGAGGAGTCGGAAGGGCTGGAAGACGATATCCGCCGCCATTTCCCGGAGGATGCCGAACGACTCTCCGCGTACCGCAGACTGGGCCCCCGCACACCCGTGCCCCTGCACACCGGCCATACCGTGTATCTGCGGGTGAGCGGGATAGCGACCGCCGACGCCGCACGCCTATGCAACGACTTCACGCTCGAGGGCAAGGTGCCCGAGCCGGTGCGGATCGCCCAGCTCCTCGCACGGGCGGTGCTGCGGTATGCAGGGAGCCAGCACTTGCTTTTTTCATCGGGTTGACTTCGAAGAAATTCGAAGTCATGGGAATGCTTATTTTTCAAAACGGGCAAGAATACAGGTATGCTGAGAGAGATGCTCTGGACGATCGTGGGCGGCTTGTTCCTTGTCTGCGCATGCACGTCGCCGATTCCCCTGCTCGGGTGACTGTCCCCGATGCCGACGGGCGCAACCTCCTCTTTTCACCGCCTCCGGGTCGTTTTGAACCTGTGAGGCCCGGGGCTCTTTGCGATATCAGCTGTCGTGGTGCGGTGGGGGCAAAGATATATATGAGGGATATGATGTCTCCGTATGGGACGGCGGATTACCAAATCTTTTACAGTAGGAGGGGATGCAGGCAGCATATTCGATCTCACCAGAAACTACCTCTCGACGCTGAACTATTCGATTGTCAGTGCGGAGAGACCCATCCACCTGGAGGCACGACGGGGAACGACACACGGTTCGTATACGTCCTTTCACGTGGACCGCTGGATCACGACGCTGCGGGTCTATATCTCGCCGGGCAGCGAGGGCGTCAAAGTGCTCTTCGACTATGACGTCTCCATCCCCTCGACGGGAATCGTGACACGGACCGATCTGGAGTTCATGGAGGATGAGTTCCACAACTACCAGAAGTTCATCCGCGAGCGGCAGGAGCCGGAGAGGCGGGTGGGCGATGTGAAGGGGTATGGCGAGCGTGCAGAAGCGGAGGCATCCCGATCGATCTCGACACCCGATTACGTGACGGAGCTCGAGCACCTGGCAAGGCTGCGGGACAGGGGGATCATCACAGCGGAGGACTTCGACAGCAAGAAGCGGCAGCTCCTGAACCTGGAGTGGTCGGAGAAGGTGGGGCAGTAGAGCCAGAAACAGTCTCGCACGCGAGCGACTCTGGTGAGATCTCACCCCACCGCGGAGCTCCCGCAGATCGATGCGGTCAGCCGGATCCTCCCGGCGTGGCGCCGGGACTGCAGAGTGCTACCGGCCGGTTTCCCGGGGCTGAGGGATGCGGGCGGTTCAGCTGCCTCGCACCTGCCCCGGCGGCCGGCTGCGGATGGCATGCCGGACGGCGCGGCGGGGGTCTGTGCCACGGTGATCGGCTGCTGAAGCCATAGACTGGGTTCGCTCTATGCCGTATAGGTATGGCGGGATACGACCCGCTCCTCTAATCGCCTCAGCACGTCCACCCGGATCGCATCCCCCGGGCGGATGGTGCCGTCTGTCAGGTCGATGATCAGGGATTCTCCCGGGCTCCAGAACTCCCCCTGGCAGCCCGATCCGCCGATCCACTGGGCTCCGTCGTGGTGGGTGCCGATGAAGTTGTGTCCGTTCAGGGTGGAGAGGTTGATGCGCAGCTGGACCCCGTTTCTATAGATCCTGGCTTCGAGATCGTCGTTTCGCATCTGCTGCGTCCCGCTGTGCCGGAGGATGATTCGGCTGTCGTAGTTCAGGGGATGGGGATACCGATCGCTCTCGTGGTGGATGGAGGTGATGATGAAGATGGCGGGGATGCCGGACGACCATTCCAGGGGCGGCAGGTGAAAGAGGAGCAGCACCAGGAGGGCGAGAAGAAGGGTGATGGCAATCAGAAGGATGGTTGCCAGGGACTGTGAGTCTGCATCCTCCGCTCGTTGCATACCATACTGAAATACTTTCGTGAAAGGGATATAATTTGCTTTTGAGGCTGGATTGTCAGCACAATAGTACGATCGCGTGCCATCGATTCGCTCTGCAGGATTGGAAAACTGGGATCGCCGGACGGAAGATCACAGTCCCCTGGTACGGAAAGGACCAAACTACTCCGAGAGTTCTTCGATGGCGAGCTGGTACATCCAGTCCACGAGGAGATCGCACTCCTCGACCGTGCACTCCCGCTCGCACCCGATGCAGGGCACCAGCTCCCCGCCCGCAATGATCACCGCCGGCGTCACTGCCTGTCTCCTGGCCCGGAGCACGTAGGTCTTGATGCCTTCCCGGCGGAACTCGACCCGCTCGATCAGCCCGGTGTCCAGGAGCCGCTTGACGATCCGGGAGCATTTTCGGCTGTCGATGTCCAGCAGTTTCCAGAGTTCGCTCTGGAGAACGCCCTCCGGCTTCGATTGAATGATTCTCAGCGCCTCTGCCTCGGCCTCTGTCAGGGATACTGCCTTCTGATCCGCCATGGCTGGTTCAGATTACGGGGGCTATCGTCAGGATATTGTTCCCCCGGATCACCACAGTGCCCAGGTTCCTTCCCCTCTGGCTGTCTGTATATTCGATGGTCTCGTCCATATGGATATTCAGGTACTCGTCCACCGCTATGAGCCGTCCTTGCAGTTTCCGCTTCTCGTCTTTTATCTCAACGATGATCTTGGAATCTACGAGGCCGAAGACCTTCTTAATGGGCAGAACTATACTGGTAGCCATCTTCGGTTATGTGGTAGGTGTGAGTTGATTAAATTTTCTATTGCAGGGGTCCAGTACTCCTGTGCGCGAGGAGAATTTTCGTTCTTCCGCATGTACAGCACCGTGTCTGCCTTTTCGAGGCAACGGATCAAAAGATCCGATTATGCTGCGAGCTGGGACTGATCAGGATAGGAAGAGTCCGGAGGTCTATTTCACTGCCTGCCGCTATACGTGTATGCCATCCCCGGCGAAAGGCGGGTATGAGGATAGCGTTCTCGTGTCGCTTGACGCTCACCCTCGAATGCGATAGGATCTCGAGGGGCAGATCGGCATCATACGCTCCCGGGATTCAGATGGTCGCGCCCCTCACGGGCATCGCCGGGGAGACCGCTGCTCGGGTCAGCCCGTGCCTCCTTCACGCCATTGTTGGCGATGACGACGGAGGCAGCCCCTTCGTCATCCTCCCCCGGCTGCGATTGAGTCTGTATCCACTGCTCGGGATCGATGCGCATCCGTGCCGTGATACCCTTATCAGGCCGGTACCGAAGGGGATCGGACTCCGCGGTAGCTATCGCCCTGTACGGGTGGGGATGCGGTGAGGTACCGGGCCATCCCGGGCATCTTCCCCCATGGCATCGTACTGCCGGGAAAAGGGTCCGGGGGGAGGAGGAATCCCCCTCGGTGCGATAGGACCTGCCTTCAGTTTGCAGGGATATGCCTTGAGCAGCCGCGGGCGGGCTAGAACTGCTCATGCCGGCACAGCCGCAGGAACCTCAGCAGCATTCCCGAGGGGTTCCTCTCCGCGGCACGGGTATACCTTCCCCATCTGACCTGCGGGTGCGTGGTGTATACCATCCGGTAGGAAACGACGGTCGGGATATATCCTGCAGGGAGCCTCGCGATACAATGGCAACCTGTCACGAGAGTACGAAGACGAGACAAGGGCTTCATGCCGCTGAAACCGAAACGCTCTGCAGAGGCTGCACAGGGATAGGCGTGAGGGTGCTCTCGGGTAGTGGCAGAGAGCCTATCGGTCTGTCCTGCAACCGCGGTGAATCGAACAGACTTACGATACAGATCCGGATCCGAATCCTGTCATGGGTCATCCCTGGCCTTAAAAAAAGGAGTTTGGTGTATCCCGGCCCGGAGTGGAGGTGCCTGCACCTTCAGGCCCGATCCGGGCGGGACATGTGGGGGCGGGCGTTCACTCCCAGTGTCCGACGACCGGGGTGACCCCGCTCCAGCCCAGGCCGACGACCTCGGAGCCGGTATCGGTCGGGATCAGGAAGTTGTTGCCGGGACGGTTGTAGAGGCCTA
>JAXDAH010000059.1:0-8443 GCA_034679905.1 Methanomicrobiales archaeon | reverse complement strand
GTTCCCCTATACACCCCCCTCCCGCCGGGGGGGGGGGGGGGGCTTGGGGGGTGGGGGGGGCCCCCCCCCCCTCCCCCCCTGTCCCACCCCCACCAGTACGATACTCCCGAAGGGAGGAGGATCGGGGAGTGATACTTCCCCCTTACCCCCACCCCTGCCAGTCACGATAGGACCTGTTCAGGGATGCAGGAGAGAGCCTTTTCGTTGCATGGGCTAATGAGCCGGGTTCGCCTCCCCCTTCCGTCCTTTACCTTCCGTCCTTTACTTTCTTCACCTGCTTCCCTACCGAACCTGTCACAGTTGTGGGGATGGACATCCTCCTCACCCTCGAGTGCGCAGGAGCAGGATCACCAGCGGTGAGGGTTCGGATCGCCCTCACAGGGGCATCTTCGGGCCCGCACGGCTGCTGAACCAGGGTAAACAGAGCCGATTCGAGGGAGAGAATCGCGACGCCGCCTGCGCCAGTCCTCCCGGGCGGCGGTGCACCGCGATCAGTCGGGGCTGGTCGGCAGCAGGCCCATCCGCTTCACCGCCCACCAGGAGAATACGGTCGCCAGCAGGGTGGAGACGAGCAGGAGGGCCATATAGGTGGGAGCGTCCGGCGGTCCCAGGTCGAAGACGTTGTTGCTCGCCACCGTCGCGATGGTGTTCGGCACCAGGAGCGCCGTGCCGATGATGGTCAGGTAGGCGACGAGCATCGCCAGGCGGTTGTTCAGGACCTGGAGCTGGTTGTTGTAGATGGACTGGAGCACCTCGAGGCCGCTCGCCAGCACCTCGCTCATGTGCTCTGCCAGTCCGATCTGGGAGTTGACCTCCCCGATCAGGGCGTTGATCCGGTTCAGGATCTTGGGATCGTCCGTCATCAGATCCGCATCGCCATAGCGAAGCGCGTTGAGCGTATCCACCGTGGCCCAGAGTCCGCCCAGGTAGATGATCAGGGCATGCTTCATGTCGTAGATCTTGGGGCCGATGGTCGTCCGCGATACCCGGGGATCGGCGAGCTCCTTGGAGAGCCGGTCCCCGGCCTCCTCGATCTCCCGCAGGTAGTCGAAGTTCTTGGAGTTGTTCTCGTCCAGGATACGGATCAGCAGGAGCGAAATCTTGTCCTTCTGGAGCTTCTTGTTCGGGATCTTCCGCAGGAGCGTCTCCGCGTATCGGCGTACGCGGAAGAACCGCCGCACTTCCGTCGTATGGATGGTCACGATCACCCGCTCGCGGATCAGGATGAGGAGCGTGTTGAGCCGCACGTCGAATCCGTCCATGGAGATCGCCGGCACCAGGATCCCCATCTCGTTGCCGAGATCGTCGTACCCTCCTTTGGGGGTTTTCAACAGATTGCGCACCAGCAGTTCGCTGAAACCCAGCGCCTTTGCCGTGCTGAAGACCTCCCCCTCGAAGTCGTCGACCACGAAGTCGATCCAGGCGACCTGGGCGGTGTTGATCATCCCCAGGAAGTCGTCCACGCTCCGGGAGGCCCGCCTCTTCGTCTCCCCGCCTCCCTGCATCACGACACAGAAGCCTTTCTCGTGCACCGAGATCGCATCCCAGCCCCCTTCGGAGAGCTCCCGCACCGTCGTGGGCGCATCCTGCATACCATCATCATCTGTTCCCCGCGATATCAGGGTTGTGTTTCGCCTCTTCTGCCGCCAGCCGGCTCTGCAGACGCATCTCGCCCGTTCCAGCCGGCACCCCGGCATCCGCGGTGGGTGACGCTGCGGCTTCCGTGAGCGGAGGCATTCCATATACGAGTACTGTTGTTTGTTCGTGCCCCGGGAAATGGAGAAAATTACTTAACAGATGAATTCTAAAGTAGAATACACCGAATCTGGCTCTCCCTGACGGTAGGGAATTCAAAGGCCGCAGTCCGACAGCGCTTTTCAGGGCGTACCTTGCCCCACCAGGGCATATCTTCGGGAGAGCCGCAAAGATTCAAGCATGTGAGCGGATCGTCATGACATCGAAGTACTTTGCACGAGTCGAGGAGCTGAAGCACCTGATCGAAGAGGAGAGAGAGGCTATCCAGAGGGTTGCCGATGTCTATCCCCTGCGGGTTAGCGAATACTATGCATCCCTCGTCGACTGGGAGGACCCGCTCGATCCCCTCCGGCGGATCGTGATCCCCGATCCCGGCGAGCTGGAGCCCTGGGGCAGGGCGGATCCCTCCTCCGAGAGCACGTATACGGTGGCGCCCGGGCTGCAGCACAAGTACCGGGAGACCGCCCTCCTCCTGGTGAGCAATGCCTGCGGAGGGCAGTGCCGCTTCTGCTTCCGCAAGCGGCTCTTCATCGGCGAGCACGAGGAGACCGTGCAGGACCTCTCAAGAGCCCTGGAATACCTCCGCCTGCACCCGGAGATCACCAACGTCCTCCTCACCGGTGGGGATCCCCTCATGCTGGGCACGGAGAGGCTGGAATCGATCGTCCGCCGCATACGGGAGATCGACCACATCCAGATCATCCGCATCGGCAGCAAGCTGCCGGCCTACGATCCCCAGAGGATCCTGGACGATCCCCGGCTTCTGGAGATGTTCGAGCGCTACAGCACCCAAAAGAAGCGGATCTACGTCATGTCGCACTTCAACCACCCGCGGGAACTCTCGGATACGGCCCTGGAAGGGCTCGCTCTCCTCCAGAAGAGCGGTGTCATCGTGACCAACCAGACTCCTCTCCTCCGGGGCGTCAACGACGATCCCGACGTGCTCGCCGCACTCTTCAAGCGGCTTTCGTTCATCGGAGTGCCGCCCTACTATGTCTTCCAGTGCCGACCGGCCACCGGAAACCGCAGTTT
This sequence comes from Methanomicrobiales archaeon, assembly GCA_034679905.1. Classification (GTDB taxonomy): domain Archaea; phylum Halobacteriota; class Methanomicrobia; order Methanomicrobiales; family JACTUA01; genus JASEFH01. Next base: position 5,656 of record JAXDAH010000059.1, on the reverse strand, counting down.
CTGCGTCCCCCTGGAGGAGGGCTACACCATCTTCGAGCGGGCGCGGATGTCCTGCTCCGGGCTCGCCAAGCGGGCGCGGTTCGTCATGTCGCACGCCAGCGGCAAGATCGAGGTGGTCGGCAGGAGCGACGAGTATACGTTCATGAAGTACCACCAGGCGGCCGATCCCGATAACCTCGGACGGTTCATGGTCTTCAAGGCCAATCCCGCCGCCTACTGGTTCGACGACTACCTCAACCCGATCCACGACGCCTCGCCGTATCCGTCCGGATCCCCCGTGAACGGATGACGGTTCTCTCGATTTTCTATCGGTAAAAAATGGTTTTTTAGAATCCCAGGTACTGCGGGATGAAGAGTACTGCGAAGTAGATGGCGAGGGCCGCGATTCCGATGGGCACCCCCACCCGCGCCCATTCCTTGCTGGTGATCCGCAGTTTTCCGGCAGCGATGATGTTGGGGATGTTGCCCGGGATCAGCATGCCCCCTGCAACGACGAGCGCCACGAGCAGGGCCCGGATCTGGAAGAGAGTCAGGTAGGGGCCGATCTCCGCCGCGGTCAGCGTGGCGTTGTCCAGGATCGCGGAGACCGTGTTGATCCAGAAGAGCAGCTCCGCCGGAATCCGGGCGACGTATTCCAGGATGATCGGCTTGAAGCCCTCCCCGAGGAGGACGAGCGCCGCGATGAAGACGTACACCCGCGCCGCCCGCAGGATCACGTCCCGGAGCGTCTCGCTGTAGGGTTCGCAAACAGCCACGGCCTTCTCGCCCAGGGACTGGATGCGGTACATGCCCAGCAGGGCGAACGCGACGATGCCCGGGAGGATGTAGATGCCGAGCATGTCGATCAAGAAGAAGAAGTCGGCAAAATAGGGCGGACCCGAGAGCTTGGAGACGGCGATCGTTGACAGCGGCTCGCCGAGCGGAGTCAACGCCGCCCCGAGCCCGATGGCGAAGCAGGCGATTACCGTCAGCTCGATCCTCGGCCCCCGCTCGATCGGCAGGACGCAGAGCACCTCCACGAGGATGATGGCAGCGATGATGGCGGAGACGATGCTGGAGACGAGGCCCAGGAGGAGGATGAGCAGGGCTACCATGACGCGGAGCGAGAGGATCTCTGCCATCCTCCCGATGGCGGCATGAATGGGGCCGTGCCAGCGGTAGATGATCAGCCCGACGAGGAGCACGATCTGGACGATGCCGATCGGGATTCCCAGGATCTCCGTGATGTAGAGGGGCGAGGTCAGCGCCTCCTCCACGATCTCGAGCGTCCAGCCCGTCGTCTCGCCGGGGATCACCGCAAATCCCGCGATGGTCAGGGCGATGATGCCCATGGCGAGGAGGAAGGGCTCGAGGTTGTGCTCGATGGCCCGCACCCGGAAGGGGCCGACGAGAACGACGAGAAATATTGCAAAAAGACCTATTGTGACCAGGATCTCCGATACCATTGCTATTATTGTCTTTCTTTCGACCTACATATAGTGTTCAGTCTTATCTGCCCCTGGCAGCTGCGAAGGCATCCTCGGCCATTTATGAGCTGAAGGTCAGGCCTGCAGGCCCCGGATGCGCCGCACCGCTTCCTGCAGCTGGGGGAGGGACGCGGCGTAGGAGATCCGGATCCAGCCTGGCGCATAGAAGGCACTCCCCGGTGTGACCGCCACATGGGCTTCCTGCAGCCAGCGGCGTGCGATCGCGGTGTCGTCGCCCTCCACCCTGACGAAGGCGTAGAAGGCTCCGTCGGGAGGCGCCATGGCAAACTTCATCTCGGTCAGCGCCTCGACCAGGTACTCCCGCCGCCGCTCGAACTCTTCCCGCATCGCCTGCACCGCGCCCTGGTCCCCCTGGAGGGCGGCAACCCCGCCCCACATCACGAAGGTGGCGGGATGACTCACCGAGTGCTGCTGGATGGTCAGCATCTGCCGGACGATGCCGGCAGGCGCCACCGCGTAGCCGAGCCGCCAGCCGGTCATCGCGTAGGCCTTGGAGAAGCCGTTGACAGTGATGGTCCTCTCCTGCATGCCGTCCAGGGAGGCGAGGGAGATGTGCTCCTTGCCGTAGATCAGCTTCTCGTAGATCTCGTCCGACAGGGCGAAGAGGTCGTAGTCCTGGCAGAGATCGGCCACCAGCTGCAGGGATCGGCGGTTGAGAACCGCCCCCGTGGGGTTGGAGGGGGAGTTGACCACGACCATCTTGGTCCGCTGGGTGATCCGCTCCATTACGGTGTCGTCGAGCTGGAAGGTCTTCATATTCAGGGGGTGGTGCACCGCCCGCCCCCCGGCCAGCTGGATGTCCGGCTCGTAGGAGACCCAGGCCGGGTCGATCAGGATCACCTCGTCCTGGGGGTTGAGGACCGCCTCCATCGCCTCGCGGATCGCGTCCTTGGCGCCGCAGGTGGCGATCACCTCCTCCGGCCGGCACTCGATGCGGTTCTCAGTGCGGATCTTCTCGGCTATCGCGTGGAGCAGCTCCGGAATGCCGTTGCTCGGGGCATAGTGGGTCTCGCCCCGGGCGAGCGCCGCGCAGCAGGCATCCTTGATGTGCTGCGGGGTATCGAAGTCCGGCTCGCCGATGGAGAGGGAGATGACGTCGAGCCCCCTCCGCTTCATCCGCTTGGCCTCGTCCGAGATCTCGATCGTGGCAGACGGGGCGATGCCGGCAACCTTCTCGGAGAGGGGTCTCATCGCAATCGCTGGACCAGTTTTACCGCCGACTCGACCGCACGGCGGGCGTAGTCGATCCGCTCCTGCGCCTCCAGGCGGGTCATGCCCGGCCCGGAGATGCCGAGAGTGACGGGTTTGCCGTACTCCAGCCCCAGGTCCATGATCTTGCGGGCGGCGTGCTGCAGCACGATCTCGTCGTGCTGGGTGGCGCCTTCGATCACCGCGCCGAGGGTGACCACCGCGTCCACCTCGCCCGCCTCCAGCATCTTCTTCACCGCGATGGGGACGTCGTAGGCGCCCGGTACGTACAGCGTATCCACGACGTCGGCGCCCAGGAACTTCGCGTGCTCCCGTCCGTCGATCTCCATCAAGTAGGTGATGTCCCGGTTGAACTCCGAGACAACAAATCCCAGCTTTATCGTCATTCCAATCCTCCCTCTAATATAATCTCCAGGTCTATTTTAAGGCGGCTCATGCATGCCGCGGGGGGCGGGCGCCGGGGCCGCTGCCCGATTCCGAGCCCCCGCGGACGTGCACGCCCATCCGAATGCATGCCCCCGGCGGTATCCAGCACGTGCGGTTTTTCTCTCTCGCCGGCATGGCGAAGAGCGGTGTGGCGAATAACCGATGATGCAAGGAGGCCATCTCATGTTCGCGGGAGAGTAGAGGGACTCTCTTCTTGCATAACCGCTCCATCGCGACCAGCGGGGGTGAGAGAACGGTTGGAGTTCTACTTCCATTCCACCCCCCCCTGGAGGCTATCGTACGCGGGGGTGGGGCACAGGGGGAGAAGGGGTGCGCCCCCCTCCCCCTCTGGACCCTCTCTGATGCGATAGGGCCTATACAAGGAACAACCGGGCAGATTTTGGTATGGATCGAGCCCGAGTGGAACTCCGCCTGCCGACCGAGAATGAGCAGGGCTATCTCTCGATCCGCGGCGGATACTACCGATCCGATTGTCTCCAGGCCTACTGCCAGTATGAGGGGGTGGGAGAAACCGGTTCCGCCCAGGATTACGAACGCTTCACCCTCGTATGCCGCTCGCCCATAGCGGCGCCCCATCCTGCGAATGGCCGCGACATAGAGGAGGCGTTGTTCCCGATCCCGCTGCTCCGATGAGCCCGAGAACGTGGCACTGACGAGCCGTGCCCGCACTCCCCTTGCAGGCCCAGCCGGACGAGAGGCGATCGGGAGATTTGCTCCTCGGCGGGGGAAGAGCCCGGGACGCATCGACCGCACTGCGGATAGGTCATGGGCAGTGAGGTCGTCGAGTCGCCTGCGGGACGACCCCGCGGCTCCGTGGCGGGGAGCCGCACCACCTGAAGGGCAGCCCGCTCCCGCGCAGCGGAGCCGGGGATCGCGCGATTCAGGCCTGTCTCCGCAGGATGACCATCTCGCAGAAGAGCGAGCCGCGGCACATCGCGTCGTGGACCTCGACGCGGTACTCGGGATTGAGCGCCTCGATCACGGCCGGCACGTAGGATGCGCAGAGGACGCCGGCGTCCTCCTCGCGGAGCCCTCTCTCCCGCGCGAGGGTGCACATCGGGCATGCGGTGAAGCGGATGACGGTCTCCTCGGGAACGCCCTCGATCAGCGGGGTCTCGAACCCGGAGCCGAAGAGAACGACAGACAGCGTCCCGAGCGTCTGGACGAGGCCGGCTGCATCGTCTCTGGGCATATCGTACTCGTCTGCGATGCGGCGCAGCTCCTGCGCGATGTCGCGGAAGACGGCATCCATCCGCTCTCCGGCATCTTTATCGTACGGCTCTGCAAGCCCCTCGAGAAAGAGAAACGGCATGTATGTCAGAATGCGCGATGCAATCTCCCATCGGGCCTGTATCGAAATATCCTTCAGGGTTGCCATGCTGCATCTCCCCTGCTGCCGGGGCTAAAACAGGAACCCCGGTATCGAGGCCCCCCGCACATGGTGCCGAACGCCCACACGCGGTGCTCGTCCCCGCCGGCGACGCACGCTATCGGGGCCTCCACGGCAGACCGTATACCCTCTTCTAACGCCATTGCTGGTTAGATATCCGCGTTCATATAAGAAGATGCCCCATTCGAGCCATCGCGGCCGAAGGTCAACCGAGAAGGATCCAGCTTCCCCGCCGATGAAAACAGATGGGGTCGTGGACCGGGAAGCGCCGTCAGCGGCGGGCCGGGCCGACGTCGGGAAAGCCCTGCCGCTGCCCGGTCCCCGCCTCCTTCTCCAGGTCCCGGGGGTAGAGGAGGAGTTTGACCGCGTTGACGGCGTGCTCCCGGGTCCGCTGCTCGGCGAGCCAGGCGAGCTCCCGCTCGTCCCGGGCCTCGTCCTCGTGCACGAAGACTTCGATGATGTGCTTGTTGGTCATCAGCTGGGCGCGGATGAGGCCCTGGGAGGCCTCGTGGGCGCACATGCGGTCCTTCTCGGCGGCGCCGGGCATGCCGAGCGCCATCGCCAGATCGCAGCCGCGCTCCTCTAAAAGTTTCTTGCAGGCGACGGGCAGATCTTTGATGCCGGGCACGGTGTAGCGCTCGATCGAGAGGCTGGCATGCCGCTTTAACTCGTCGATCGCGATCCGTCCCATGTTCACCCGAGCAAAGGTCGTGTCCGCCACCCCGATCTTCATCGCAGCACCCCGCCGGCGGCCTCCACGCCGTCGCCCTCGATCGCGTAGCCGAGCGCCCGAAGGGAACTCTGCACGGCGGCGACCGTCGCCATGATCTCCGTCGCCCCCACGGCGCCCATGTGGCCGATGCGGAAGATCTTGCCCTTCAGGTGGTCCTGTCCTCCCGCGATCTCCACCCCGAGGCTCCGCACGTTCGCCCGCAGGTCCTTGTCCGCGACGCCCTCCGGGTAGGAGATCGCCGTGACGGTATTGGAGCAGGCGTGGAGCGCGTCTGTCGTGGGGAATAGGGAGAGGCCCCAGGCGTGCGCCCCGGCGCGGGCAGCGGCCCCCCAGCCGCGGGGGCCGGGGCGGCGGCGCGCCCCCCCCCCCCCCCCCAGCAAGCACAGCGCC
>JAXDAH010000058.1:0-4789 GCA_034679905.1 Methanomicrobiales archaeon | reverse complement strand
GATGTCGTCGACCTGATCCGGCAGTAGGAGGAAGGATATATGCCGCCCAATCGCCTCTTCCGCTGTATACCCCTACAGCCGCTCCGCGCCGGCGTTCCAGCTCGCGACGATGCCGTCCAGGGTTTTCCCGATGATTGCATCGTCGGAGTTGTCTACAATGGCTGCCAGGCGCGACCGCTCTTCTTCGGCCTTCTTCCACCTGGCAATATTGCGCGCGGCGGCAAACACGCCGGCGACCGCGCCCGATGCATCGTGGTATACGGTTGCGTTGTAAAGGACCGGGATTGTCCACCCGTCCCGGTGGCGGATCTCGAGGTCGTAGTCGGTCACCGAGCCGTCGCGGAACACCTTCTCGTATCCCGCTTTGGCTTTTTCGGGGTCCGTGAAGTAGTTCGAGAAGTCCGTGCCGATCAGCTCCACACGCGAGAAGCCGGTCGCCTCAACCGTTGCTGCGTTGACATCGCTGATGGTCCCCTCCGCACTGATGGTGACAAGGGGATCCAGGCTCGCCTCGATCAGGCCACGGTCATACGCAATCGCCGCACGGAGGGCCTCTTCTGCCTGTTTGCGGGCCGTAATATCCCGATGGCTTACCCGTCTTCCCAGGAATTCGCCGTCCGGCGATACAACGGGCTGGCAGTAGTGGCTGATCCATCGCGTATCTCCCCTCTTTGTGACGATACGAAGATCGATCTGGCAGGGATCTGCCCGGTTGACGCTGCTATCCCAGCTGTGCTGATTCCAGTGCACCCGATCCTCCGGATGGAGAATCCTCTGCATCAGCATCGGATCTGCACGGAATTCGGAACTCGCGTATCCGGTGATGCGCTCGCAGGACGGCGAGACATAGCCGTAGGACCCGTCGGGGGCGATCCATGCCTCCCAGTCGTTGGTATAATCGGCGATCAGCCGGTACTTCGCTTCATTCTCCCGAAGAATCTGTTCACTCTGCCGAAGGGCTGCAATCTCCCGCCGAAGCGTTTCGATCTCTAGCTGGGGCGTTGCGGTCCGTTCACGAACGAGCCGATCCGCGTCGGCGGCGGTGTGCTGCGCCTCCTCTTCCTCCCCCGCCTTCTGGATTCTCTCTGGATGCCTGTGAGGGGATATTGACATGCAGCTCCTATCGAGCTCGGGTAAAAGCTGTGATGTGGTAGCTTCTACGTTCAGTATTAAAAAGGTGTTTCCCGTACCTCTGGAAGAAGCGGCAGGAGGCATCCAGCGGCCGCTGCACGAGGTCAAGCGCCCCACGCCGGTAGGGGTCATGGTGAAATGCAGATTCGATTCCGCGACGACCCGGCCGGTATGGCTGCGCACAGATCGGCGATCGATCGAGCCGAGGCATCGATACCCTCGAACGGCTCTCTATGCGGCCACTAAGGACGCAGGTGGCTGTCAGCATACCGGCCAGAGGGCTGCTGTCGAGCGACCGGACCGGGCGCGGGATTCGTGCGACGGTTCGTTGTAAGGGCTCCTCCCGCGCGCGAGCATACGGGTATCCAGACGGATTCCGTCCGCTGCCGGATCTGCGAAGGTGCAGGGAATGCCGAAGCATACCCCGGCAAGGTCCGCTGGACTAAGGCTCGACTGCCTGGCGGTTGCGTTCGCGCCGGGCTTCCCGCCAGACGCGGCCATAGCTGGAAGCGACGGGCATTACATCTTCTCCGCTCGGCTTCCTCCCGATGCCGGAAGACGTCCCCGGTATACCCGCCAACCATTCGGTAGCGGGTATCCAGCGTGGCGAGCAGGATCGACCATCCAGAAGGTCGACTACCCCCCCATGTCAGACAGAATCCTTCGGCATGACGCCACGAGCTCGCCGACGCAGGTATCGCGGGGAGTATACGCCACGATATCCCCCGCAACCCAGAACGCCCCCCGATCGGGATGGCGGTCCCGAGCTCTCCTTAGTAGAGCGTGGACATCCCCGTCCGCTCTCTCGAGACGAAGGCGGCGCAGTCCCCCCCCTCTCGATCCTGTCGGCTCCCGGGGCGTTGGTGATGGCACGGTGCGCGTGGATGCCCTGCGGAGCGAGGCGATTCCCCAGCCGGTGAGCGGTGGACTGGCATTCAGGTCATCCACCCCGGAGCGATTGGTTTCACGGCTCCTTCGCATTGTCCCCGGGGACGGCGATCGGCACGGGAAATGGGGCTGGTACCTGAACCCCTCATTTTTATCACAGCTCCTCTCCAGTGAAGAATGTCAGTATCGACCCAGGGAGATAGAGCCCCCTGAAACAGTCCTGGTTGCTCCATGGGGCCTCTTGTTCCTATCTTCATTACGGACGCCCACTTTTTCCCCACCCTGAAATGATAAATAAAAAGAGGGGATTCAGGTAAGACCTATGCAGCGAATGCCATCGTATCCGGGTCACGACCTCTTCTTCGGGCTTAACTCCATATCGATCAGCACCAGAATAAGGGCAGAGTCGGGAGTGTTCGAACATGCAGGAACGTGACACGGGCCGCTTGGGGGAAAAGCAGCACGAGTATGAGCGTGTGGTGGTGACCGGGGACGTGGACGGCATCCCGGTCCACGGGACCCGGACACGACCGGACGGTACGGGCCCCTGGCCGGGGATCGTCTTTGTCGCCGGCAGCGGGCCGACCGACCGGGACTGGTGCTCGCCGCTCATTACGGGGACGAACTGCAGCGGGAGGCTGCTCGCGGAGGCGCTCACCCGTGCTGGGTTTGTGACTCTGCGCTACGACAAGCGGGCTTCCGGGCCCCACCTACAGGAGAATCTCCCCCTTTTGTCCGGCAGGATCAGCATGCAGAGCCACGCAGACGAGCTGAAAGGAGCTGTCGATCTGCTCGCTGCTGACACCGATGTCTCCCGCCTGTTCGTGCTGACCAGCAGCGAAGGGGCCATTCACGCCCTGAACTACCAGCTGCAGTCCTCCGACATACCGTTCTCCGCACTCGTGCTCACGGGTGTACCGGGCCGCTCCATCCGCCAGGTAGCGAGAACCCAGGTGGAAGCCCAGCTGAAGCAGCTCCCGGACGGGGATCGGCTGATGAGCCACTACAGCGCAGCAGTCTCCGCATTCGAGCGCGGCGAACCCGTCGTGCCCGATCCGGCGCTCCCCGAAGGAGCACGGCTCCTCCTTCTCGGCCTGGCGGCTCCCGCCAATCTGCCGTTCACCCGCGAACTCTGGTCGGCAGATCCTGCCGCGCTGGTGGCGCAGGTCTCCGAGCCCATCCTCGTTGTCATCGGGAAGAAGGATATCCAGGTCGACTGGCAGGCGGATGGCAGACCTCTCGAAGCGGCGACGGCCGGTCGCGGCAACGGAACCTTTGCATACCCGGAAAACGCGGATCATGTGCTCAAATACGAGGAGCGACCGCGGGATGCACTGGCGGCTGCCGAGGTTGCCGCACGCTACAACGACGAGGGGCGCATCCTGGATCCGGAGGCCCTTGCTGCCATTCTGCGTTGGTTGAAGGAGCGCTGAGACGGATAGCGCCTTCCGATCGGAGCGCGATCCAACCGGAAGATCCCAAGGGATAGGACCTTCGCTCGATTATCGGAGAACGGCTGGCAGATCGTGATCTAGAATGATACTCTTTCCCGTACCCTAAAGCCGACAATCTCGGCCTCCTATTCAGAAAGCGGCGTTCGGATCCGAATATTGGCAATGTGTTCAGAGATCCCCCCGTATTCGGCTATCACAGGCTTCCTGACGAGGGAAGCTCTTCGTTGGAGCATTTCGTCGCCGGCACGGTGAAGTGGAACGTGGACCCCTTTCCCAACTCCGACTCGACCCAGATCCGGCCGCCGTGCCGATCGATGATGCGTTTCACGATGGCCAGGCCGATCCCTGTTCCCTCATAGGCGTCCATCCCATGCAGCCGCTGGAAGATGACGAAGATCCGCTCAAAGTACTGGGGCTCGATCCCGATCCCGTTGTCGGCCACCGAGAACTGCACCATGCCATCCCGACTTGTGGAGGAGATGTGAATTTGAGGTGGGACATCCGGTTTGTGGAACTTGATGGCATTACTGATCAGATTGGAGAAGATCTGCCGGAGCTGGTTGGGATCGGCCATTACCACGGGAAGCGGATCGCAGGTGATGGTCGCACCGCTCTCCTGGACTTTCGAATGGATGAAGGCAAGGGCATCCTCAACCACGGCTGTTGTATCGTACGGGAGGAGGTCCATACCTTTGGTATTGACCCGGGAGAACTCCAGCAGATCCTGGACGAGGCTCTGCATCCTTTTTCCGCCGGATACAAGGTACCGAAGGTATTCATCCGCATCCGCATCGAGCTTGCCCTTGTACCGGCGCTCCAGCAGCTGGGTGAAGGTGACGATGGTCCGCAGGGGCTCCTGGAGGTCGTGGCTGGAGATATAGGCGAACCGCTCGAGATCTTCATTGCTGCGTTTGAGGCGTTCGGTATACCCTTTGAGGGCTTCTTCTGCCTGTTTGCGCTCGGTGATGTCCTGACCCTGCGCGATCGTCGCACGGAGTGTCTTCCCCTCCTTGTCATAGACGTTCGCCGAGTTCCACAACGCGATCTTGATCCCCCCGTCTCTTCGCAGGATAGGAATCTCCACAGACTCCCAGTGTTCGGTAATGGTGCGCTGGATCTTCTTCATAGACGCTTCACGGCTATCCGTCGGAAACAGGACGGTGAGGTTCCGGCCGATAACCTCATCTGCGGTATAGCCGGTAAGGTGCTCGAAGGCAGCGTTGAATCGCGAAATTCTGAGATCGGGATCCCATACGATGATCGGCGCATTTGCATACGTGATCAGGCGATCCAGGTAATCTCGCGTCTCTAGAAGT
>JAXDAH010000057.1:0-16770 GCA_034679905.1 Methanomicrobiales archaeon | reverse complement strand
TCACCCCGAGTACCGGGCGATCGTCGAAGCGCGTATCCGCGAGCTGCAGGAGAAGGGATGCATCCCCCCGCTCGCAATCCAGATCGTTCGCCTCGATGGGACGACCATCGATGCGGAGACGACCGGCTCTCTCATGCCTATCGATGGCGTTCCCCACGGACAGATCGTGATTCGCGATATTACCGGGCGCAAGCGGGCTGAAGCGGACCTCTGTGCTGCTCTGGAAAAAGAGCATCTGAGAGCCACCGAACTGGATGCAACACTCGCATCGATTGCATCGGGCGTCATCATCTATGATCGCACCGGTGCCATTATTCGGATCAATGAAGCGGTACAGAAGATGGTCAGCCGAATCTCGCCCTCTCTGGACCGCATCGATTTCGAGAAACGCATGGCGACCTTTGGAGTCCTGCGGCCGGATGGGACACCGTTGCCACAAGAGGCGACCCCGTACTACCGGGCGTTGCGCGGAGAGACGGTGCAGGGGGAGGAGGTGATGGTGACCCACCTGGGCCAGGAACCGCTCTGGGTGAATACGTCAGCAGCCCCCATCCGCGATGGCAGGGGGGCTATCGTCGGGGCCATTGCCATTCTCACGGATATCACCGAGCGTAAACGGACGGAGAAGCAGTTGAAAGCGTACGCCGAACGTCTCAAGCGCAGCAACGAAGACCTCGAACGGTTCGCCTACATCTCCAGCCACGACCTGCAGGAGCCGCTCCGCACGATGGTGACATTCGCCCAGCTCCTGGAACGCAAATACGGGGGCAGGCTCGATAAGGATGCGGACGAGTACATCCAGTACGTCGTCACGGGCGGCAAGCGGATGCAGCGCCTGGTCAACGACCTGCTGGAGTTCTCGCGTGTCAATACAAAAGGCATGGAGTTCCGCCCCACGGATGCCAATGTTGCCGTCGAGGAGGCCCTGGCCGGCCTGCAGACCCAGACCGTGGCGGATGGCGTCACCATCTCGGTGGATCTGCTCCCAACCGTGATGGCCGATCCCGGCCAGCTCCGCCAGATCTTCCAGAACCTGATCGGCAATGCCCTCAAGTACCGGCGGTTGGGTGTCCTGTCGGAAGTGTGCATTGCTGCCCGGCTCCAGGACGGCATGGTCCGGTTCTCGGTGACGGACAATGGTATCGGCATCGAGCCGCAGTACTACGATCGGATCTTCGTCATCTTCCAGCGGCTCCATCGCATGGACCAGTACGAGGGGACGGGGATCGGGCTGGCGCTCGTGAAACGGATCGTCGAGCGGCACGGCGGGCGCATATGGGTTGAGTCCGAGGTCGAAAAGGGATCTACCTTTTACTTCACCCTGCCGGCCGTTCGAGCTGTCGGAGAAGGGCCCTCATCCAGGGGGGCGTACGTTCGCAGATGAGAAGACCGGCCGGATCGCCTCCGGGCCCTCCCGGTTCCCGCGGGGAGTCGCCACGAGTGCAGCCCCTCTCTCGCGCAGGCACCTGCCGGCGCGGGTTTAAGCATGCCCACCCCTCGTCTGCCTGCCGGTGCCGGGACGGTCGCGGATCCCCCGCTGCAGGGGAGCTATCACGGCGAAATCCCGCCAGAAGACCGTGAAGGATAGAGGAGACGATACCCGTAATGGGGGAATTTTTTTAACTCTTTCTCGAGGCCCACCCGCTCGGAAGGGGATCCCCCCGCGCTGGAGAGCGGAGCCATTCATCGGATCGATGAATCTTCAGCGTGCCAATCAATATATATCGACGTCGTGAATTTTCAGAGTACTCAATAGCATGCTGTATGGTTCGCCCGCATGAGAATGCCCCGATGCACCGGGGCGGGGGTACCCGGAAGCTCTCTCCCCGGGACAGGAGATCCGCGGTACTCCAGGATCTATTCCAGGAGCGACCGACGGAGACGGGCTACGAGAGGGACCAATTTCTCCGCTCCCTGATCGATTCCGTACTCGATGCGATCGTCGTGCTGGACTGGGACGGAACGGTTCTGTTCACCAATAAAGCCGGGGCAGCGCTGGTGGGCTTCGGGGATCCCGGGGACGCTATCGGCAGGAACGTTCTCGGATTCGTGCATCCGGACTCCTTTCCCGCCGTTCTTCTGGACATCGAACGCGTGAAGGGCGGCGAGGGAGGGTTCCTGAACGAGTACCGGATCCAGAACCTGAAGGGAGAAGAGAGGTGGATAGAGGGGCTCGGGACGAAGATCGCCATCCAGGGCACGGAGGCGATACTCGTCAACCTGCGGAACATCACCGAGCGGAAGCGTCTCGAGAGGGCTCTCCGCGAGGAAGAGGCGCGATTCCGTTCGGCCGTCCAGAGCTCCTCCGATATCATCACGATGGTCGATGCGCAGGGGAGGATCCTCTACGAGAGCCCGGCGACCCGACGGATCCTCGGGTATCCCGCGGGGAAGCGGGTCGGCACCTCCATCTTCGACTACGTCCACCGGGACGATCTGGCTGCTGTGCGCGAAGCCTTCGCACGGGCCGTGACCGGACCGGGGACGACGCTGTCGCCCCAGTTCCGGTTCCGGCACGAGGATAGATCCTGGGTGTACCTGGAATCGACAGGGAGCAACCAGCTCGACGATCCCGTCATGCGGTGCCTCGTCATCAGTTCCCGCGACATCACGGAACGAAAACGGACCGAAGAGGCCCTGAAGCGCCGGGATTCAATCCTCGAGGCGCTGAACTTCTCTGCGCACTGTTTCCTGCGAAACCACGCGATTTCAGCGAGCATGCCGGGGATTCTGGAGCGTCTGGGCAGGGCCGCGGATGTCAGTCGGGTCTATATCCTCGCGTGCCACGACGGCGCGGAGCGGATCTGCCGGATATCCGAATGGACGGCGCCCGGCATCGCCCCTCCTCGGGGGGACCCTCAGCTCCAGGACCCCCCGGGGAGGGACGGCCCCGCTCCCCTGCTTCGCCGGGTGCTCGAGAACGGTCAGACGGCGATTGCCACGCTGCAGGACCTTCACCCATCGGATCGGGATGTGTTCGAACCGCAGGGGATCCGATCCCTCATCCTGGTCCCCATCCGGGCGGAGGGGAACGTGCGGGGGCTCGTCGGATTCGATGAGTGCCGATGCGATCGCGTCTGGACGTTCCCGGAGATCCAGGCCCTGGAAGCAGTCGCCGATCTCATCGGGTCTGGAATCGTCCAGGAGCAGATGGAAGAGAGACTGCGCGAGAGTTCCGAACGTCTGCGGTTCGCCCTCGTCGCCTCCGGAACGTCGATCTGGGAATGGGATATCTGCCGGGACCGCATCAGCGGTCTGACGGATCTCGAACCCGCCTTCCGGGACGTTGCCGGTCTGCATCCCGTGACCTTCGAGCGGTTCAGGAACCTGATACATCCCGAGGACCGGTCCCGCATCGACGAGGCGGTGCAGACGACGATCCGCTCCGAGAATCGGGACGGCTCGTATCGGGATACGTTCCGCCTCGTGCTGCCGATGGAGGAGGTGCGGTGGATAGAGGTGCATGCAAAAGTCGTCTTCGACATCTCCGGGCGTGCGGAACGCGTGATCGGGACCGCCAGGGACGTCACGGCACGCCGGCAGCTCGAGGAGGAGGTCGAGATCCATCGGCGGCAGCTCGAACGTCTCGTGGCCTCGCAGACCGTCGAACTCAACCGCACCATCGAGTCCCTTCACCGCGAGATCGAGGAGCGGGAGCAGGTCGAACGCGCTCTCCAGAAGCGCGAGGAGTTCCTGAACGATATCTTTCACAGCATCCAGGACGGGATCAGTATCCTCGACCGCGACATGTCCGTTCTGCGGGTGAACCATACCATGGAGGACTGGTATGCCCACCGCATGCCGCTCGCCGGGAAGAAGTGCTATGAAGCATACCACGGAAGAGGGCAGCCCTGCGAGTCGTGCCCTTCGCTCCGCACTCTCGCGACGGGAGAACCCGCGTACGAGCTGGTGCGAAAGAGCGGGCCCGGCGGCGAGGCGACGGGATGGCTCGACCTCTACTCGTTCCCGCTGGTCGACGAGCGGACCGGCACGCTCTTCGGGGTGATCGAGTACGTCCGCGATATCTCCGATAGAAAGCGCGTCGAAGATGCCCTGCGGGAGAGCGAGGAGAAGTACAGGAGCCTCTTCAACGAAGATATCACCGGAAATTTCTTCTGCTCGCGCGCAGGCGATATCCTGGACTGCAATCCGGCGTTTCTGCGGATGTTCGGGTTTTGCTCCCTGGAAGAGGCGCGGTCGTCCAGCGTTTTGGACATCTATGCCGATCCAGCTGAGCGCGAGGAGCTTCTCTCGCGTCTCGAGAGGGAGAAGAGACTCGATGGGCATGAGCGGCTGCGGAAGCGGAAGGACGGCAGGCCCATCCCCGTGATCGAGAACATCATCGGCGTCTTCGATGGCGGGGGCAGCCTCGTCGGAACGAAGGGCTACATGATCGACAACACCGAACGCAAGCGTGCTGAAGAGGCGCTGAAGAGATCCCTGGAGAACCTCGAGCAGAGCAACGCGGAACTGGAACGGTTCGCCTACGTTGCGTCCCACGATCTCCAGGAGCCGGTGCGGATGATCACGAACTATGCCCAGTTGCTCTCCCGCCGCTGCGGCGGGGTACTCGACTCCGACGCCGAGGACTTTCTGCGATTCATCGAGCAGGGCGGAAAGAGGATGCAGACGCTGATCATGGATCTGCTCGAATACTCGCGGGTCCATTCCCGGGCTACGTCGTTCGAACCCACGGATGCCGGGGCCGTTCTCCAGGAGACTCTGGAGACGCTCAAGCTCTCGATCGAAGAGAGACGCGTTGCGGTCACGCAGGATCCCCTGCCGACCGTTCTGGCCGATCCCTCCCAGCTCCGCCAGGTCTTCCAGAATCTCGTCGGGAACGCCATCAAGTTCGGCAGGGCGGATGTCCCCGTGACGATCCACATATCTGCCCGGCAGCAGGACGGCAAGGTCCTGTTCTCGGTGGCAGACAACGGGATCGGGATCGAACCGGAGTACCGGGAGAAGATCTTCGTCGTCTTCGAGCGGCTGCACGGACGGGAACGGTACGAGGGCAGCGGGATCGGGCTCGCCATCGTCAAGCGGATCGTCGAGCGGCACGGGGGCCGGATCGGGGTGGAGTCCGAGGTCGGGAAGGGATCGACGTTCTACTTCACGCTCCCCGCGGTGCGGCAATCCACGCCAGAGGCGGGTGACCGTTCATGAAGCCGATCGAGATCCTGCTCGTCGAAGACAACCCCGCAGACGCCAAACTGACAGAGGAAGCCCTCCGAGAGTCAGCGACGCCCGGTCACCTTGTGGTGGCGAACGACGGCGAAGAGGCGGCGGCGTTCTTGCACCGGGAAGGGCCGTATACCGATGCACCCCCGCCAGATCTCATCCTCCTGGACCTGCACCTCCCCCGCCGGAGCGGGCTGGAGCTTCTGGATGAACTCCGGGCCGACGAGCGACTGCAGCGGATCCCGGTCGTGGTGCTGACGGGATCCGCCAACACGGGAGAACGGGCAGAACTCCAGGAACGACCGATCTGGCGGCATATCGTCAAGCCCTCCGATCTCGACGAGTACTTCGCCGCGATCCAGTCCGTTCTGGACGACTTCACGAAGATGCGGTGATAGCGGGGTGGTCTGCCGATGGGCGAGACCGCCCGCTCGTGGGACGCCCCGCCCTTTCCGCATTCGACGCCGCCCCCACGCGCTCGCCTTTCCAGCGCATACGGTCTTTTGAGCTCTTCCGGGTAGATTTTTATCAACTGAAATCCTCCTGTCTGTGTATGGCAATCGTGGTCGGCTCCGGTGCCGGCGGCGGGACGGTCGCGAAGGAGCTGGCGGCGCAGGGGCACGAGGTCCTGCTGATCGAGCGGGGCCCGGTCATCGCGGAGCGCGACGCCCTCCGGTACTATGCCAACGTGGACGCCGGCATCAAGCTGATGCGGGTCTTCTGCCTCGGCGGCACGACGACCGTCTCCGCCGGGAACGGACTGCGGTGCCTGGAGCCGGAACTCCGGGCCCTCGGCATCGACCTCTCGCGGGAGTTCGCGGAGGCCGAGCGGGAGCTCGGGGTGAAGGAGCTGCCCGACGCGCTCATCGGCGAGGGCACGCAGCGCATCATGGATGCCGCCAGGACGCTCGGATTCCCGGTCCATAAGATGCCGAAGTTCATCGATCCCGTCCGGTGCATCCGGGACGGGATGTGCGGGTTCGGCTGCCCTGCCGGGGCCCGCTGGAGTTCGGCCCGCTACGTCCGCGAGGCCGAGGAGAACGGGGCGAAGGTGATCACGGAGAGGAAGGTCGACGCGGTGCTCGTGCGGCACGGCGAGGTCGCCGGCGTGCGGTGCGCGGGGCGGGAGATCGCCGACGATCGGGTGGTGCTCGCGGCCGGAGCCCTGGAGACGCCGGGGCTCCTCGCCCCCCTGGGCCTCCCCACCTCCCCGCTCTTTGCCGACACCTTCGCGACCATCGGCGGCGTGTGCCGGGGGGTGGGGTTCAACAACGACGTCCCGATGGGGGCGTACATCCCCTTCGGCGGCGGACTCCTCATGTCCCACTACTCGAGGCAGCTGCTGACCCTGATGAGGGACCGGGGCCTGCAGGTCGGCCCGGGCGACATCCTCGGGATGATGGTGAAGATCCGCGACGACGACGCCGGCACCGTCGGCGAGACCGTCAGAAAAGGGGTGACCGCCCGGGACGCCGAGCGCATCGCCGGCGGGGCCGCGATCGCGGGCGCCATCCTCCGGGAAGCCGGCGCCAACCCCGCGACGTTCGGGATCGCCCCGCTGCGGGGCCCGCATCCGGGAGGAACCGCGAGGATCGGCGTGACGGTGGATACAGATCTGGAGACGGCGGTGAGCGGGCTGTACGTTGCGGACGCCTCGGTGCTGCCGGCGGCACCGGGAGGACCCCCCATTCTGGCAATCGTGGCGCTGGCAAAGCATGCGGCACGGCGCATGCGGCTGAAGTGAGATGGTCGGAGGGATTGCGGCATACAGGTGCGAGACTGCCCTATCGTCTCACGGTCCGACACTGCCGCTTTTGCACCTTCTGCATCCCCCGATGCACACCGCAGAAAGACCGCCATCCCCCGCAGGAGGTAGACGACCCCCGTGAACGGTATGGGGGCCGTGCAGCGATCCGGCGGTTCCTGCAGGAACCCTGCGCCGTTCTCCTCTATCGCCGGCACGAGGTCGCCGATCCGGATCGGTCTCCGAACTGCGGCCGTTCAGTATCCCGTCGCATAGTACCACCCGTCCTCTTCCCGCACGTGCACCGGCACGTCGAACAGCTCGCCGATGGTCCCGTCGGTCAGCAGCTCCGCCTTGGGCCCGTCCCGCCAGAACCGCCCTTCCTTCATCAGGATCACCCGGGGGATCTCCGGGAGGATGTCGTGCAGGTTGTGCGTGACCAGAACGATGGCGGTACCGGCCCGTGCGATCTTCCGCAGCGTCTGGCGGAAGGCGTGCAGGGCGTGCAGGTCCAGGCTGGTGGTGGGCTCGTCGAGGAGAAGGGCTTTTGGATCGTGCACCAGTGCCCGCCCGATCAGGAACCGTCGGGCCTCTCCGGACGAGAGCGTGGTCATGGGACGGTCCTGCAGGTGCTCGATCTCCAGGAACCGCATGACAGAGCGGGCCTTCTCCTCCATCGCCGGAGTCACGGCGTGGCGGAAGAGGCCGATGCTGCTGAAGAAACCCGAGAGGATCACGTCTCGTGCGGCAATCTCCTGCACGAACGCATGCTGCAGATCGCTGGAGACGATGCCGAGCAGGGGCCGCAGGTCGAACACGTCCCAGGCCCTCCTGCCCCGGAAGCGGAAGATCGTATCGCCGTCCGGCGCTACAGGATAGTACTCCCGAGCGATGGTCCTGACAAACGACGTCTTTCCGGCCCCGTTCGGCCCCAGGATGGCGACATTCTCGCCTTCGTCGATCGTGACCGAGACGGAGTCCAGCAGCTTTCTGCCACCCCGAACCACGCTGACGTTCCTGAACTCGACCAGGGGCGGGTGTTCGGGTATCGGGGGATCTGTATGCGTCATCTCAACCATCCGACTTGGACCGCGACCTGGAGGCGTGCGTCCCCTCCCGCGACGGCACGGGATCGTATCGGGACATGCAGGCACTCTTCGCAGGTTCTTATTTCGTCTCGGTACCGAAATACTTGTTTGCGGAGCGAAATGCGCCGTGCCGGCATCCATGCCGAGCCTTTCTCAGACGGGGTCGCGTTCCCCCGTCCCGTCATCGCAGCGCCGCCTGTTCCAGAGCAGCCCTCCTGAGCCCCGGGAAGAATCCACCGGGGTGCAAGGTTATTAAACGTTGACCGTCTGTAACCTTCAAAGGTGTACATCCATGGCAATCGACTGGTACATGGACTTCGTCGATATCGGCTACGAGCCGGCGAAGGACGAGCTGGTATGCCTCTACTACTTCGAACCGGCGGCCGGGATGAGCAAGGAGGAGGCGGTCGGACGGATCGCCTCGGAGAGCTCGACCGGCACCTGGACCACGCTCTTCCAGCTCCCGCCCCGCATGAAGGATCTTCAGGCGAAGGCCTTCGAGATCGACGGCAACTACGTCAAAATTGCCTATCCCCTCGACCTCTGGGAGGCGGGAAACGCAGCCCAGCTGATGAGCGGCATCGCCGGCAACATCTTCGGGATGAAGGGCGTCGCGAACCTGCGGCTGATCGACGCCACCCTCTCGCCCGCCTACGTCCGCAACTTCCGGGGACCGCCCTTCGGCATGGACGGCATCCGCCGGATGCTGAACGTCCACGACCGCCCGCTCACGGGAGCGGTGCCGAAGCCCAAAGTGGGATTTACCGCCAGAGAGCATGCCGAGGTCGGCTACGAGACCTGGATGGGCGGTTTTGACTTTGTAAAAGACGACGAGAACCTGACGTCGACCTCGTTCAACCCCTTCGACGAGCGGGTGGAGCAGCTGACCCGCCTGCGGGACCGGGCCGAGCAGGAGACCGGCGAGAAGAAGTCCGCCCTGATCAATATCACCGCCGAGACGGAGGTGATGAAAAAAAGGGCCGACATGCTCGCCGACCACGGCTGGAACTACGCGATGATTGACGTCGTGGTCGCCGGGACGGCGGCGGTGATGACCCTGCGGGACTACTGCTCCGATCTGGGTCTCGCCATCCACGCCCACCGCGCGATGCACGCGGCGTTCACCCGCAGCGAGAAGCACGGGATCAGCATGCAGTTCCTGGCCAAGATCATGCGGCTGATCGGCGTGAGCCAGATCCACTCCGGGACCGCGGTCGGCAAACTGGTCGGCACCCGCTCGGAGGTCGCCGTGCTTGCCGATGTCCTGCGGGAGCAGCAGACGAAGGCGGTCGGCCGCCTGATCCTGGACCAGGACTGGGGCCCGATCAAGAGCGCCTTTCCCGTCTCCTCGGGGGGTCTGCACCCGGGGCTGGTGCCGGACGTGCTCGACATCTACGGGACCGATCTCGTCCTGCTCGTGAGCGGCGGCATCCACGGGCACCCGAAGGGCACCCGGGCCGGTGCGAAGGCGACGATGCAGGCGATCGAGGCCTGGAAGGAGGGGATCTCCCTCGAGGAGAAGGCGAAGTCCGCTCCGGAGCTCCGGGAGGCTCTCGAGAAGTGGGGGACGTACAAGCCCCAGTGAGCACGCTGAAGGACGCCTCCCCGCAGGGCGAGCCCTCCATTTTTTCCCTGCCACGCCGAACATAGCTGCTGGCAGCTTCGAGGCACGGCAGCGGTGCCAGGACGGGAGAAGAGGCGGCGAGAGAACGGGATCCGGACGTCGTTCCGCGGTTGCGTGCAGGCCGGACGAGAGGGGCAGGCGACGGGATCGGACCCCGCTTCTACGGATATCAGGCTGGCAATAGGGAAACCGGGGATCAGTGTTCTCTGTAATCGGCCAACGATCCAGGGCCCGTTTCCCTGGTATAGTGCGGATTATGTCAGTGGCCCAGAACAGGCCCTATCCTAGCGCGGGGATGGGGAATAAAGTGCGCCCCCCTCCCCCGTATAGTAGCGATGGGCCACGTTTACGGGTGCGGAGACGAGAGCCCTCAACATCCGGAACCTGATGGCGACACTCCATCTGGTACCCGAATAAACCGCTAGAAGAGCTCTTTGTTTTTTGCACCTATCCCATGGATATTCTATCGGTTACAGTGGTTTCGATCCTCCCCGCGGCCCCTGCAAGGCCACCCCCTCCCCTCGGCGAGGGGAGGGGACGAGTGCGATAGGCCTGGTACTGAGAATCCAGAAGCCTCTCTCGCTCGAACGTGGGGGAGGAGTCTCGCCCCTCCCCTGAGGATGCCTCCCTCACCTTCTTCTCGAGGGGGAGGATTTCGATGGAGCTCTTTGAACTGTATTTTACATCCCTTGTAACAGATGGTGCACAAAACAATTTTTCACGTAACATTTTTTGAATGTGGCTTACACAAAAATCGTTCTGTATCATGTTGATATCATTGCTGTACACCTTAAGAGACGATTATCAATCTGGTGAAAGCGTATATTGTCGGTTGCCTTCCCTTTCCTTCTTGTATAACTCCCAGATTTTTATTCGCCGAGAATCCTTTTTGAAGTCATCCGATTTCCAAGTATGGGATAAAGTAAGGGGAACAATGGGTTTTGAAAATTTAGAATCTATTGTCTGGATAGAACATGGAGAGCGTGTAATCTCTGGAACTTCGCGTTGCTCCTGAGGTCTCGGGGCGGGTCGGGTGTAAGGCAGTTCACGATATGCCTGCGCCTTGGATCCGGAATATCCGTCCCGCACCGGGATGAACGGGCTCTTTATCCACCCGATACTGCCCTGCAGCAGAGCGGGCAGCCCGCGGTGCATACCTTTATGGGTCTCCAGGGCAAAAGTATAACCCTTCAGACATTAATGGTGACTGAAATTATCAAAATCTCAAAATTGGAGTGGATTAACTGACACACTGGAAAGAACAGGGAACGGTCAAAGATACCGATTTCGATGTTGAGGAAGTGAACGACGCCGGAACGGAGTGCATTCGTGTACGGCTGCCAAAGAAACGGAATAAAGAGATATTCGGGATTGCCGACCTGATGATGGGCGGCAATCATATCCGGGTGCGGTGCGGGGATGGCGTCACCCGCCTGGGGCGGATACGGGGGAAGATGAAGAAGAGGGTCTGGATACGGGAGGGGGATATCCTGATCGTGGTCCCCTGGAGCTTCCAGGACGAGAAGTGCGACATCTTCTACCGCTACACCCGGCCGCAGGTCGCCTGGCTGCGGCGAAATAATTATCTCTAGGCAGTCGCAGGTCTGGAAGTCGATGAGAGCTGAACGTACGGCCGAGACGATCTCTTTTGCCGATCTCCCCCTCACCCGCGAGGTGCGGAGGGCGATCGAGGATATGGGGTTCGAAGAGCCCACCCCCATCCAGTCCCGCACCATCCTGCCGATCCTGGAGCGGCGGGACGTGATCGGGCAGGCGTACACGGGCACGGGAAAGACCGCCGCCTACGGCATCCCCGCGCTCGAGATGGCCGATCCCCGGGAGCGGCAGGTGCAGACGATCATCCTCTGCCCGACCCGGGAACTGGCGATCCAGGTCTCCGACGAGCTCCGCAAGATCGGCCGCTACAAGAAGGGGATCCAGATCCTCCCCATCTACGGCGGGCAGCCGATCGATCGGCAGATAACCGCGCTCCGCCGGGGAGTGCAGATCGTCATCGGCACGCCCGGGCGGGTGATGGACCACATGCGCCGCCGCACGCTCTCGCTCGATGCCGTACGGCTGGTCGTGCTGGACGAGGCGGACGAGATGCTGGACATGGGGTTCTACGACGACATCGAGACCATTCTCCGCGGGGTTCCCCGCCAGCGGCAGATGGTGCTCTTCTCCGCCACCATGCCGCAGGAGATCCTCGACCTGGCGCGGCGGTTCCAGCGGGACCCGATCCTGGTGAAGGTGACGCACCGCCAGCTCACCGTGCCGGGGATCGAGCAGTACTACTTCGAGGTGCAGGAGCGGCACAAAGCCGATCTCCTCTCGCGGCTCATCGACCTCCGGGCCTTTCGCACGGTCCTGGTCTTCTGCAACACCAAGCGGAAGGTGGACGAGCTGGTGAACACCCTGCAGACGCGGGGCTACGCCGTGGAGGGCCTCCACGGGGACATGGGCCAGGCGCAGCGGGAGCGGGTGATGGGCAAGTTCCGCAGCGGCGAGATCGAGATCCTGGTGGCGACCGACGTCGCTGCCCGGGGCATCGATGTCGAGGGGATCGAGGCGGTCGTCAACTACGACGTCCCGCAGGACGAGGAGTACTACGTCCACCGCATCGGGCGGACCGGGCGCATGGGCAGAGCCGGCCGCGCCTATACCTTCGTCTCCGGTCGCGAGATCCAGAAACTGCGGGAGATCCAGCGGTTCACCGGGACCAAGATCGTGCAGCAGCCCATCCCCTCGCCGGTGGAGGTGGAGGAGGCCCGGGCCAACATCCTCCTGGACCGGGTGCAGGAGGTGCTGGAGACGGGGAAGCTGGAGCCGTACATCCAGCTCGTCGAACGGCTCCAGCGTCTGGATTATACCTCGAGCGAGGTGGCGGCCGCCCTCTTGAAAGTGCTCATGGTTCAGGACAGCCCGGGCGGAAGGGAACGCTGACGCATCCAAGCGTTCATCACCTCCCCCTTTGAACCTTTCTATGGTATGGCAGACTACAGGATTCTCATCCACATTGACGAGTACAGCAAGGCGGATCTCGTCCTGACGAATGCGCGGAACGTCCTGCTGGACATGGGCGAGGCAGAGGTCGAGGTCGTGGCGAACTATGAAGCCGTCCTGATGCTCATCCAGAAGCCGAACCACCGCGCCGGCACCATCCGGGAGCTGGTGCAGAAGGGAGTGCGGTTCACCGCCTGCTCGAACGCGATGCGGATGCTCGGGGTGGGCGAGGAGATGCTGATCGAGGGTGTGGAGATCTGCCCGGCCGCCATGGGAGAGATCGTGCGGCGGCAGGCGGAGGGGTTTTTCTACATCCGCCCGTAAGGGGATTCGCGCAAAGATAGTCCCGGAAGGGGAATTGCAGTATCCCCTACTCTCTCTTCTCCACCCTCTTTCGGGCCGTTTCGGCGACCGACTGGACCGCCTGCTCCAGGTCCGCGGCGGCCTTCTGGACCTTCCTCTCGATCTGTTCGCGACCCTCCGGCGTCATGAAGAGGTGGCGGCCGAACCGGAGGACATCGTCCATCGCCTTCTGGACGGACTGGAGGGCATCGCTGCCCAGCTGGTCGATGCTGGAGGCGGTTTCGGGTCCGCTGCGGGGTTCGGGCTGCGGTGCCGGCTCTGCGGCGGGTTCTGGGTTCTCGACCCAGCGGCCCTGCTCGAAGTGACCTCTCTTCTCGTGCATGGGTATAGATCTGAACCGTCCGGGTAAAAAAAGGCGGGGATCCGTCGAACCCCGATCAGGCGTTGCCTTCTCCCATCGCCTCCCGGCTCCGCATCTGGTAGAGGTAGACCGGGTCCATCTCCAGGTACTCGGTCTCGCCGGTCCGCATGACGATGCTCTTCACCCCGCTGTTGACGATCATCTTCGAGCAGAGGAAGCAGGGCCAGATCTTCGTCGGCTGCTCCGATCCGACCTCGAATCCCGCCAGGTAGAGCGTGCACCCCCTCGCCTGCTTGCCGGCCTGGATCAGGGCGTTCATCTCCGCGTGCACGCTGCGGCACTTCTCGTAGTTCGAACCCGAGGGGATGTGGTGCTCCTGCCTCCAGCACTTCTTGATCTCGGTGCAGTCCAGCTGCTTCCGGGGAGCGCCGGTGTAGCCGGTGGAGACGATGGTGTTGTACTCGTCCACGATGATGGCGCCGAAGTTGCGCCGCAGGCATGTGCCCTGGTGGGCACACCGGAGGGCCAGATCCAGAAAATAGATGTGCCTGTTGGTTCGCATAGAGAAGTGAGAGTAGGTGCAGGGGAGGGAAAAACCTGCTCCTTTGGCTTGCAGCCGGGATACGCGGGGGTTTTACTCTGCTGCCCGGTAGACGAGGATCTCCGCTCCGCTGCCGTCCGTGATCGAGAGGCGGTCCCCGTCCACGGCATAGCCGGCGGCGGCCTCCAGCGCACCGAGATACCGGCTCTCCTGGACCATGATGCCCTCGGGGCGGGTGCAGTGCATCTTCGTTGCGATGGGCGGGCCGATGCGGAGGGTCGTACTGTCCAGCGTGTACTCCGCGGAGTACTGGTTGCATCCGGCTGAGCCGCCCACACGCCCGTCGTCGGAGAAGACCGCCGCTATCTCGGTGCCGGTGATGACCGACGAGGCGGCATCGCCGCTGACGAAGCTCTCGAGCGTCCAGGCAGTGTCCTGCAGGGGGCGGGGCTCCGGCGGCAGTCTCCTCGCATAGGTGAGGAGAGGAGTGCCGTTCGCCGCCGAGAGAATCAGGGTATCCGGATCCCGCGTAAACCTCTGCACCGATCCCAGCAGTTGCAGGTACTGTGCCTCCTGCTCCATGACACCCGGCCCGCCGCAGTATATCTCGGTGGACCCGATGTTCGAAAACCGCATGGCGGATCTCTCCGCGGCGTAGTCCGCGAAGTAATGATTGCAGCCCGCTCCGCCCGAGACGGTGTGCGTATTGAATCGCAGAGTGATCGTCGTCCCGTTCAGCACCGCTGCCGTGTCGCCGTCGACGGAGTATGCGGAGAGGATCCATTCCGTGCCGTTCAGGGCCGGCGCGCCTCCTCCCGCTGTGGCGTCTCCCAGGCATCCGCTGACAGCGACGATCAGGACGATCAGGATCCCTGCAGCAGCAGCAGCCGATCTCGTGTTCCCGTGCGTCATCCCATGAATTTTTTGGTACAAGCAGGGGATAAATGCTGCTTTGACTCCGAAATTTTTCGGAGTCATCGCGGCGGCATCGCTTCGCACGGACGATCCTGCGGATACCCCCATTCCGCCGGCTCAGGCATCCTCCAGGTAGAAACGCCACATACAGAACCGCTGCGGCGGGTGCGGATCGGGAGGGGCGTGAATGCATTCGACGCGGATCCGTTCGTCGATCTCGCGGGCAAAACTCGTGAACTCGGCACGGTGCATCTCGCGGCAGACGTACTCCTGAAGACCGCGGCGCAGCCGCGCCTCCTGGGTCGGGCAGGAGGGCGTGGTCAGGATCACCTCGGTATCGCGCACCTCGATCTCGTAGTCCACGATGATCGCCCAGGGGAAGAGCTTCAGGGCCCGGACAAACCCCTCGAGGCCCTTCTCCGAGATGCCGTACCGGGACTTGATGTCCCGCGCGGCCATGCCCGCGACGCGGCCCCATACCCGTTCGTTCAGGCGTTCAGCGGTGGGCTGGCCGAACTGTTCTGCGACGTAGATAAACCAGAACGCATCCACGACCCGATAGTGCCAGAGGAGGAACGCCAGATAGCTCTGGAGATCCTCCCGACTCATCCCCTCCAGGGACTCGAGGTTCATCGCTTCTCACTGTACCCTTCTTTTGATGCGAGAAAAAGTATCCGAGTCTCTCTGCGGGTGTCAGCTGCAATGAGGTGCTCAGGGCGGAAAAGAAGCCCTGCGACGAGACGAATCGCTGCCTTTATCCCGTCATCGCGGGAACATTCACCACGAGGTGTCGTATATGGGTCTAATGCAGGAATTCATCGAGTTCTTGAACGAGTACAAGGTCATCGCGCTGGCCATCGCCTTCATCATGGGCGTCGCCGCAAACCAGCTGGTCAAGTCTCTCGTGGACAACATCGTCATGCCGCTGATCGGCCCGGCGCTTGCCGCATCGGGGGGTGACTGGCAGACGGCGACCCTGGCTGTAGGTCCGTTCATCTTCGGGTGGGGGCCGTTCCTCGCCGATATCATCTACTTCGTTATCATCGCGTTCGTGATCTTCCTGATCGCCAAGATGCTGCTCAAGCAGGAGAAGGTCAATAAAATCTAACTTTTTGACTCTGTCGCGATCCACATTGAAGGTAGAACATGCCCCGGGACGGCATCTTCGCCGGAGGGGCCTCACTCCCCCCTCGTGCGATAGCCCGGATAGGGGGAGATCCCAACGGGCCTATCGCACGATTTCCCTCCCCGGAGCGAGGAGGGAGCGGCCCCGCGAGGGCCGCGGGGAGGGGTGGATCGGATCCAGACCATCGACGGAATATCCGCAGAAAAGTGCATTAACACCTGGAGGGCTTTTCTCCAGAGCGTGCCATGAACCTTCGGCTCCTGGATGAGAGCAAAAAGTTGCCCATGCGATTTTCGTGCCAGCCAGATCTATCCCATGCCCGGATCCCTCCCGTTCCCCGGCCCGCCTGCGGATACGATTATGGGAGGCTGCGTACGATTATCTGAGGATATGCATGCCGACCTGAAGCGATCCCTCCTGCGCCGATGCCGCAGGATGGAGATCCCTCTCGTGGGGGTGGCGAACGTGGAGCGCTGGGAGGATCCGCCGTTCGAGCCCTGGATGCCCGAGGAGTTCTATCCGCAGTCCATCTTTCCCGAGGCCCGCTCGGTGATCGTGATAGGGCTGCCCATCCACCTGCCGGTGCTCGAGACGGCCCCCTCCGTCTACTACCGGGAGCTCTACACCACGGTGAACGCGCTCCTGGACCAGTACACGTATCGCCTGGCAGCCTTCCTGAACGAGCAGGGCCATCCCTCCGTCTTCGTTCCCCGGGACGGGTATGCGGGCATCGAGGCACTCCTGAAAGACCCGGTCGCGTTCTTCTCGCAGCGGCATGCCGCCTACCTCGCGGGGCTGGGGACGTTCGGGGTGAACAACACCATCCTCACGCCACAGTACGGTCCGAGGGTCCGCTTCGGGTCCATCTTCACTGCCGCGGA
>JAXDAH010000056.1:0-7987 GCA_034679905.1 Methanomicrobiales archaeon | reverse complement strand
GGCGAGTCGAACCCGAGCAGGTGCTTGTTCTTCTCGAAGAACTCCGCCACGCTGATGGTTCTCTGCTTCTTGGCCAGCTCGTCAGCGAGAACCAAATGCCTTCACCTCGAGAACGGCAACGGAAAGGGGGCACTCCCGCTGCTCGCCGGATCGGAGATCTTTGAGGGTGACGAGCCCCCTCTCCAGCTCCTGCTCCCCGATGAGGATCACGAAGTCCGCGGTGCGGGAGGCATGGGCCAGCTGGGCTCCGATCCCCTTCTCGGCGAGCTCCACCTCTGCCCGGACCCCCGCGTCGCGGAAGGCGCGGGCGGCGTTGAACGCCTGGAGGCGCCCCCGCCCGACGGAGACGATCCCGACGGTCAGCGGCTTCTCGAGCGGGACCTCGCCCCGGGCGACCATGACCCGATCGAACCCGATCGCAAATCCGCAGGAGGGCACGTCCTCCCCACCGAAGAGGTGGGCGAGGCGGTAGGAGCCCCCGCCTATCACCTGGTTCTCGGCGCCCAGGTTCTCGGCAAATCCTTCAAAGACCATTCCCGTATAGTAGTCCAGCCCGCGGGCGATGCCGAAGTTGACGACATACGGTGTCCCGCTCGCATCCAGGTACTGGAACATCTGCTCGATGCGGCCCTGTTCGGGGATCGGCCCGCAGATCTCGAAGACCTCGGGCAGGCTACGGCACCCGGCGAGCGCGATCAGATCCTCGGCGAGCGAGCCTCGCCCCATCTCCGCCAGACAGGTCTTCGCCCCCTCAAAGTCCCTCCTGTCCAGGCAGGCCATCACCCGACGCTGTTCGGCGCCGTCCGCCGCGCCCAGCAGGTGCTTCATCGGGGCCAGGTGGCCGACGTGCAGCACGAAGGGGATGCCCGCCCCCCGCAGGAGATCCTCGGCGACGACGATCACCTCGGCGTCCGCGAGCGGACTGTCGGCACCGATCTGCTCGATCCCGAACTGCCAGAACTCGCGGTATCGCCCCTTCTGCGGGCGCTCATAGCGGAAGCAGTTCGTGAGGTAGTACCAGCGGAGGGGTTTTGCGAGCATCCGCGCCTCGTTGACGTACAACCGCAGCACCGCCGCCGTGACCTCGGGGCGAAGCGCCAGCGCCCGTTTGCCCTTGTCCTCGAATGCGTAGAGCTCCTGGACGATCCCTTCGCCGGACTTCATGGTGAAGAGCTCCAGGTGCTCGAAGGTGGGCGTGACGACCTCGCCGTAGCCGAACCGCTCCGCCCGCTCCCGCAGGATCCCCTCGATCGTCCGCCGCTGTTTCATCTCGTCGGGTAAAAAGTCCCGTGTACCGCGTGGTCTCTGCAGCATCCTATACTCCTCAATCCTGTTGTACTTTAGCGCGGGCCCTTATCTTTCCTGCGGCTCGCCCGTCCGAGAAAGCGGTCCAGGGCGGATTCGCCGTTCCAGACACGCTCCCGGGGCGCTCTTCCCTGCAGGTAGAGGGCTGCCAGGATCAGGATGAGGCCGATCAGCTCGTCTCCGAAAATGGCAAAGAAGAGTCCGAGCAGGGCCAGTGCCGTGTAGAAAATCCCCCGGTAGGCGGCTGTCCGGTAGCCCTCCATCGCGGTGCGGACGAAGATACGGGCGTCCCGCAGCCAGAGGAAGATGACGACGGCCGCACCGAACCCTGCAACGTAGCTGAGATAACTCATCGCTACTGGAGGTATTATAATACTCCCACTCATAGTTTGTTATCGGATCATGAGAGCGAATGCATCGATCGGCGAGGTGCTGCAGGCGTTCTGCCGGGGCGATCTCACCCTCGAGGAGGCAGAGACCGCCATCAGCGGGCTTCGGATCGAGGCGGTGGGAGATCTTGCCCGGCTGGATCTCGGGCGGAGGACGCGCTGCGGCATGCCGGAGGTGGTGCTCGGGGAGGGGAAGGACGTCGAGGCCCTAACGCAGATCATGCAGCGGCATGTGGAGACGAGCGGGCGGAGCATCGCGACGCGGGTATCCGCGGAGCAGGCCCGCGCCGTCATCGAGCTGGCAGAGGCGTGCGCCTGTCAGGTGGAGTACCGAAAGGCAGGCCGCATCCTCATCCTCTCGCGGACACCCCGCCCGGAGCCTACCGGCGGAATCGTCGGGGTGATCACCGCCGGCACGTCCGATCTGACCGTGGCAGAGGAGGCCCGGGCTGTCGCCGAGGAGATGGGCTGCACGGTCAAGACCGCCTACGACGTGGGTGTGGCCGGGATCCATCGCCTCTTCCCGGCGCTCCGCGATCTGCTGGACGCCCACGCCTTCGTCGTGGCAGCCGGTCGAGAGGGGACGCTCCCGGCCATCGTGGCCGGACTCGTCGACAGACCGGTCGTCGGGGTGCCGGTCAGCACCGGTTACGGATTCATGGGCCGGGGAGAGGCGGCGCTTGCCAGCATGCTGCAGGCCTGCTCGGTGGTGGCGGTCGTGAACATCGATGCAGGATTCACGGCCGGCGCATTCGCGGCGAGAATAGCAAATATGGTGGCAGAACATGAGTAGGGCGTTCTATATCGGGCGGTTTCAGCCGTACCACAACGGGCACCAGTCGGTGCTCACGCAGATCGCGGGGATGGTGGACGAGATCGTGATCGGGGTGGGAAGCGCCCAGCTCTCCCACGAACTGGACAATCCATTTACGGCGGGCGAGCGGGTGCTCATGATCACCCGCGCCCTGGAGAAGATCACCTGCCCGGTCTACGTCATACCCATACAGGACATCCAGCGGAACGCGCTCTGGGTGGCGCACGTGCGCTCGATGACACCCCCCTTCGATGCGGTGTTCACCGGCAATCCCCTGGTGATGCGACTCTTCGAGGAGAGCGGTGTCAAGGTCCGCACCCTCCCCATGTACGAGCGGGACACCCACAGCGGCACCAGCATCCGATCGAGGATACTGGCCGGCGATCCCTGGGAGCACCTGGTTCCGAGAGCCATAGTCGAGGTCATCCAGGAGATCGACGGCGTGGAACGCCTGCGGCAGATTGCCGAGAACGATTGATACGGATACCGCCTGCAGCCATGTTCAAATTCATTAAAGATATCCTGAAGCCGGAGAGCGGCCCCTTCACCATCCCGTACCAGCAGATCCCGGAGTGGCTCGCAGCAGAGGATGAGGTACTGGATGGAGAACTCAAATCTGCAACCTCCGCCGCACGGGTTCCCCTGGAGCACGCCATCCGGAACCTGCAGGGCGCTGCCGACGAACTCTCGGGGGCGGAGGTGAACGCCGAGGTGCACGCCAGACTGGGCAAGATCGTGCAGTCTTCGCTTCCCCTGTTCGTGCGGGCGCTCAACACCAGCACCTCCCGCCCCCTGCCGGAAGAGCCCGAGGCCTTCTATGCGGCCGCCGTGGAGATCCTCAAGGGGGCCTTAAAGAGCCTGAGCGGTCCCGGGAGGTACCTCCGGGCGGCGTTTCCCGAGGAGATGCGCGGGATCCGCACGACCCTGGACACGTTCGGGCGGGAAGTGAACGCCCTCTCGGAGAAGTTTGCCGCGATCCGGAGCCAGAAGGCTGTTCTCCAAGAGGTCCGGAAGAACCTGGCAGACCTGAACTCGGCCCGCATCGCCCATGCGGCGCTGCTCGAGCGGCAGAAGGCGGCCGTCGAGGATGCGGCACGCCATGAGGAGCGACAGTCGGATGCCCGGGGGAGGCTGGAGCGCCTGCGGCAGGAGGCGGGGTATGTAGACGTCCAGGCGACCGCCGATCGGATAAACGAGTCGGCGCGGCAGATCGAGTCCCTCGAGAGGGAGTTCTCCACCCTTGCCGCCCCCCTGTCCCGCATCAGCCTGAAGGTACAGAAGGTCGCGGCACGGCAGGGTGATAAGACGGTCGAGAGGACGATGGGGAGTTTCATCGATGCCCTGCAGGGGTTCCCCCTGACAGCGGGATCCGATCTGATGCGGGCGGCGCAGGATGCCGTTCCCCTCCTGCACCAGAAGCTGGAGAGCCATGCGGTCGAGGTGAAGAGCCGCGAGGAGAGGGAGCTCCTCGCCCGCCCCGACCAGCTTGTTCGGCGGATTGGGGAGCTCGTGCAGCGCTACCGCGAGACCGCCGCGCAGCGCGACAGCCTGGCACAGCAGATCGAGACGAACCCTGTTCTCGTGCAGGAGAAGGCTCTCGAGGAGGAGATTCGCCAGATCGAGGAGCGTCGGAAGGCGGACGTGCGGTTCCTCGAGACCTGTCCCGGCGAGACCGATCGCCTGAACGAGCGGATGACGGCCCTCGAGAGCGCCCTCTGCCGCTCCGTTGCACGGCGGACGAACCGTCCGACCGTGCTCGTGATCGACGGGCGGAAAGCGACCTGCGCACCCGTGTGAAGCACCGAAGGGTCCGCGAGCAGCGCATTCACGCCGTGCGGGACCGTCTCCGGTGCACGCCGAACGGAAACGTTGTTTAAACGGCAGATTCAATAGTACCGCTGGTACACCGAATGGCTGGAGAGATCGAACGACTGAGAGTGTGGCTCCTCGACTGGGGGTGGCTGGCAGTCATCCTCATCACGTTCGGGGGGATAGGACTGGATGTGCTGCTCGTCCCTGGTATCCTGCCAGCGTCGATGGCCGGGGATCTGGGGAGAGGGGGATGCGTCCTGGGAACGTTCCTCCTGGCCGGGATCGCCGCCCTGAAACCGAGAAAAGATATCGTTGCACTGGTGACGCCCCTCTACGCGCTCATCATCTTTGTGCTGCCGAATGAATTCTCGCAGGGCCTCCTGATGCAGCTGCTCTTCGCCGGCAGCATTGCCATCGTGGCCGTTCGGATGCAGAGGAGGTTCTCATCGGTGGAGCAGAGAGAGGAGAGCGCATACACAGACGAGGAGGATGAACAGGATGGAGACGGAGAACTACCTGACTGACTACATGGCCCGCATCGGTCCTTCGCTCCGCGGGCTCGACAGAGAAGCAGCGCACGAGATCGCGATGGTCGTCCTGACCTACAAGATGGGCGTCTACGAAGATACGGTGCGGCGCTGCGCCCTGGCCCTGTCGGCGCTGAACGGCCAGGAGCAGTGGCGGGACGTATCAAAGGCGCTCGAGATCGTCCGCACACGCGCCGGGGACCTCCAGGCATCCGGCACGATAGTAACCCCGCTGCCTCCGTTCGAGCCGGATGAGCGGGCACGGCTTCTCCTGCAGCTGGCGGATACGGACGTCGAGGATGCATCGAACCTCCGGCTGGTCAACGCTCTCGTCCTGCTGTACGCGGCGGGGCGGATTGCGTCCCCGAGGGACGAGCAGGCGCTGGAGGAGCAGGAGCACTTCCCGATCCAGCTCCTCGAGGGCTATAAAAAACTCCTGGAGTGACGCGATCCGGTATCCCATCCCGCATGGGCTCCCCGCTACCGATCCGCGTATCCTGGTCGTTATGGATCTCTGCAGAGATGCCCCGCCATCCCTGGTTGCGGCACGGAGAAAGAGTTCAGAGACTGTCCAGGCTGATCCCCTCGAAGTCCTGGGCCAGCTCGCGCACCTGCTTGACGCCGAAGGCCGTCTGCACCGTCTGGAGATCGAGGGCGATGGCGGCATCGCACATGTAGTCCAGAATGTCGACGGAGAGCTCCCTTTTATCGCGGCTCTTCCGCATCTGCTCCATCAGGAAACCCATCCGTTCGGGGGACTCCATCCGGAGCTTGGCCAGGGCCATCACGCACATCGTGATTCGTGTCAGGTTGCGATCCGGGCCCGTGATGGTATCGAAGAAGTGCTTCAGCACCTGCGCCTGGAAGACCTCGCCGCCCATATGTAAAAGGGTAATTTTTCTTCTCCGTATTTATGCCGATTGATTTTGATCTGAAGTTGATCGGCTCCTTGGTGGGTGCAAATCCATATCCTCGCTGGTTTCAGGCGTCCGCATGGAAGCGGGGGGTCGGGTAGATGGAGTAGAGGGTGGTCCTCAAATAACCCTGCTCCGTATCCCAGAAGAGGAACTAGTGGGGAGCAGTAGGGGACCCATGAGATATGTCCAAGAGCGTGAGAAGAAGAGCGGATTGCGATCTGCCTCACCTTCCCGGAGAGGGTGGATCAGCTCCTGTCAGCATACCGGGAAGAGACCCTATCGCAAGCAGGGGTGGGGGCCGTTGGGGGAGGGAGGTCTCCCTCCAGATTCACTCTCCCCTGAGTGGCGATAGGCCTGAATATTCGAAAAAGCAGGAGGAGAATCTCTGCTGGAGAAGCGGGAAGGGCAGGCTTGAACCAGTTGTTCTCGCACGGTGTGACGAGGGGCGGCATCCCTGAATGGATACTATCGCAGTAGCGGGGAGGGGGAGGGGGGTGCTCCCCCCTCCCCCCACCAGTACGATAGGTGGGATTGGTTCTCCCATGATCGTAACCAGATCGATTGATCACCATTGTGAACTGCGCGGTGGTCTACGGGGCCGATGTGTCTCCAGGCAGGCGAAGGATTGGCCAGGGCTGAGCCCGTAAACGCGCTTTTTCAATGCGTTCGGACGTCGGATGGAGTCTTCGGCGATTCCTCCCGAGCAGGAGAGCGATATCAGGGATCAGAGCAGGGCGAGACCGAGAATGTAAGACCACGATCTCTCCTGCTGCGGCGTTATTCGATTCGCCGGACCGGTATAAAAAAGCAGGATCCAGATGCTCGTCTCAATCTCGATCACGACTGTAAAAAAAAGCGCCGTGCATCATCTCGTGCCTGGCATTCGGGATGCTGGCTGCTCTGCCTCGCCGCTCCAGATCCTGTCAGCGCGTGCTTACGATCTTGATGATATCCCCGTGCTTCAGGATGTGGTTCTCCTTGATGCGCATCCGGCTCCGGGCGTCGATCGCGTACAGAAACCCTTCGCCGATATCGCTGTGGACCTGGAACGCCAGGTCGCGGGGCGTGGAGCCGCGCTTCATGAGGAACGCGTCCGGCAGGATGCGCCCCTGGCTGTCCGAGAAACGGTGCTCGTCCTCAACGGGATATACCACGATCCGGTCCAACAGTTCGAACACCGCCGCATCCAGGGCGCGCTGGACGCCGGTTCCCTGCCATCTCCGCACCACCTCCGCGATCATTGCCAGGCCGCTCTTCTGCGCGGTTGTCAACGCCGCCTCCTGCAGCGGCTGGAACGACGCATCGCCGGGGATGTAGTGGATCAGGTTCGCGCCCGCCGCCTTCCGGAGCGCGAGTTCGCTCGCCGCGCTGGCAACGATCGCACCGTCCGCGGTGAGCGCCGCGACGAACTCCTCGGGAGCCTGATCCGCCTTGTTCGCCACCACGAGCATGGGTTTGCTGGCGGCGAGGAGCCGCCCGCAGAAGGCGATCCGCTCCTCGGTGCTGGCGCGGGAGAGCTCCCCGCTCAATCCCGCCTCCGCCGCGTGCACGTGGTCGAGCGTGATCCCGAGGCCGGCGAAGACCTCCGCTATCGCTTTAGAGAGGGAGAACGTCTTCGCCTGCGCCATTCTCTGGAGTTTCGCCCAGTGCTTGTCCAGGATGCCGTACATCCACATGGTCATCTCGAACTCCAGAAAGGCGATGTCCTTCTTCGGATCGTGGGAGCCGGGGGAGAGGGGATTACCCTCCGCATCGGTGCTGCCGCTGGCGTCCACGATGTGGAGGATCGCCTCCGCCTCTCGCAGGTGGTCCAGGAACTGGTTCCCGAGCCCGCGCCCCTTGTGCGCCTCCGGCACCAGCCCGGCCACATCCACCAGCCCGACGGGAATGAACCGCACCCCATCGCGGCAGTTGCCGCAGGTGAGGTTCAGCTCCCTGCAGGGGCAGGCGGTCCGCACGTAGGCGACACCGTGATTGGCATCGATGGTGGTGAACGGATAGTTGGCAATCTCCACCTCTGCGAGGGTCGCGGCCTTAAAAAAGGTAGATTTGCCGCTGTTGGGTTTGCCTGCCAGTGCCAGGGTGATCATGGGAGCCTCCTCGAATACATCCGCTCTCCGGATGCAGCAGAGAGATTCTGCCGGATCCGGGGCAACTTGAGAAGTTTTTTCACTGGCAGTTTATTAAAATGTTTACATGAGTTACGTTGCCAGACCTACCTAC
>JAXDAH010000055.1:0-17651 GCA_034679905.1 Methanomicrobiales archaeon | reverse complement strand
TGCGATAGAGCCCGGACTGGGAACCGAGCACCGAGAGAACCTCGCTCCCAGCCCGGGAAGGGGAAGCACTCGTGGATAACCCTGTGCATCTTCTCGAATCTCAGTAGCAGGGTATTCTTCGAGAATTTATCAGCCATCGGGATTTCCCTGCATCACCAATAGTACCGGCTCGAATCCCGTATGCCCGAACATGGTTGTGGATGTAGAGGCAGGTTGCATGTCATCGAGCTTGAGCTGCAGAGAGGGCCAAAATGAGGAATGGGGTGGGGGAATTAAGGGGATCTCGGAACGGCCCGGTTCACTGGAAGTAGATCTCGCCGTCGCCTTTGATGTAGACCTCCACGCTGTCGCGGATGAACCGTCCGCGAAACTTCTCGGGATTTGAGTCCCGCAGGCGGTTGACGAGCGAGATGGTGTCGTACTTCACCTTGATGTCCAGGCCCTCGGCCTTCCTGTAGATGGCCGAAGCGGCGTCCAGGAGATCCGTCTCGGCCTTCAGCGTACAGAGATGCGTCGCGTCCAGGGTGTGCAGGAAGGCCAGCGTCTCCTTTGCCCGTTCGATATTCTGGAGTGCCGCTTTCTCGATGGTGCAGACGTTGGCCTTCGATGTGGAGATGATATCGGCAATCTGCTGCTGCGTCAGCCCCTTCTTCCGGTACCGGAGCACCTCTTTCTGACGATCCGTGAGCATCCCATCCTTCATATATACCATATTATCTCATTAACTTAAACACTTTTCCTTAACATATCGGTCAGAAAAGGCAAAAAAGAGAGTGATTCCAAAACGTTTATATTTCATTTGGGTGATATTACGATGTCGTTAAATAAACGAGGTGTGAAAAAATGGTAGTTAAAGTAGGAATTGCCAAACTGGGCAATATTGCCAGCGGACTTATGACAGAGCTCCTCCTCGACGAGCGTGCCGACCGTGAGGACATGATCACCTTCCAGGCGACCAGCGGAACCAAACTCCAGCCGGAGGACATCGACCGCGTCGTCTCCAATATGAAGGCCTGGCAGCCGGACTTCGCCGTCGTCGTATCCCCGAACGGCGTTCTCCCGGGCCCGACGGGCGCCCGTGAGGCCCTCCAGGCGGCCGGTATTCCTGTCGTCGTGATCACCGACGACATCACCACCAAGAAGGAGCAGTGGGAGGCCCTGAAGGCCAGCAAGTTCGGCTACATCATCATGAAGGCCGACTCCATGATCGGCGCACGCCGCGAGTTCCTGGACCCCATCGAGATGGCCGACTACAACGGCAACCTGATCAAGGTCCTCTCCATCACCGGTGCATTCCGCAAGCTCCAGCTCGCCCTCGACAAGGTGATCGACCAGGTGAAGGCCGGCAAGAAGGGTGACGCCCTGGAGCTGCCCAAGCTCGTCATGTCCACGGACAAGGCGGTCGAGGGCGAGTTCACGAACCCCTACGCGCTCGCGAAGGCACGGGCTGCCTACGAGATCGCATCGGCCGTCGCCGGTGTGAACGTGCGGGGCTGCTTCATGGTCAAGGAGT
Source organism: Methanomicrobiales archaeon (assembly GCA_034679905.1). Classification (GTDB taxonomy): domain Archaea; phylum Halobacteriota; class Methanomicrobia; order Methanomicrobiales; family JACTUA01; genus JASEFH01. The sequence continues at coordinate 16,138 of JAXDAH010000055.1, read as the reverse complement.
ACGAGCAGTACGTGCCCATCGTCGCCAGCGCCCACGAGATGATGCGCATCGCCGCGATGCTCTGCGACCAGGCCCGCGAGATGGAGAAGGGCGGCGACAGCATCCTGCGCAAGCCCCACAAGAAGGGCGGCGAGATCGTCTCCAAGACCAAGCTGATCAGCAAGCCCGAGTAAGGGCATCCAACTTTTTCTCTTTTTGCATCCCGCTGCGTTCATCGGGATGTTGTATGCCCGTCGCGTCCTCTGCGTCAGTCGGACCCTGTACCGCTTCGCATGTCCCGATAGTGTGCGGACAGGTCCTCCGGCGAGGTGAGGATTACCGGTTCGCGGTGCAGCCGCTCCATGAATGCGGAGTCGCTCATGCCGCTGGTGTTGGGATTGATGCGGGCGATGAGCGAGCAGAAGGCCCTGTATCCGTGGTCGGAGCCGTCCGAATCGAAAAATATGGCCATGTTGAACGCTGACGTGCCGAGGTGGCGATAGAGATCCAGGCACGTCTGGACCCCCGCGGCAAGCGGCTCCAGATACGGCTCCAGGTCTTCCAGCCGGGCAATGGGGAGGATGCCGCGGATCTCCTTCTCGCCGAGAGGGACGGCACTCGCAAACCAGGGGATCTCGTCTCCGAAGAGGTAGCGGGGTGTTTGCGACTCTTCTTCCCGATAGGCGTCCCAGTAGCAGCGGTCCTCCTGGAGCAGGTAGCGGTGGCTCGCCAGGATGTAGCGTTCCGCGACGGAGGACGGGTGGCGGTCCACGAGCCCCTGCAGATGCGGGTGGAGGATGCTCGCCCCGGAGGTGGGGAGGTAGTTCCAGTTGATGCTGGGGTATCCCGCAAGCCCCTGCAGGGACTCGAGCTGACCGCCGAGAGCATCCCGGATCTGGCGGCGGGTGAACCGCTCCACCCCGTGCGCACGGGTGACCACTGTCACGGTATGCCAGGCGGAGAAGGGGAAGAGGTTCGGGAAGGTGACGCTCTCTCCCCGCAGGATTCGGCTCCCGTTCTCGAACGTGGGCGTGACGATCGAGACTCTCTCAGGGCAGAACGGGCACCCTTCGGCGGGCGCCTCCAGCGGGCAGGGCATGCTGATGCCCCGCTTTGAGCGTTCGGGACTGATCCGGCTCCGAAACCCGGTGAGCAGCTCTCTGCGATACTGGAGCATACCCCTGCCGGTCGGCACCTCTTCAATGGAAAAGATCATCGTAGCTATGTGGTGTGCGACTCGATATCAAATGAGCGTTTGAAAAATTGAGTGGAATTGGGCTTCAGGTGATGTACTTGCCCAGCAGGCGGATGGAGTTGGCCATGTCGGGTCCGAGCGGGGAGCCGAAGATGACCTGGGTGACACCGGCCTTCTGGAGGTCCTCGACCTTCTGCTTGACCATGTCCGGCGTGCCGGCGATGGTGTAGGCGTCGATGATCTGGTCGTTTACATTTTCACCTGCCGTCTTGAAGTCGAAGCGTCCGAGCGCGTCCTTGATCTTCGTGACCGTGCCCATGTCCAGGTTGTGGCGCTGGTTGATCTCGGGGGGCGAGCCCGCGGCGATGAACGCTGCGACGATCTTGGCCGCGTTCCGTGCCTTCTTCTCGCTCTTGTCGATGGACGTCGCCGTGTAGGCGCCTACATCGAAGCCCTTCTTGCCAACCTTCTCCGTCGCTTTCTGGATGATGGGGATGGCCATCTGGAAGTCCTTCGGGTTCGACGCATTGATCAGGGCGCCGTCTCCGATCTCACCGGCGAGCTCCAGCACCTTGGGGCCCTGGGCACCGATATAGACAGGAATGCCCTTCTTGCCGGGCAGGGTGACACCTGTCAGCTTGGCACCGTTGTAGTCGAAGAACGTCATACCCGACGGCTTGACCTCCTCTCCAGAGAGGAGCCGGCGGATCTGGGTGACGCCCTCCTTCAGGCGTGCAACGGGCTTCTCGGGCTTGATGGCGATCTTGGGGAGAGTCGAGAGGTCTCCGGGGCCGATACCGAGGACTGCACGTCCGTCAGAGATCTCGTTCAGTGTTGCTATGAACGAGGCGATGGCGGCGGGAGTGTCGGTGAAGGTGTTCATGATGCCCGGGCCCATCTTCAGGGTGGACGTGTTCATGGCGACCGCGGCCAGCGTGGGGTAGGCATGGCGGTTGTTGTAGTGGTTGGTGATCCACGCAAAATCGATGTCCTTGGACTCAGCAAGTTTGGAGTAGTTCACAACTTGCTTTACGTTGATACTTCCTGGGACAAATTCGATACCATAACTCATTCGGTTTGTCACCTCAAGAACTATTACCGCACCCGAAGTTAAATATATTACCATTTTCATTGTACGATCGCAGCTTTCATGGTACCGAAGGGCGAATTCTTAAATTCAAGTGCATTATAGCCCCCGTCTATCATTCGGAGGGTTCTATCCGAGGGCCATCTGCTGCCACGGCTGCTCCCCCAAGTCCGGACGACGGCGGAAGCTGCGATCGCCTCGTCCCGTATATCGGCAGGTTTATCCCTGAACGTGCACCATAAAATTGGCTTTAAAAGTTGAAATCCAGTATGTACATATCCAAGAAAAAATAAAAGAGTTATACAGATCGGCAGGCCGGCACGAGGCTGCCGGCCGTAACCGATTGTGGTTGCATGAGAGTACTTGCCATTGGCCTCGGGGGGGCGGGATCCCGCATCGCGGATAAACTCTACGGCCACGATCAGCTAAGCGGAATGGGCTGCGTGCAGGCACTGGCTGTCGACGTGGATTCGAACACGCTCGTGCAGCTGCAGCATATCCCGGCGGACGGACGGCTCTACTTCCCCCCCATCGATCCGACCAGTCCCGAGAGTATCCGGGACACCATTCACATCGAAGAGATTGTCGCGTATATCCAGAGGGGGCATACGATTCACATCGATGCCATCCTGATCTGCTGCGGGCTGGGAGGCCGTCTCGCCGCTGCCGCTCCGGCGATCGTCGGAGAGGTGCGGAAGTCCTTCATCGAACCGGTCTTTGCTGTAGCCACCCTGCCCTGCATCCGCGAGGGGGAGCGCTGCGTAGCGGTGGCGGCGGAAGACCTGGAGCGGCTCCAGGGGATCACCGACGCGGTGATCCTGTTCGACAACGAGGTGCACTACTCCCGGGTCCAGAGCGGGCTGGCCCGATCCGATGAGGGGGCTCCCGCTGCCGTGCCCGCCACGGGGCAGAACCTCCGCCTCGATCCGCGGTCGGCGTACGATATCCTGAACGAACGGATCTCCCGCCAGATCGGATTGCTGCTGCGGGCGGGGGAGTTCGACGGAGACGGCAAGGATGTCGCGGAGGTGGTGCTGGATACGGGGGAGGTGCTGAACACGCTCCGAGGGTCAGGACTGGTCGCGATCGGATATGCATCGGAGCCGCTGCCCCGGAGCATCTCCGGTATCCTGGACCGCTTCCGCCCGCCCAGCCACACGATCGAGAGCAACCAGAAGAAAGCCCAGAGAATGGTGGCGCTGGCGAAGCGGGCCGTTTACGAGGAAATGTCGGTGGCCTGCGATCTCACCAGCGCCGGGAAGGCCCTGGTGCTGATTGCAGGACCCTCCGACGAACTCTCGATGCGGGGGTTCCAGACCATCCGCAAGTGGATCGACCGGAACATCGCCGGCCTGGAGATGCGATCGGGGGACTATCCCCTGCGCGACACGCGGTTCGTGGGAGTCGCCATCGTCCTCTCGGGACTCTCCAATATCCCCCGGGTCGACGAGATCCGATCCATCCGGACACGCTATTGCCAGGCGCAGACCCTGGTGCCGGCCGACACACCGCTGGCAGAGCCGGTCCCGGCGATCAGCGACCGGGAATCTGTGGGGCACTGCGATCCAGGTGCGGCTCCTGCACGGGCGGACCGCCGCCGACCTGCAAAGATAGAACCGGAGAGCCACACTCCCGGCGATCGGCCGCTGGATGGGTTCCAGGAGGGTGTCCCGGATACCCCTGCATCCGCCCCGGAGACGGGTGGGGACGACGAACCGAAGAAACGCCCCGTGGATAGAAGGCGGCGAAGGGGCGGGGATTACGGGGACGGCCTCACCTGGATTCGCTAGCGTCCACGACGCGCGAGAAGGGGATTGTCCCCGCCCCAATCTCCGTCTGGATCCGGCACCCGTGCTCGATGCCGTTGCCTATCAGGTTCATACCGCTGAATGCCACGATGGAGAGGTGGAACGGATCGCAGGTCAGGTTGAAGACCTGGTTTCCCACCGCCACCGGGAGCACGAACCCCCAGTTCCGCATAGCGGCGGCGATCTCCTCAACCTGCGCTCCGGAGGCGGTGGGGACCTCCCGCACGTTGGCGACGGCGATGCCGCTTCCCGTAGTGGCCATCTGGTGGATGGACGTCAGCCCGGCGGCGATGAAGAGGTTCAGGGGATCGACGGTGGTTCCCCGGTAGCCGATCAGGTCGACGAACTCTACGGGGACCCTGTCCTGTATCGCGAGCCTGCCCCCGTAGGCCATCCGCACCGGTATGCCGTTCCTCTGGAACACCCCGTCCATGGTGATGCTGCAGACCGTGATGAACCCGACAGAACCTTTTGGTATCCGGGGATCCCTGTCCACGATCCGGTACGAGCCGAAGAAACCGGCGCCGGCACGGATGACCTCGTCGAACGCGGCTGCAAGGGTCTCCGCCTCCTCCTCGGGGACGTAGGAGAGGTTGTAGGAGACGTCCCCCGTCCCGCTCCCGGGATCGAAGGTGGTGCGGAACGCCAGCCTCTCCAGTTTGGAGATGATGAACCCGAGCCGCTCTTCGACCATGGCGCTCTCGGTCTCCTCGATTCCCCGCTCGGTGAGCACGCGCCCGCGGTTGCCCACCTTCTCGGTGAAGCCCATCTCGTCCAGGTATCGCAGGTAGTACTGCACGGCGCGATCGCTTAAGACAAAGCCGTGCTCCGCCATCAGCTCGGAGAGCCGCTTTGCCCCCATCGGTTCCCGCTGCTCTTTTAAAATGCGCAGGATCTCCAGGTACTTCCGTTCGCTCGGTATGAAGATCACGATAGGCCCTCCGCGGCACTCATGGGATTCCCGCCGATGGTCCCGACAGATATGCGAGGCTCATCCTCTGGATCCCTTCCTGCCATACGCATCAGCGGGCCTCCACGATGCCCGTGCTGTCCTGGTAGCGTCCGTTGTACAGTCCTCCGCCTCCTTTCACCTCGTGGAGGATCAGCTGCACCACCCGATCTCCCCGTTGCAGGAGTATGTCCTCCTCTCCCGTATTGGTCAGACAGAGGGTTAGCTGGCCCCGGAACCCCGGGTCGACGAACCCTCCGCCCAGCAGCACGCCCCGCCTCGCGTAGCTGGAGCGGCAGCGCAGGACGGCGGCGATATCCCCGGGCATCTCCACATGCTCCAGGCTGTGCACCAGAGTGCAGCGGCCCCGGACGAGCGTTGTGGCTTCTGCGGCCCGCAGATCGTAGGATGCCGGCTGCTGGCAGGCATCGCTGTAGGGTGCGATGACGAGACCGTCACCCCTGTCCAGGCGGTTCCGGACTTCCCGTGCGGAGAGGATCATTTATCATATATTCCGCAGGAAACACTTAATATCTTGCGATACTAAAGTTTAGGGGCTGGATCCATGGGGTAGAGGATATCCTCCTGGGCTTCGGACCCAGGGACGTGGGTTCGATTCCCACTGGGTCCGTTGGATTTCTTGATTCTGATTCATCTAATAGAAATCTGGATGTTTTAATTTCTACATTCCCCATAAGAACCAAAAGAGGGATTGCCAATCGTTAAATTATTGGTTTTTAAAAAGATTTTTTAGGCGTACTACTGGAGCCGGATATAGTTGGTTCCAGCAGCGCTCAGGTGCACCGTCTACTCGTCTTGTGCAGTGATACCTCCCAGACCATCTTCCTGTGGATGCACCCGTAGGGTGTAGTATCCATAGGGCAGGTTCTGCGTGAACAGGCTCGACGTGCCATTTGCTGTGGCATTCGTTGCCCCCAGGATCGTATCATAGGTCACCCAGTCCCCGGATATTCCGGTTGTGGGATCCCGATACTTGTAGGATACTGTATGCGTCACCGTTCCCGGTCCAGTATAGTTGAAATCCCATAGTGTCCTGATAGTATCACCATCAATGGCGGTGTCCGTGATGTCTACGATCAGAGCACTCACATCGATAATCGATGTCGCGTTGCAGGGCACGTCGAGAGTGAGTTGTGGAAGTGTGATGTTGTCAGCTCCATTGTTGAAAAATATTCTTGAGCTATCATCAAGCAACTGGATGTCTCCGCATATGCCCTCTTTTACGTGCAATCTGTATTGAATTTCCCAGGTCTGCATTATAAAAAAATTATTCCAGTTTGATATAGTTGCCACTGGTCGTGTAGACGGTCTCCACCTTTGCCCAGGAGTCGTAGGCGTCCGGGGCTGTTGCATAGACCCTTATAATGTACTCCCCCTCCGGAAGGTACCGGATATCGAGGGCTGATGTGCGGGTTTTGGTCTGGTGTCCGTCAGCGGACCAGTTCGGTGTAACGATGCTGGGGATTAATTCCGTCCAGGTCTTCTCGCCGTCGTTGGAGTAGGACAGTTTCTCTGTCACCGGGAGGTTCAGGTCCCCGGTGTAGGTGGTGTCCCACTCGAGCTTGACGAAGTCCCGAATCGAGTCGGGATTCGTTATATGCAGGTTGCTCACTTCCAGATTGTAGGTGGTGATGCCGGTCTCATTGAATGCTGCAACGGCTGTGATGTAGGTGTCGGGAAGTTCCAGGAATTCCGTCCCATTGTTGAAGGAGATAGTGGATCCCGAGCCGAAGACGTTGATGTTGCCCTCTTTCAGGACCTTCATCCGGAATGTCGTCTCCCACACCTGGCCTACATGAATGGTCCCGATATTGAAGTCCAGAGTGCGATCGCTCCAGTCCAGGGTCTGGTCGATGCAGTGCTCGGGTATCACCTCATGGGTCTCGTTGTAGCTGTATATCCGCGTCGATTCCGGATTTACATACTGATACTGGAACACATTGTCGCCGGACCAGGAGATGTTGTTGACCATCACGTTGTCGAACGAGAGGCTCATGGCGGTGTTCACCCCGGCCTCCTGCTTCAGGTCCCCGGCAATCGCTTTATAGACGTCCTCGATATTGCTAGCGCTCCCGTTGTAGTACTTGCCTCCGCTGCCCTCTGCAAGGATGCGAAGTGTGGTTTTCCCCCCGGAAGAGATGGAATCCGCGTACCCGATGGAGTAGATGAGGACATCGTTATTCCGGGCGAAATTTGACAGATTCTGGCGACTACGTCCTGACCCAAGCTCGGAATAGTAGTAGTAATCGTGGTCGAGATCGCTATAACCAGTTATGCTGGATGAACCATCATCCCTAGCCAGGGGGTCACCGTAATAGTTGTAGTCTCCATCTGATAGTATTACGACTGCCTTGATCGAACTGGGATTCCCGGAGTTGATCAGATGGTTTATCGATTTATATAGGCCGGACCGCAGGGGTGTCGCGTAATCCGGGACGATTCTATCCAAGGCGGTCTTTACAGACGCAAAGTTTGCGGTCAGGTCTTTATCACGAGTTGCATACGCCGAATAGTCCCTCGGATATATATAGATGTTATCGATTTGGGACCATGCAATTCCGGAATTTACACCTGGCCGGCTAATATATCCATTTATTCCAAATGTGACGAGCGCCACGCGGTCCTGAGCGACCATCTCGTCAACGAACACTTTTGCAGCTTCCCGCACCGAGTGCATCCGGTCCGGATCGTCGTAGAGCATGCTCCCGGACCGGTCGATGCACAGCACCACATCGATGGGCTTTGGCTGAAGTGCGTAGCCGTCCCCCTTCAGGCGGATGGTGATGTCTGTTGTGTTGTTCACGGCCACTGTCTGGGGCTGCACGGATGTGTCCACGCTGAGGTAGGGGTAGTTCAGCCACTCGAGTTTGATGCTGCTGACGTTCGAGCGCCATGTCGCCTGAATCCTGCATTCGGCTCTGGATTGGGGATCGAAGCCCACGGAGCCATACTCCTTAAATTCTCCCGGAACGAACCGCACGATGGCGAATCCGTCTTCGTCCGATACAGTGGACGAGTTGAGGAGGTAGGGTTGATGGACCTGCGAGTCCGGGTAGGTGGAAGAAATAAGGACAAAGCTTACTGTCTCGTTCGGTACAGGATTTCCTGCAGAATCCACCACCTTTGCCATGATGTTCGAGGAACTGTTGGGATTCACCTCCAGGCTCGGCATGGACTGCGGGCTTGCAGTGAGCATCATGGAGACGGGATCGGTGTTCACGAACTGGACGACCTGGGAACAGTTCACCTCGGGGTAGACGGCGGATCGGGCTTTAATAGTGATCGTGCCAATCGTGGTCTTCGGGCCGTAGGTGATCATCACGTTCCCCTCGGAGTTCGTCAGGATGGACTTCCCCGGCTCACCCGGCAGCGAGGTCGTGATGTCCAGCTGGTGATGGGCGACCGGATTCATCCAGGCGTCGTGGACATGGAAGGTGACCGTGAATTTGCTCTTGCCGTCGGCAGGCACTTTCGGTGGATCGCCTGCCGGAGATACGTCAGCGATGATGGCGACCGGGCGGTATCCGATACCCGTGATTATCAGATGCTGCTCTCCCACCGAGGCCACCTTGGGGGAGACCACCAGGAAGTGCTCCCCTTCCAGGGAGGAGAGCCGGAGGTTCACGGTGACATTGCCATCCACGGTGACAGGTCTGGTGATTGTCGTAGCCCCGTTCTCGAAGCGTGCTTCACCGCCCGGCGAGGTGACGGTAAACTTCACCTCTTCGGGTGTCAATCCCAGATCCGTCTCACGCACATTGTCAATCCTGTTGCCGTACCTGTCGGCCATGCATATGGTGATGGGTGTAATCGAATCCACAGGTGCGGATGGATTGTACAGCAGGTAGCCGTATTTGTACGGCTCCGCGTGGTCTATCTTTTGCTCGTAGACGTGGTCGATCTGATAGAGTGTGCCGTTCACCATCTTCCGGGCGGCGATGGATACGTTCGCTCTTCCACTGACACTATTCGCGGTGAACAGAGGAACCTGGCCATCCTTGATGGCGAGTCCATCCGGGGACCGCGTGGTGTAGGTGAGCGAACTCACTTTCCCCAGAGTGGGATCCAGGCATTGCAGCGTGACTTCTGCCCCGCTGACCGATTCGTTGTTGATATCGAACACCTGCACGCTGATGCTGGCGGTATTGCCGCCGGCACTGATCCAGGGACTGCTGACGACCATGTGGTGCGGGATCCCTTCGCCAGCTGCAGATGCCGAGGCTGCCAGGACGAAGAGCCCGATGAGCAGCCATGCTACTCTTCCATTCCTCATAGAGAATTCTCCTGATGCTGTACATTAAGTATTGCCATTATATAAATATTACCAATAAAAAAATTTTTTTTTATAAGCTTGAATTAGAATAAAGATGGATAATAATTTATTGATTTCAAAATAAATAGTGAAATATTATTCTAAGCAATGATAGAATGATATTTATAGAAAAATGAATATTAATTTCTCTCTCCGTTCTTGCCCGATATTGTCCTATATAAAGACCTTGTTCGTCGGGAACCGATCTGGTCTACGGCGCTCGAGGGTGCAGGACGGATCGATGGAGAAACGATATTTCCGATGGAAAAGCGAGAAAAGTTATTCAATTTTTATATAATCTTTCGGCATACAGGGAACGTCAAACAACTTGATGTCTTCATCTCTTCCTGCGCCGGGGGCCTCCGCCACCACCCGAATATCGATCACCCAGTTTTCAGCCATTGTTGGTGGGTAGCAGATAGATGGACTCGGCAGTTTGCGCAGATCGAGGCTGTAGGTTTCCGTCCACGTCCATGGCCCGAGGCCGATCTTCCTATCTGCGACATTAACGGTCCAAAGCGCCACGAGTTCCCAGGAGCTGGTATTATTCACTCTATAATACAGTTTACGGATCGTATTGTTTTCAGCACCGGAGTACTCAAGGTCCCAGGTCAGGTTGAGGTACTCTCCTGGGGGCGGAGCAGTGGTATGTAAGGTGATATCGATATTCCCGCCGGGTAGATCGCTGCCGCTCATGTTCGGTATCCAGGTGATGTCGGCGTTCGGGGGCGTGATGATCTCTGTCTCCGTGCCGTTCACCACGATATTCGAGTTCGGCCCGAAGAGGCTGAATCCCAGCGTCTCGTTCACGGATCCGTTGACCTTCAGCCGGAACCTCGCCTCCCACGTCTCCTTTCTCCGCATCGTGCCGATGACGCTCTCGTCGAAGGTCAGCGTCTGGGAGTTCCTCCATTCATTCGACTGATTGAGCGTGCCGCTCCTAAGGATCACAGATGGATTATACGGGTCATATGTCCAGTTATAGTGCCTCCAGTACGTGGAGTAGTCATCGATGAAGATGTATTCCAGCAGCCCCTGCGTCGAACTCCAGGAAGCCTCGGGATTAGTTATATCCGATGCCAGATTCAGGTGCATCGAAGGATTAATTTTTGCTGCCTGATCAAGATCGACAGCGATTTTCTTGTAGGTTTCGGCAAGTTTATCACCATCGGGGGCGTGTTCGTAAAAACCTCCGGTGTGGTTTGCCATGATCCTCAGGGCCTGTACAGCCACCGGATCCAGATCCTCCGCGAAAGAGACGGTGTATAATCGGATATCCTTGTCTTCCGCATACCTGGACATATTCTGGTTGGTGAACTCACCATCCGTGCATCGATACGGACTCCATCTATTTGGACGCCAGAGGGTTCCACCGAGCCCATCATAATAGCGGTAATTATCCGCTTCCATTGTGTTACCGCTGAATGTATATCCACTACTGCCTACCGGCCATCCGGTTCCATGTGCAATGGGAGACCCATCGTAGTTGAACTCACCATCAGTCATTAGAATGACAGCTTTTACCGCATTGGATCGACCATGCTGCTTCAACTCGTTGATGGCTTCATAGGTCGCTCTCCTCAATTGCGTCGCTCCCTCTGCATCGAGACTATTAATAGTGGAGTTAACTGTCCAAAATTGGTCCGTGAGGGGTTTATTGAGGGTAGTTGTAGAGGCAAAAGATACCAATCCGATTCGATCCTGTGAGGAGTCCATCTGGCCTACGAACGTCTTCGCCGCAGTCTTCGCCTGGCTGATACGAGTCGGACTATCATATCCCATACTTCCAGACCTGTCAAATACCAGGACGACGTCAATCGGTAACTTTTCTTTCAGCTCCGGCCCGTCGCCGATCAGCCGGACAATCACATCGAAGTACGGGTCGGTGCTGTTGACTACAGTCCTGGATGCCCCTGTCTCGACCCGGAGGTAGAGGTAGTTCCGCCAGGTCAGGATCGTCGATTCGGAGAGATTGCCCCAGGCCGCATTCACCGTGCAGCTCGCAACTGCATTCTGCGACTCCTCTGCAAATCTCCCGGGTGTAAAGTTAACAATCGCATAGCCATCCTCTTCCGTTTCGGCGGTAACAGTCGCTTGCCCGTTGTAAAACATCGGGCTATCTATCTGGGTAAAATTGCCCGTCTGGATGGTATCGATATTGAACGTCACCGTCTCCCCCCTAATCGGGTGACCGGCGCGATCGACCAGCCGGGCCCGGATCTCCGAGGTCGTAGCATCATTCAGGTCGAGGCTCTGCATGTTGTCGGGACTGGCCGTGAGCAGCAGAGACGCAGGATCGCTGCTGATGAACTCCACCCTCTGGGTGCACGTGATACTGGTATTGTCCACCACCGTTGCGGTGATGTCGAGGATTCCTGTGCTCCTCTTCGGGCCGTACTCCATCATCGCGCGGCCCATGGAATCGGTTCTCAAGTGCGCTGTCTCCCCAAGGTCGGTTTCGATCCTGATTGTCCAATTCGGGGACGGATTTGACCACGGATCCCGTAGCACGTAGGTTGCCTCCAGGGTGCGGAATCCATCCGCTGGCAGGATCGAAGGGTCGGGATCGTAGGTCGGCTCGATAGAGACAGGGTCTGAGCCGTGGGTGATGATGTCGATCCAGCGATCGTCCACCCCGGCTGGAGCATCGATCAGTACGATGTTATCGCCGGCAACGGTATCCACGTGCAGATCGACGGCAGCATACCCGTCTGCAGCGGTTATGCTCTGATTGAATTGACCGCTGCCGACAAACCGGGCATTCCCCCCTGGCGACGACACGGAAAACGTGAGGGCGGCGTTTGCCACCGGATTGTTATACTTATCTACGACCTGCGCCCGGAGGCGGGTCGTGCTGTTCACCACGATCTCCTGCTCATACTGCAGATCGGCAATCCGGTACGCTTCTCCGTGAACCAGGTCGATCGTTGTCTCACTGGAGGCGGAATCCGAAACGCCGTCCGTGACATTTACAAATATCTTTGCTGTTCCCCTTGTTTTGTTGGCAGTAAACGTGGCATACGCAGGACTCAGTGAAAACGACGAGGGAGCAACCTTTCCCATCGCAGGGTTATCCAGTACGATCTGCCCGCTCAACGGGCTCGTGTAATTGCTGACGGTAATTGTAATCGTCGTACTGTCCACGCCGTTCGCCGTAAGCTGCGACTTTCCCGGTTCGATCAGGATATCTGCCGATGTAAGAGCAGAACATGCAGTGACCAGCAGCGCACATGCGATAGCTACAAAGATGATCTTATTGACTGACACATCACCCACCATCCAGTATACGGATATATTCAGCCAATAGTGTATTTATGCATTTTCATTTTGCAAAATGATTATATCCTTGATAAAGGGTTGGATACATATTTCATATGGAATTTGAACTCTGATTAAATGTTTGACCAAAATTATATGCTACTACTGAAAAATATGGTTAAATGGCAGATTTATTGTTGCTTGCCGTCCGCTCCAGCCGCATCACCCCAGCCGCCGCCGGGGCCTTCTCCCCCTCCTGTCCCCGTAGACCTTCCGCACCCCGACGTATACCACGCCCAGGGCGACGAGCCCGATCAGCCCGGCCAGCGGCACCGTCATATCGAAGTTCTTTTCTAGAAGTATCGTGACGGTATGGTCCGAAGCGCCGAACGGGATCTCGCCCTGCACCGAGGCCCCGCGATATCCTTCGAGTGCGGCGGTGAAGTTGTAGGTGGCAGCGGTGCGGAGCGGGGTCGTGTAGCTGCCGAGCTCGTCTGTCGTGCCCGTGGCGTTCTCGTCGATGGAGACCGCGGCGCCGGCGAGGATGTGGTGATCCGCATCCTCGACAATGATGCGCACGCTGGCCTTGCTGTTGACGAGCGAAGCGACGACATCCTCACCGCCCTCCGCCAGCTCCCGCACCTCGCTCCAGTCCTCGTAGCCCGAGCACTTCACCTCCACCAGGTGCGGTCCGGCCTCCACGCTGGAGATCCCCAGTCTGCCGTAGGAATCCGTTGTGCCCTTGTTGGTGCCGTTGATGTAGACCCCGGCGCCCTCGACCGGCCGCCGGGATGCATCGAAAGCGGAGACGAACAGGGGATAGGTGGCCTTCGAGAGCGGGATCGTAAGCACCGCGTCGTCGGCGCTGATCAGTCGCTCCTGGCTGAAAGGCTGGTAGTTCTCCTTCTCCACACGGATGCTGTACTTCTGCTCGCGGTCGAGGTTGAACGTCAGCCGGCCGTCGGCATCGGTGGCGCCCATCGACCTCCCGCCAACGGTCACGTTCGCCGTGGCAATTGGCTTCTGCGTTGCTGCATCCACCACCTGGAGCACGAACTGGTCGCTGCGGAAGAGCCAGTACTGCACGCTCCTGGCAGCCTCGCCGATCGGGACGGTGCGGAAGAGCGTATCGTAGTGGGACGCCTTCACCTCGACCGTGTAGGTGTTCTGAGTCTCCACCGTAAAGACGGCCTTTCCGCTGCTGTCGGTCAGCTGCGATGCGGTGTAGTCGTCGTTCCGCACCATGACCAGCGCACCGGGCACACCCTGGAGGGTCGATCCGTCGTACAGGTTGATCGTCAGTGTTTCGCTCATGCGGGAGAGCTCGATGGAGAGGGAGGTCTGCGTGGGGCTGACCAGGCCGGTCCACTCTTCGTAGCCTGTGCGGGTCACCCGGACGTGGAGGCTGGCGGTCTTCGTATGGGCGTAGGAGATCTCCCCGTCGTCATCGGTCCTTCCCGCGAACTCGCCGTCGATGTAGACGGATGCATCGACCACCGCAGTGCCCGTGGAGTCGTCCTCCACCGCGATGGTCAGGTCCGTGGCCTGAACGCTGGCTACCAGCAGAATAACGCTGAAAAGGATAAAAAGTGGGCGGTATACCTGCATATTTTCTGGTATACCTGCAGGGACTTGAGTCAATCGATCTAGATCCAGTGGTCGGAGGGAATGCGGTCGAGCAGCATCCCTTCCACCACCACCGGCATCAGGTTGCGCCCGGTCTCGATCGCCTTCTGGAGGTGCCAGCTGCGGTCGGCGTAGATGGTGAATATAGGTTCGCCCTTCTGCACCCGGCTCCCCTTCTTGGCATGGATGTAGATGCCGGCACCCGGGTCCGAAGGCGCTCCCGCTGCCCGCGCGATGCTGATCAGCGCCCGGTTGTTCAGCTCCACGATGTAGCCCGAGATCGGGGCGTTCACTACGAACTGGTGCTTGCCGGGGACGATCTCCTCCGCCTTCACGGCAGGGTTGCCCCCCTGGATCTCGATGATCTGCCGGAACTTCTCCAGCGCCCGACCGCTGCGGAGGATCTCTTCGGCTGCATCGTAGCCGTTCCCCCTCGGCGCCTTGCCCGCCATCTCCAGAAGGATGCCGGCGATCGAGAGACTCTTCTGGATGAGCGAGGTGGGGGTCGTCCCCCCCTCCAGAATGCGCAGCGCTTCAGCGACCTCCAGCTTCGGTCCGATGGCATGCCCGACGGGCGACTCGCCGTATGTCAGGGCACACTCCACCCGCATGTCCAGCCGCTCCCCGAGTTCGATGAACTCCCGCGCCAGTTTGCGCCCCTCCTGGGCATTGGGCACCTTCGTATTCTGCCCGATGGGAATATCGATCGCCACCAGGTCCGCACCCACCGCCTTCTTTTTGGCCATCACGCTGGCGAGCATCTGCCCCCGGGCGTCGATCCGGAAGGGATACTCGACCATGATGAAACGGTCGTCCGCGGGCGCGATATTGGTCGCGCCGCCCCAGACGATCACGCCGCCCACCTTCATCGTCATCTCGTGCACCTCGGATGCCGTGAAGTCCACCGGGGCGAGCACCTCCATCAGGTCGGCGGTGCCCCCGGCGCCCGTGATCGCCCGGGAGCTCGTCTTGGGGATCTTGAGGCCGCTCGCCGCAATGATCGGCACCACGAGCAGGGTGATCTTGTTGCCGGGCACCCCGCCGATGGAGTGCTTGTCCACGATCGGGCGGGAGGCGAACTTGATCTGCTCACCGGTCTCCACCATGGAGCGGGTGAGCTGCTCCACCTCATCCATGTCCAGGCCGTTGATGTAGGAGGCGGTCACGTAGGCGGAGACCTCGAGGGGGGAGAGGTTGTCCTCCACCACATCCTTCACGATGGCGGCGGTCTCCTCCTTGCTCAGTTTGCCGCCATCCATCTTCTTGCGGATATACTCGAGGGAGATCGGGCGGGCCGATTCGCGGACCTCTACCGGCGTGCCGTCCTGTGGGCAGGCGCGCCCGCAGGTGAGGCTGTAGAGCCCCACGGCGCCGGGTTCGATCATGGTGGATGTGGTCTCAACGAGCGCCGTCACCGACTGGCCGATCGCCTCCTGCGTCACCTGCACCCGGTCCCCGTCGAGGACGCCCATGGTCCGAGCGTCGGAGATGTTGAGTAGCACGCCCCGTTTTGCAATATCCAGCATCTTCACCGAGAGTTTCATAGATACTATATGCTCCTCTGATTAGGGTATGGTCGTCAGGAGAGATAAAAAGGTCCATTCTGGGCTGGGCGTATTCGGCATAGCGTATCCGGCATATGGGTGGCCAATTGAACTATCCTGAAATTACTCCAGGAACATTTGGATATGCCATGCATCCGAGCGATTCTGCAGGCCAGGGGCTGCCACGGGGAAGGCCCTCGTAGTCTTGCCATCCATTCTCAGGTGTTTTGGATTCTATCAGATCGGGCGAGGGGGATCTCAAGGGGGGAGGGGGGTGCGCTCCCCTCCCCCCATTGCCTCGACCCCCGCGTGCGCTCGGTCCTGTTCAAGGATTCGAGATCCCCTCCCTCCTCCCGGCG
>JAXDAH010000054.1:0-9203 GCA_034679905.1 Methanomicrobiales archaeon | reverse complement strand
AGGAGGGGTAC
Source organism: Methanomicrobiales archaeon (assembly GCA_034679905.1). Lineage (GTDB taxonomy): Archaea > Halobacteriota > Methanomicrobia > Methanomicrobiales > JACTUA01 > JASEFH01. Next base: position 9,192 of record JAXDAH010000054.1, on the reverse strand, counting down.
GCCGGTATTGAACCAAAATGGCAGGAATCGACTGATAAAAGCAGGATACAGGTTCTGTCCCATAGAGTTACCCCCTGCACCAGGCGATGCGCCGGCGGGAGCGTCTTTCTGCTATTTTCGATTTCTTATTAATTCTAATAAAAATCTTTCCTTTATTATTATGATTATATTAAGAAATTTATCACAAAAATACGAAATAAAACACTCAAAATAACTTTATATAGACTTTTTATTGATTCAAAATTAATAGATATTTTTATATACAAAATTCAGAGTAACTTTTTTTACACAGAAGGCGATGACAAGTGAACCATAGGTTGACGTTTCGAATCATTTTTGGGTTCCTGCTGATAGTAGGCACCCTGCAACTCGCAGGTGCGATCGAGCCTGGCTCGGCCACCATCATCGTTGCAGCCAAAGACAGCAGTTCCGATATCCGTTCGACAGCCGATTACAGCTGCGACGGCAGCGGCGATCAGTCGGAGATCAACCAGGCGCTCACCAGAGCGGCCGCAGGAGAAGACGTCGTCCTCTCGGAAGGGACGTTCTACTGCACCGACGATATCGTGGTGCCCTCCGGCAAGAATCTCCGCGGACAGGGCGACGGTAAGACCATACTGGATATGAGAGGCTCGTGGGTGGGAGTATACCCCCAGGGGTCGAACGTCCTGTCCGACTTCACCATCGTCAACATGGGCGGAGTCTTCATCCAGAAGGCCTCCCATATCAAGCTGCACCGGATCACCGTGAGCAGCCAGCAACTCGGCATGCACGGCGCCTTCAGCATGTACATGTCGGGCGGCATTCCTCTGGACGATCTCGAGTTCATCGAGTGCAATGCGATCAATGTCCCCGGTTTCGGTTTCTGGGTGGGCGGTGACGGCGGCTACCAGAAGCAGTCCAATGTCAGGTATATCAACTGCAAGGCCATCCAGTGCGGCTGGATGGGCGGGCAGGATACGGACAAGAACCGCTGGGCAACCGGGTTCGATCTGCAGGAAGTGAACATCGCCGAGAACATCCTGGTGAAGGGCTGCTACGCCGAAGGGAACTGGCAGGCCGGGTTCCACCAGGAGCCTGACGCCCCCACCACCAACTTCGTGATCGAGGACTGCGTCGCCGTCAACAACGGCGTCAAGGCCCGGTACGTCCGGGATCCCGACACCTTCGATGGCGCGAATGACGACCTGGTCTTCGGCGCCGGCTACTTCATCTGCACCAATGCCATTGTGCGGAACTGTACAGCAGAGGGGAACTACCGCGGTGTGATGCTCTGGTGGTCCCAGGGATGCACGATCGAGGACATGGTTTCCCGCAACACCTGGGGGCCGTACGACTACTGCATCACGCACGCCAGCGGACTGGAGAAGGGCAACACCTTAACCGACTGCACCAGTGAGAATGCTCGGGGCTACGCGGTCGGCGCCCTGGGCTGCTACAACACCCGGTTCACCAATATGCGGATCGTCAATCCGGCCGGTGTGGATGGCTACAGCATCCGGTATGGCCTCTACTATCCCGATATGGGGCTCTCCATGCCCTGTGAAAACTGCGTCATGGATGTCCGCATCGAGGGTGGCTGCAACAAGATCCTCTACAGCTACCAGGGGACAAACACCCGGCTCGCCGGCTACGCTTCGGGCAGCTACACCAACCCCGTCCACTACATCAGCGGGAATTCCCGCAGTGTCGACACGAGCGGACTGGTCCTGGGCTCGGCACCGGTCACCACACCCACCCCGACACCCACGCTGACACCCAAACCCACCGCTACGCCCATTACACCCGCCCCAACACCCACCCAGACACCCAAACCCACGGCTACGCCCACGCCTGTACCGACCGTGACCCCCGGGGGATCCACGGGCGCGCCGTATGTGACCCACACCCTCCCCGGCCGCGTCGAGGCTGAGAACTACAACGTTGGCGGCGAGGGCGTGGCCTACCACGACACCACCAGCGGCAATGCCGGTGGCGGGTACCGCAACGACCGCGTGGACATCGAGAAGTTCGCCGGCGAGAACTCCTACAATGTCGGGTGGATCGCCCCCGGCGAGTGGCTCGCCTACACGGTGACCGTGCCGACGGCCGATACCTACACCGCCGCGTTCCGGGTGGCCAGCCCGGTCTCGGGCGGCTCCTTCACCCTGCAGGTCGACGGGGCTAACGCAGCCACGATCTCGGTCCCCAATACCGGCGGCTGGGAGCGGTTCCAGACGGTGAACCAGCCCGTTGCCCTGCCGGCCGGGACCCATACGATTGTACTCCTGTTCAACGGCGGCTCGTCGGGGGACTATATCAATATGGACTACATGGAGTTCGCGCTGGCATCGGCGCCGCAGCCCACGCCCACGGTCACACCGACCCCCGCACCGACATCCCAACCGACGGGAGAGGCAGACCTGATCGTTACGGATATCCGGGTATCACCCACGAATCCCGTAGCCGGTGAGCCGGTCACCTTCAGCGCAACCATCCAGAACCAGGGCGGACGAGCCACACCGGGCGGAGTCATTCATGGGGTGCTCTTCTACGTGGATAACGCCCCGATAGTCTGGTCGGACGATCACACCGCCTCCATCGAGCCCGGCGCCTCGGTCACCGTGACCGCAAACGGCGGGCCGGCAGGCACATCGACCTGGACTCCGGGCAGAAGCAGCTATACCGTCACGGCATACGTGGACGATATCAACCGAATGCAAGAGAGAGACGAGAACAACAATAAGTACAGCAAGACCCTGACAGTCGGAGCCACGGGCGGAACCCTCACGCCCAACCCCACGCTCACACCGGGCTCGGGAGGATCCGCAGGCACGCCGTATGTGACCCACGCCCTCCCCGGCCGTATTGAGGCCGAGAACTACGACCTCGGGGGCGAAGGCACGGGCTACCACGACACCACCAGCGGCAATGTCGGCAACGAGTACCGCAGCGACCGCGTGGACATCGAGAAGTTGGCGTATGAATCCACTCCGAACGTCGGGTGGATCGCCCCCGGCGAGTGGCTCGCCTACACGGTGACCGTGTCGACGGCTGATACCTACACCGCCGCGTTCCGGGTGGCCAGCCCGTACTCGGGCGGCTCCTTCACCCTGCAGGTCGACGGGGCTAACGCAGCCACGGTCTCGGTCCCCAATACGGGGGACTGGGAGCGGTTCCAGACCGTGACGGAGTCCGTGACCCTGCCGGCCGGAACCCACACGCTGCGGCTGTCCTTCAACGATGACTCCGCTCGAGACTACATGAACATCGATTACGTCGAGTTCCGTTGATCCACCCGCCTCTCTTTTTTTCAGCGCGAGTGCCCCGCGCGGCATCCCTGCAGCATGGAGGCGGGATAGCAGGTCCTCGCCGAAACGGTCCGGGCTTCCCCTCCGCCACGACGGCTCCGGGACGAGATCTTTTACATCCCCTGCCGCCGGCTCTGTCGTGATCCGCATCCAGCACACGCTCCGGGCCGGTTTTCCGGTATTTCCTGGCGGGAGGCCGCGCCCCTCTCCCCCTCCATGCGAGAGAGACATCTCCGCCATCGGGATTCACAATTCCATACGGGCCTACCGCACTCTGTCCCCTCCCTTCGGAGAGGGGAGGGTCTATACCCCTCTAACTAATAAAACATCCATAGGTGTATATGCAAAGCCAGGTCTGGCTGCTCCCTGGCAGGAGCACTCCGGTGCTTGTGTGCGATCCACCGCGGACTGCGAGGTTGGAGCATGCGCCGGCACATTCTCTCAAACGGTGCACAGCCTTCCATCTCCATTCGATCCATGTTTCCCTTCTGCTCAATCGTTCCCGATAGGATCGGGAGGGGCGGGCTCGCTGCCGCCCCATCCCCCTTCCCCGGGCTTCGCCGGGGGATGGTGCCCGGTTCCCTTCGCATGTTTCTGTTGAACCTTCAGGGCCGGCTACAGAACGCTGCCGCAGGAATGACGCGAGTCCTGCAGCGCGGATGCGACGAGCGGTCGGGACGGATCCTGCTGCAATTCGCCTCTTTTCAGGAGTCCCACCGAAGCACGGCGATGCGCTCGATCTCCAGCGGTGGAGCTCTCGAATGTCTGGCGGCGATTCCCATTTTCTCCTCGCCCAGGACTGCAAAGGGCGGATGCGGCATGCCACAGACGAATCGCCCTCCGCTCCCGGCGCCATGCAACGACGGTCGGTATTTCGTCTCGTATCCCGTTCTCTCTGGACCGCAGGGATGGCGCGGCCGCAAGGACAGCGGTCCCTAACCGCGAAGCCTCGCCGGCAGAGCGACCAGGTGCCGGAACAACCGCGGCGGGATCCCTGCGCAGGCTCGCCACTTCCACTTCTCCCAGAGGAAGTGGCGTGTCCTGCACTCTGCCAGAACCTCCCGCGCCCTTTCTGGATGGCCGGCGTAGATCGCCTTCTGGGCCAGCAGTATCCGGTAGCTGCAGATGTACTCCACCACATCGGCTACCTTCTCCGGCGGCACCGCACCGCTTCGAAGGGCCTCTTCTGCGTTCCGGATCACCTGCTCCATCCAGTTTGTTTTCTCGGCGAGCTCCGCTGTCCTGTTCGATGCCTCCATATGGTAAACGACCCGGGCCCTCCAGCTGAACGCGACGGGATACCGCAGGGCAACCCTAAACCAGGTGATGAGATCCTCTGCAATATGCACATCCTCTGGGAATCCTCCTATCTCCCGAAGTACCTCTCCCCGAACGGCCACGGCAGAGGATATGACAGGCTGTTCGGAGAGTGCGGCGGCAAGAAAATAGCTCGGGATGATCCCTTCGAAGGGCGGCGGCGGGAGCCTCGGGTATTCGGGCTCCACGATGCGACCTTCGCCCTCGCAGTTGACGTGGGATACTGCGTATGCCCCGGCTTCGGGATGTGCCTCCCTTAGGCGGAGAAAGGTCGAAAGGACGTCTGGCTCCCATTCATCGTCCGCGTCCAGGAAGGCGACGAGATCCGTACGGGCCTCGGCGATCCCGGCATTGCGCGATCTGGAGACGCCGCGGCGCCCGAACAGAACGAGACGGACCCGGGGATCGGTACAACTCTTCACGACGTCCACGCTTCCGTCCGTGGACCCTCCATCCACCACGATCAGTTCGAACTCTGCCACCGACTGCTGGAGAACCGAGCGGAGGGTGCGGGCGATGTAGGGCTCCTTATTGAGGAGAGGAATGACAACAGAAACCCGCGGAGCCGCCTCTTCCATCCGGACCTCTTCCCTGCCCCAGAGCGGCGGGACGCCGATCGCCCCCGTCCTGACCTGTATCCGTAATTTCTGCGGGAAGAATTAAAAGAGTACTGGTTTCAGCCCGCCAGAGTACCCCTCACAGGATAGCGCGAAGCCGATATCATGACGCCCCGCGGTTCCGGAACAGATCGAACGGGATACTGTCGAGGATCAGCCGGCGGTCCATCTGGTTGAGTCCCGCAATCCAGACCAGGGCCAGGTAGCCCAGCGTCAGGATTCCCGAGTAGAAGATGAGGGACCCCCAGTCCAGGATGGCCAGGTACGGTTTGAGCCAGAGTATTCCACCGATGAGGAGGCCTGCAGACACGAGTCCGGGAAGTACAGAGCTCAGAAACAAGCGGGAAGGGATCTGAACCAGCCTCGCCGCATACAGCGGCAGGAATACCGAGTTGCGCAGCGTGAACATGATCCCGCCTGCCAGGGCCACGCCGTAGACCCCCCACCCTGCATAGACCGCGAGCGCGATGGCGAGGAGGATATTGCCGCATCCCAGGACCAGGGTGACGATGCCGGGGAGCCGCACTCTGTTGAAGGAGGTGTTGATGTCGATGAGCGGGAGGAATGCCAGATTGGCGATGAGAGGCAGGGTGAGGATCCAGAGAAGGGGGGTCAGTTTTGCAAACTCGGCCCCAACCCAGAGGGTGAGCAGTTCCGATCCAAATCCACAGAGAAGCCCGATGGGCAGGGCTATCCCGAGACTCAGCAGTTTGATCGAGGCGGACGAGAGGTGGATGAGCTCACCAAACATCTTCCTGGCATAGTAGATGATGTAGACCGGGACCAGCACTCCTGCGGCCACCGTCGCCATGGTGCGGAGCAACAGGCTCCACTGGAGAGCGATCGCGTACTCGGCGGCGGCAATGCTGCCGAACAGGATGTTGATGATGACCAGATCGGCCTGGATGAACAGCAGGGATCCCACATGAAAGGTGATCACCCAGCCGGCCATCTCCCCGATCTCCCGAAGATACCCCCGGTCGAAGTCGCGGAGCGAGATCTTCAGCTCCGGAGTCAGGCTCTTCCAGGCGAGGATGACCAGACCGACGGCCAGAAGAGAGGACAGCAGGTAGGAGAGCCCGACATAGCCCAGGTAGGGCCGGAAGACGACGAACAGTGCGACGACCAGAAGCACCTGCGAGACGCGCTGGACGATCATCAGGAGGTTGTAGATGTCGAGCCGGTTCCGGACGAACATGGATACATTGAAATTACCCGACCAGGCGTCGAGCAGGAAGGCCCCGAATACCCCCAGGAAGAGGATGATCGCATCGAAGGACTCTCCCTCCGGAATATCGAAGAGGAGCGGGACGTTCAGGGTCAGCAGGAGAATGAGGGGAAGGAAGATCAGGATCAGCGTCGTGCTGCCGAATATTGCGGTATTGAATGCCCGTTGCGCCTTTGGCAGGTTCTCCTGATGGATGTCGATGGTCAGAAACCTCGCGACCGATTCGTTGAAGGACATGATGAGAATGCTTACGGAGCTGGTCAGAGAGAGCGCCAGGGGGATCAGACCGTACGCGGCGACTCCCAGATTCTGGATGAAGTAGGGCGTCATCCAGAACCCGATGACGATGCTGATCCCGAAGTTGACAACGTTCAGAATGAGATTTCTGGGCACCTGTCTCCGGAAACTCTCATTTAGGTCCGTGCTTTCTCCCAAAAGATCACCATGCGAACTGATCCATTTCAGGCTCTGCTATGAAAACAGGCAGCTTAGACAGGCGGTAGACGCTCTTCTGGCAACCCGGCGGGTCCATACGGATGGTTCTGCACCTCGTCTTCGGACAATGATGCAGGCAATTCAATGCATGTATGTCCTTATCCTATTAAAATCTGGCTTTTTCGACTGCCAGGAGCAATCCGTATCCCTGCAGGGACAGGATCGGACCGCGGACTCCTGCAGAGCAGGGGAGCGATGGGGCCGTTCGATCTCCGCTCCAGCGTCGTCGCCGCTGCCGGATCGGGGAGGCCCGGTCTGCAGATGGGACCCGGCGGTCCATCCCGCAGGACGACGCCCTTTTGCAGATGCGGTCCTCCCGGTGACGGGATAGCGGCGCCGGTATGGAATCGCTCTTCCGCCGGTCCTGCGTCGTGCGGTCTCTGCCGCTGCATCGGGGGCAGGACGACGGTCGGCGGGGACCGTCACCCGGGCGGGCAGGCAGGTCCCCCCGATTGCCCGGTCTCTCACCCTCTGCCGCCGGCAAGGCTACCGGGTCCCGCTCCGGCAGCCCGACGTCTCCCGTCCTGCACGGCACAGACGACAAGCCGATCACGGTCGCCCCATGGCAACGCTATCGACGGCTGCACCCCTTTGAATACCCCCGGCTTTCCCGATCCGGGGCTATCCGTTCATGGGCCCCCGGATCCCGCGTAGATGCTGGACCGAGACTCCGCACAATCCGTATGCGGCTCTTCCGAGGGGATCGCTCCGGAGGGTTCAGCAGCGAGCGGTCCCGGTATCGTGCCCGTACCGGGTGTGGTCGTCTCACCATCGTATCGAGCGGGAGCGAAGAGTATTCGCCCCGGGGCTCCTCGATCCCGCCTACCCCCAACATATCGCCATCGATCCCGGTGCCAGGGCGGATCGCCCATCTTCCCGATAAGACGGCCCGGGTTTTCGTCCCTGAAGGCATACGAAGGCAGCTGACGGCAGCAGCGCTGCATGGAGGCTGCAAACAGCCTGCCGATCGAAAAGACACCGCATTTTGAGCCGCGCTACCGGCGGAGAAGGAGGAACATTAATATCCCTGGAAAAAAATTGTAATTATCCGTCAGGAGGATTTCCGCATTGAGTTCTGAGCATACGGAGTGGCAGACATTCTCCGGATACAAGGCATTTTCGGATAAAAAGAAGTTGCAGTTCATTGTAGACTGCGTGACAGAATTCAGGGCCTCTAAACATGCGCAGGATATAAAAATCCTGGAGATTGGTTGCGGGAGAGGCAATATCTGTATGCCTCTTGCGAGCCTTGGCTTCGATGTGCTGGCAATCGATCTCAATCCTGAAGATATCGCCTATGCCCGGAGAATAAACCGGTTCGACAATCTACGGTTCGAGATCTGCAATGCGGAAACGATTGCGTACGAATCGAAATTCGATATCATCGTATGTTCCGAAGTCCTGCATCACGTTGAAAATCCGAGTCTGTTGTGCAAGACTCTGCCCGAGCTCATCAAGGACGACGGACTGCTGATCGTTACGATACCGAATGGTCGCGGACCCTACACGCTGTTATTCAATATGCCCATGCGATTCGGCGCCAAGCTCCTGAAGCGGTACACCCCCTTCGATTATAAACACAACTTTTCGCTCGGCGCATTTACCGAGCTGATGAGACCATTCGTCATATCGAAGATGCAGCACTCCAATTTTCTGTCTTTCTTTCCGATACTAAGTACGTCGAAGAGCATATGCAAAGTAGATTGCCGTTTGGCCGACGTACTGCCCCACTACATGGTCAGCGGCTGGTACTTCACCCTCAAGATGCCGGATACAGAAGCGAACGAACTGCCGGGCGGATAACGCCCTGGTGTTCGGGCACAACCGCGGACCGATGCATGCTCCGGTTGCAGTTCGCCCCCGAGTGTATCCGGTGCAGGTATCGCCGCAACGGCGGGGTTCGGGCGGGCGTTTGGCTTCGCTAGCCCGACCATGCCCCGCAAGGGTGCCGGGATGCGTGCAGTATCCTGCTGCAGAGGGGCGCTTCCCGATACGCGCAAAAAAGGATGGGCTTCCTCGCCGTGCCGATTCACAGGTGGATCGGTTTGCCGTGCATCACGACAAGCGAGTTCAGGATGAACCCGGAGCTCAGCAGGATCATCCCGAGAATCAGGCCGATCCCCCCGACGAGGGTGGGTCCGAAGGGGAGCTGGTTGGTGACCAGGTACGCCTGCAGGGAGAAGAAACCCGCCACCAGCCCGATGAACGTGCTGACGAACCCGGTTATCCCGAACATCAGCAGCGG
>JAXDAH010000053.1:0-8737 GCA_034679905.1 Methanomicrobiales archaeon | reverse complement strand
CACCGACAATTTCGTTCGAGTACGGGTTTCCGGGATGCTGAACTGGCTCAAGGCTGTGCGGATCGTTTCGCTCTCGGTGATTCCCGGTACGGTGCCGACGGTCAACTCCCGGTACACGCCGGAATACGATACAATGTCTCCCGTATGGGCATTGACAATGATGTGGACCCTGTTCGGCGTCGTTGCGTTGTTCACCGTCTTCTCCCAGGTGAACCGATAGTCGCTCGGTGCATCTCCGTGGTGCACCAGAGTCGATTCCGTCCGCTGCAGGGGTATCGTCGTGAAGTTGGCATACTTCTGCCCGGCGTAGGCAGAAGCGATCGCCTCCGCCCGGTCCGGCGGGATAGCGACTGCGGTCGAGCCTGCAGGCGACTGGAAGAAGACGGCGCTCTCCACCTCCCCGGTGCGTGCGTGCACTTCGAACACTCCCTTTCCGCCCTGGAATACGTACACATCCCCGCAGGGAGAGGATCGCGTCTCGACGTACCGGAGGGCGGGATCGCGCTCGCCGAGGAAGGTATACACCGCCTCTCGAGCGTTCTCGATATCCCCGCCGGCACCGAGGAGCGTGGTCGCCCCGAGAATGGCGCCGATGGCGATGACTCCCGCCAGCGCATACAGGACCTTCTGCTTCATGCCCGCGGCACCCTGAACGTTCCCGTAGCTCGGTCGGAGATCGCCTGCCGGCCCGACGGCATCGCGTCAGCAGAGTGCCATCCCGAATCCGCTCCGGATCGACGATCGAGAGTTCTGCGGCTATTCCGCGGCATCCGGCCCCTTCTCCCGCCGCTGCTGACCCGTGTAATCGATCCCGGTCCCGATCACGTACGTCACGGCCCCGTCCTCGTCCCGCAGGATAGTGTTGGACCACTGGATGTATCGGTTGTCGCCGCTGCGGGTCCGCCAGCAGTTGCCGTGCTCCACCAGGGTGTCGGAACCCGCCGCCAGCGCGGCAAAGACCTGCTTCACCCCCTCGATCTCCTCGGGGAGGATGAAGATGTCCCAGAAGATCCGCCCCTGCACCTCCGCCTCGCTGTAGCCGGTGAGCGCCTCGCAGGCGTGGTTGAAGCGCACGATGCGCCCCTCGCGATCGAGCACCAGCACGAGCGCGTTCAGGGCGTGGAGCGTGGCGTCGATGAAGTCCCGCTCGCGGCGCAGGGCCGCCTCGGCCGCCTTCTGGCGGGTGAGGTCGATGACGATCCCCCGGAATCCCACGATGCGGCCGCCCTCGTAGATGGGTGCGGCATAGTCCACGATGGGGAACCGGCTGCCGTCCTTCCGCTGGGCCGTGTACTCTTCGCTCCGCTGCTCTCCGTCCTGCAGCAGCCGGGCAATGTTCTGCCGGGACCTTTCACGGTCCTCGGGAACGAGCATCGTATGCACGTCGATCCCCAGCGGGAGCTCCTCCGGGATGTACCCAAAGGTTTGGTACGCCGCCTGGTTGGCGAAGAGGAGGGTCCCCGCTCGATCGGCCTCGAAGGCCGGCTGGGGAAGCAGGTTGGCCATATCGCGAAACCGTTTCTCGCTCGCCCGCAGCTGCGCCTCCAGCTGCTTCAGCTCGGTGATGTCGACGCCGATCGAGAGGACTCCCTTCGGTCGGCCGCCTTCGTCGCGAATCATCCTGTTCGTCCAGCGCAGCCAGACACGCCTCCCGTCGCGGGTGATGTTCTCGTTCTCGTGCAGTTTATAGCGCTCCGTCTCGGTGCAGACGCCCGCAATGAGCTCCTTCATGTCCCGACCCGAGCTCTCCGTCGCCGGAACGATCGTCCCCACCACGTTCTTCCCCATGATCTCCTCCCGAGGAAATCCGAAGAAGTTCTCCGCATACTCGTTGAAGAGCGTGATATTGCCGGCGAGATCCATCTTGAGGATGACCGTGCTCGCGTGCTCCACCAGGTCGCGGTACTTCTCCTCGCTCCGGCGCAGCGCCCGCTCCGCCTGCTTCTGCTCGGTGAGATCGATCAGGATCACCGTATACCCCGTGCTGGCGTCCTCGAACTGCGTCTCCAGGATCCGCGTCTTGAAGTAGCGTTCGGTCTCGCTCGCGATATCGAGATCCTCGAGCATCTGCTTCTCCCGTATCGCAGCGGCAATTTTTCCCAGCAGTTCCTGGACGGAGAGATCCGCGACGGGCAGGTACTCGATGTTGCTGCCGATCGCCTCCTCGCGGGTCGCCTGGAGGAGGGAGAGGAAGGAGTCGTTGATGTCGAGGATCCGCATGTCCGGATCCAGCATGATCATGAGGTCCCGCGTATGCTGGAGGATGCTCGCGAACGGCACGCGCCGGGCGAGAGAGAAGATCTTCGCCGTCCCGCAGGCGCGGATCTCCACCTGCCCCGAGGCGTGGAGGATGTCCAGGTATCGCCCGACCGTGTTCTTCGTCCGCCCGAGAATCTTGGCGAGCTCGGTCACCGTCAGGCCCTGCGGGTTCTTCTTGAGGGTCTCCTTGATGAAGGCGAAGTCCTCCTCCTGCACTCTGCTCGAAACCATATCGATACCACATCCCCCTATTAGATGATAAATGTATATGATACTTGATTATCACACTCTTGTATGATACAATATAAGTAGATTTAAATAGTATCGAATGTTACCTGGGAAGCCATACCAACCGGATACGATACGCATGCCAAACCCATCACAACCTTCCCTCTGCAACGCCGCAGGGACGGCCCGCAGGCTCCTCATCGTCCTGCTCCTGCCCTGCATGCTCCTCGCCCTCGCCCCTGCGGTGGGGGCGGCGATCGGCGGTGCCACCGTCACGGTCACGGACTACCAGGTAACCCCGTCTGTCCTCCTTCCCGGCGAGCAGGCGACGATCAAGGTCGTGCTGCAGAACACGGCAACGGCAGCCAGCTCGACCGAGACCGTGGTGGAGACCGACGCGACCGGCGCCACCACCACCACCTCGGAGACAAAAGATCTCTCCGCCGTCTTCGACTCGGTGCGGCTGTTCGGCAACGGTCTCGAAGTGATCGAAGGCGCCTACGACCACGCGGGTGCGCTCGGCCCCGGCCAGAGCATGCCGCTCACCTTCCTGGTGCGGGCTCCCAGACAGAGCGGGATCTACTTCCCCGAAGTGTGGGTCCACATCCCGGGCGGCTCCAACGTGCGCTACCCCGTCCCCGTCAACGTGAACTCCACCCTCGGCCTCCAGAGCCAGGCGATCCTGGTCCTCACGAGTTCCCTTCCCGACTCGGTGCAGCCGGGCAGTGAGATACCCGTGACGCTCACGGTGACGAACGCCGGCCAGCTCCTGGCGAACGACGTGACGGTGCGGATCGAGTCCAGCGGCACCGCCATCGCCCCCCGCAACACCGACCTCTACCACCTGGGGACCCTCCGGGGAGGCGAGGAGCGGCAGGTCGATCTGGTCCTGATCTCGGACCGCAAGACGGCCTCGGGACTGACCCGCATCCCCGTCTCCCTGCAGTACACCGCTCAGGACGGCAGGACCTGCACGCAGAATGCCTCCATCAACATCCCGTTCGAGGGGCAGGCCGAACTCGGATTCGTATCGGTCGACACCAGCCCCCGCCGCGTCGTGGAGGGCCAGCCCTTCGACCTGACCGTCCGCATTGAGAATACCGGCACCGGGGAGGCGCGACAGGTCGCTGCCACCGTGGATCTCCCCATGACCGGGACAAAAGAGGCCTTCATCGGCAAGATCAAGCCCGGCAACGACGCTCCCGCCATCTTCATGCTGGATGGGGGGGAGAGCGGGACCCGCACCTACAACCTCACCATCGCCTACGTCGACGACAGCGGTGCGCACACCATCACCCGCCCCCTGTCCGTCAACGTCCTCCCCGCGGAGGGGATGGGAGGCATGCTCCCGCTGCTGTGGGCGTTCGCCCTGGTGGGATTCGTGGGCTACCGCTACTGGTACCTTCCCCGCAGGAATGCATCGGGGGCGCTCCCATGGCTGAAAAAGAGTTAAAGGTCGCATTCTTCCTGGCCTGGCGCTCGCTGGTGCGGGGCAACCGCTCCAGCGTTCTCCTCAACATCCTCATCATCGCGATGGTCTTCACCAACATGATGTTCTTCCCCTCGCTGATGGCGGGCATCGGCGTGGACATCAAGGACCAGATCGTCTCCTACCAGACCTCCAACGTCATGATCACGCCGCCCGGCGGGGAGCAGTACATCACCGACATCGAGACGACGCTGGCGCGGATCAACGGCCTGCCCGGGGTGGAGCGGGCAACCCCGCACTACCAGCGGGGGGCGACCCTCCAGTCGCGGGGACGGCTGGTCCCGGCGACGGTGGACGCCATCCAGCCGCGGGAGGAGACGTACATCTCCCCCCTGCACACCACCATGATCGCCGGGAGCTACCTGGGCGAGAGCGACGTGGGCGAGGCGATCCTGGGAGTGTCCCTGGCCGGTTCCCCGAATATCCGGCAGGAGGACGAGGTCCGCCCCTCCCTCGGGGGGGTGCGGGTCGGGGACTCCATCCAGGTGGAGTACGGCGATGGCGTTGAGCGGGAGTACCGGGTGAAGGGGATCTTCCAGACGGGCAACTTCGACATGGACAGCCGCATGATCGTCTCCTGGGAGGACATGCAGGACGTGCTGGGAGAGCCGCTCGACTACGCTCCCTACATCACCGTGCGCGTCAAGCCCGGTTACTCGGAGTCGTTCGTCAAGAACGAGATCCTGCAGTACGGCGTGCGGGAGCAGGTGCAGACCACCGACGACCTGCTCGACAAGGAGATCGGGCGGGTGATGGCGAGCTTCTCCATCATCGGGTTCATCTCCCTGATCGTGAGCCTGGTGATCGCGGTCGTCGTGCTCTTCATCGTCGTCATGGTCAAGACCCTCAACAACCGCCGCCAGATCGGCATCCTGAAGGCGATCGGGGTGGAGCAGTCGGTGATCATGAACAGCTACGGCTTCCAGGTCGTCCTGCTCTCCATCGCGGGAATCCTGGTGGGGTTCCTCTTCACGGGCATCATCGTGCTCTACATGACCTACTACCCCATGGTGACGCCGGAGTTCTCGGCGACCCCGTACGTGACGGCGCTCGACCTGGCGGTCAACGGGATCATCCTCTTCCTCGCCTCGGTGGTCGCCGGCTACCTTCCCGCGTGGAAGGTCTCCCGCGAGAACATCCGGCACGTGCTGAGGGCGTGATACCCGTGATCGAGATCGAGAGTCTTACAAAGACCTTCGGGCGGGGCCAGGCCGAGGTGAAGGCCCTGGACGGCGTGAGCCTGGAGATCGGGAAGGGAGAGTTCGTGGGCATCATGGGCCCCAGCGGGAGCGGGAAGACCACGCTCCTGCACCTGCTGGGCCTGCTCGACGATCCCACCAGCGGCTCCATCCGCATCGACGGGATCGACGTCTGCCGCCTCACGGACTGGGAGCGGACCATGTTCCGCCTCTACAAGCTCGGCTACGTCTTCCAGGACTACGCCCTGGTCCCCGAGCTCACGGTGAAGGAGAACATCTGCCTCCCCGCGATGCTCCGCAAGGACCGGGAGGCGAAGGAGTACATCGCAGCGACGCGGGAGATCCTGCACACCATCGGGCTCTGGGAGCGGCGGGAGCACCTGCAGGGCGAGCTCTCGGGCGGGCAGCAGCAACGCGTCGCCATCGCGCGGGCGATCGTGAACACCCCCGATATCCTCTTCGCCGACGAACCCTGCGCGAACCTGGATACCGAGAACTCGCGGATGGTCCTGGAGCTCTTTCGGAAGATCAACCGCGAGCGGGACCAGACTATCGTGATGGTCTCGCACGAGGACTGGCACACCGACTACTTCGACCGCGTGGTGCGCCTGAAGGACGGGAGGCTGGTGAACGGCGCGGCCAGCTGAGCCCTGCACGGGGAGGGAAGGAGAGTGAACAACGTTCAGGATAACCTTGGAATCGGGATCGCTATCGGCGTCGCGCTGGGGCTCGTCTTCGGGCTGCTGTTCGACAACATCGGTCTCGGGATTGCCCTGGGCGCAGCGTTCGGGCTGCTGTTCGGGCACGCGCTAACGCGGGAGGAGAGCCCGGAGAAGCCGGAACCATAACGATACTACTTTTTTGCCTCTCCAAGATGCGATTTCGGATCGGTACGCATCCTGTATCGGCCAGAAGCTCCCTTGCTGGCAGCACTCATAAGTTCTCTATTCAGAGTCAAGGTGTGACATAAGATTCGGATATTCCCCCTAGATTGCGATCCCCCCCATTCCCGGATGGACGGCAGGCCCGCTCACCCTCGATCGCGCCGATCGTGGACCCGGCCTTCGGCATTGCAGTCTTCGATACGGCATTCGCATCGTGGCAGGGGGATAGCCGTGAGCCTCGGTCCGGAAGTGCCCCGAGTGTCCTGCGCCGATAAAACGCCTTAAACGGACTTCGGGCATCCACGTTGCGTATGCTGAACGTGTCCTGCGCCGGGGGAGCCGAACCTGACTCTCGCACTACGTCTTCTTTTTGTAGACGTTCACGCCGACCTTGATCTCTTCCCGCGTCGGCACTGTCTGGTTCCCTTCGGTGGAAGCGATGATGATGGTCTTTCCCGTTGACGACGGTCCGAACTCCTTTGTCAGATCCACGGTGATCGTCAGGATGTTCCCGTCCACGCGCATCTCGATGTTCTTCACACGCATTCCTCGATCTCTCTCTATCCAAACGCAAGAGGATAAGCGTATCGGGAGCCGTTCAGGACGATTCGATCCCCTACGGCAATTCGAAGAGGAACGGCATCCACGTGTTCCTTTATTTCCACGGCGCGGGATACTACCCGACCTTCAGCCTCCTCGGCCGCCTTCCCGCCCTTCATGATGGCGACCTGGCTAATCCGCCCAAGAGGGAGAACCACCAGGGTATCCCGTCTCTTTGCCCAGGAGAACAGCTGCCCTCGAGCCAGCCCACCCCGTGGACGATTTGCATGCCGCCCATCCGCATCGCAATTCCGCTGGCGAATACCTCACTCGCAGGCAATGCCTGGAACGGGGCCTGCGCCTGGAGGGCCGGTTCGGGGAAATCCCACGGAGGCTCCCGAACCGCATTTCCTAAGATAATAAACCTAAAGCGTGTCAAAGCAGGGATATTCGGACCTATCCCGCCCCCCTGGTCGCTCTTAATGTACCCCGTTGGGGGGTTCTGGAGGCACCTTCAAAGGGTCCCCAGAAAAAGCCCTCAAACCGACTGTTTTGCCAATTCAGGCCCGATCCGATCTACCGGAGGTTCCGGAACCGGGCAAATACTACAGAAATCGATTATAAAGGCCCATATCCTTAAAATACTCAATTTATGAAAGTATTGCGAAGGCCATAGAGGGCATTGTGGCCCCCTCAAACGGGTCGGGACGAGGAATGCACCACCCCCGCTCCGGATCGGCCCTTGAATCGCGGCTGCGGGGCCCAAGGATTCGGACCGCATTTTAACCTATTTTCGGCATATAGGGCCCAATTACGCCATTAGATATTTCCTCCCCGGCATTGGCGGGCAACTCCCGTCCGCACTTGCCGCGGCATCCCGCCCGAGTTATCCTGTCTATCCCTTCCAACGTCAACTGTTCGGATTCGCGGTGTGGCCGGTCTGCATATCCGTGGGCTTCCAGTGCAGGAGATCAATTCTATAGTCTTACCGCTGCCGGGCTACAAAGGCGCCGGAGGCTTCGCCCGGTTCCAGAGCCCCACCACGCTCCGCACCACCCGCTCGCCGCAGAGCGCCGCGGTCCCGAACGCCAGCGGAAACCAGACCGGGATGCCCAGAAGACTGGGATTTGCATATCGCCATACCCCGGCGGAGACGAAGACGAGTTCGGCCGCCGTTCCCAGCACGGCAACGATCGCAAATACGGCGATATCGTACCGGTCGTGCCAGAGTGCAAGGGCGACCGCCCCGAGCACCAGCGACAGCACAAAAAGGATGGCATTGTCCCTCCAGAAGAGCACGATGCAGGCAGCGAGCAGGGAGAACGTGGCAAGAGGCTTCACGATCGCACTTCCTGGACGGCCGGTATCCCCCATGGCATCACCCCATGCGGTTTTATCGCGAAACCACAACAATTTTACCATCAACCGGAGAGTGACCGGTCGGGAAGTGTGGACGTGTTTGCCATCGGCAGGACCCTTCGCGCCTGGTTTGCCCTCTCCCGCCCGCCGTTCCACTCCGTGGGGGTGCTCCCCTACGTGCTCGGGGCGGTTGCAGCCTGGGCAATCGCGGGGATCTTCCGCCCCGATACCTTCGTCCTGGGAACGCTCGTGGTGGTGCTCGTGATGCTCGCCGCCTACTACGCCGGCGAGTACTGGGATGTGGCCGAGGACGCCCTCTCCGCCCGGGATGGGATCCGCCCGTTCTCCGGGGGCTCCCAGGTGCTGCAGCGCGGACTCCTGCCCCGCCGGGCGCCGCTCTACGCCTCCCTGGCCAGCGTGCTGCTCGCCCTCGGGGTGAGCCTGGTCCTGGAGCTGAACTGCCGCACCGGGTCCTGGACCCTACCCTTTACCGTCCTGGGTCTCGTCGGGGGTTTCTTCTACTCCGCCCGCCCGCTGCGCTGGATCGAGCGGGGCTGGGGAGAGGTCTGGATCGCCCTCTGCTACGGCTGGCTGGCTGTTGCGTTCGGCTACTACCTGCAGGCGGGGGCGATGCCGCCGTCCGTCGTCTGGGTGACAGTCCCCATCGGGCTGACCATCTTCAACGTGGTCCTGCTCAACGAGTTCCCGGACTATCCAGCCGATCGCGCGGCGGGGAAGGCCAACCTGGCAGTGCGGATGGGGCGGAAGCGGGCATCGCG
>JAXDAH010000052.1:0-5390 GCA_034679905.1 Methanomicrobiales archaeon | reverse complement strand
GGGGGTGCGCCCCCTCCCCCCGTGCCCCCACCCCGCTGATACGGTACCCCCGGTATAGGTCTGGCATGAGGGTGACTTCGTGCCCGGATGCGAAGGAGCAGGGATCGTTGCTCTACTGATCCAAGTCCTATCGTTATATCCCGAAGGGGGAGCACTCCTCATCCGTGTCTCTCGCATCGGGTAGCCTTTCATCTGGATTATCGGGAGGAGATGCTCGATCCACCAGGGTATTAAGAGCACGTAGTTCCCGCTACTGGCCTTATCGCACTGCAGGATTGAAGGAACGGTGAAGGAATCGCACAGATCGCTTCTCCCCCGAGGTGCGATTGGCCTTCATTCGGGACCCCGGCTTCCTCATGCACTGAATGTAAAAGGGCGGATCCAGCGGGCTGCAACGCCGATTGCGTGTCCTTCATATACAAGCGCTATCGCACGTGTGAGACCATGCCAGGGACCTGACTGGTAGCAGGAGGCTCTACTCCCATCACGTGCCGCAGACGATTTCGGCAGGATTGGCAGAGCACAGGCTTTATGCCCACCCGCATCCGTACTACCTCTCAAGGAGTATGGGCAGACACTACTGCTCCCGCTGCGGGATCCTGCTGAATGAGAAGAGTACGTATCTCGGCTACGTCCGGGGCTACCGTTGCATCCCGTGCGGAAAGAACTTCTGCGAGCGGTGCATGCGGTCAAAAAAGATGCTCGTTCAGGTCAAGAAGAACTGCCCCCTCTGCGGACGCGAGCTCACCGATATTTTTGATGTATAGGTCGGCAGTATCCCCGCGAAAGCGGCGTGCGATCGCCGGCCTCCTTCAGCAGAGACGGGGCGGCGCATCCCGCTCCGGAGAACACAAATATTATCGTACCCGTCCTATACATACCAGCGTGAATGCCGCGGGCAGGCGCGGCATCGGGATCGGTTATGAACGAAGATTCGGTTGAGAAAGGGGCAGGGAGCGTCCGTAGAGTCGGCGACCTCGAGTGGGAGGTGGAGATCGGGTTCGTGCCCCGCATGCGGGTGCCAGGACGGTTCTTCCTCTCCCCCGAGCTCTACGAGAGCCTGGAAGAGGGGGCGCTCGTCCAGCTGGCGAACGTGGCGACCCTCCCCGGCATCGTGCAGCACTCCCTCGCCATGCCGGACATCCACTGGGGCTACGGGTTTCCCATAGGCGGCGTAGCGGCGTTCGGGATGGAGGAGGGTGTCATCTCCCCCGGCGGCGTTGGATTCGATATCAACTGCGGCGTCCGCATCTTCACCACCCCGTTGCGGGCCAAGGATCTCGGGAACAAACGGGAGCTGATCGAGAACCTCTTCCGGGACGTGCCGACCGGCGTGGGTGCCAAGAGCACCCTCCGCTTCACGATGCGGGAGCTCGACGACATGATGGTCTCCGGAGCCCGTTGGGCGATCGAGAGGGGGTATGGACTGGAAGCAGACGCCATCCTCTGCGAGGAGGGCGGCGCCATGCCCGGAGTCGAGCTTGCGGCCGTGAGCCAGAAAGCCCGCCAGCGGGGGATGCCGCAGGCCGGAACACTCGGCGCAGGCAACCACTTCCTGGAGATCCAGGAAGTGCGTCAGATCTACGACGAACTCGCGGCGAAGGCATATGGACTGTCGCAGGATCGGATCTGCGTCATGATCCACAGCGGATCGCGGGGTCTGGGACATCAGGTCTGCACCGATCACCTGAAGCTCCTGGATGCGGCAGTGCGGAAATACAATATCTGGCTGCCCGACCGGCAGCTCGCCTGTGCGCCGCTCGCCTCTCCCGAGGGCAGGGCCTACTACGGAGCGATGGCGGGAGCGGCGAACTACGCCTGGGCGAACCGTCAGGTGATCACCCATATGGCCAGGAACGTCTTCGAGCGGATGTACAGGATACCGCACGAGGAGATGCCACTCGTCTACGACGTGGCGCACAACGTAGCGAAGTTCGAGGAGCACCGCGTGGAGGGGAGACGGCAGCGGGTCTGCGTCCACCGCAAGGGAGCCACCCGTGCGTTCGGCCCCGGTGCCACGGGAATTCCGACAGAGTATGCCGCCGTCGGGCAGCCGGTGATCATTCCCGGGAGCATGGGCACGCCCTCCTACATCCTGCACGGGACGTCGACGGCCATGGAGCGGACCTTCGGGAGCACCTGCCACGGGGCTGGACGGACGACCAGCCGCTCCCAGGCCAAGAAGCAGCGGAAGGGTTCGGAGGTGCGCCAGGACCTCCAGAAGCGGGGCATCCTGATCCGGGCCCCGAACGACGCCTCCATCGCCGAGGAGGCCCCCGAGGTCTATAAACCCAGCAGTGCCGTAGTCCAGGTGGTCCACGACCTGGAGCTCTCGCGACTCGTCGCCCGCCTCGAACCGCTTGGGGTGATCAAGGGATGACGGCGAAGATCGGGCTCTTCTGGGACTGCAGCCAGATCTTCAACCGTTTTCTGGAGGACTGCAGCCTCTGCTGCGAACTGGTCACCCCGCACCTCCTGGCCGCCCCGTTCTTCCGGGGCCGCTTCTCCTGCCTCCTGGTTCCCACCGGATTTGCCAATCCCGCTTACTCGCGGCTCCTGCCCGCCCTCCGGGCCTCCTCCTCACGAATCGAGAGATTCCTGGAGAATGGGGGGCGGATACTCGTCTATGGCGCCGCTGTGGATCGGGAGGATGCCTACGACTGGCTCCCGTTCCACATCCGCTACCGTCAGGTCTACGCGGAACGGAGCGTGCAGTTCGAGTCCCAGCGGTACGCATCCATCCTGCAGGGTTACGACACCGCCTCGATCGCCTGCGACGGCTATTTTCCGGAAACCGACGCGGACGTGCTGGCTCGCGACGAGTGCGGGCAGGCGCTCTTCATCGGAGAAGATGTCGGCGACGGGCTCGCATTGGTGACGAGCTTCCACGAATACCCTTCACGGGCGTTTGTCGGAGAGTTCTGCGATGGGGCGAAGGAAATATTATTTTAGCTGGAAAACAGGGATTTATACGAGTGGGTGCCATGGAACGGTTTACCATCTCTGAGGAGTCAACGGCGGACGATCTCATTCCGATTGCGATGAGCATCCATGCGATGCTCTACCAGCTTCCCATCACTGCACGATCCCGTGTGAATCCGGGCGTTCGAATCGAGGAGGGGCAGGTGATCGACCGGAACTACAGCGGGCCGGTCCTCGAAGAGGTGCTCCAGGAGAACCGCACCATTAAAAAAACTCCCAGGAGCGGGACCTACAGGGGGATTCCCGTCATCGTCGCACCCATTCAGGATTCAGCGGGAACCGCGATCGGCGCCATCGGCGTGGTGGACATCAGCGGCATCTTCGATCTGGCTGGCCTCATGGAGCACCGCCAGGCGATCTTGCGTCAGATCGGCGGGCGCGAGACACCCCCACCCGGACCCGCCAGGAAGGGGTAGAGCATGAACGACTCCGCATTTGCTGTGCTGAAGGTCCTGGACAGGAGCGATCGCCCGATGCATGACGACGAGATCGCCGCTGCACTCGGTATTCCGCTCTCCCGCGTCCATGCAGACATTCAGGAACTCCAGAGGCTCGGCTACGACTTCGCGCTGACGGAGAAGGGCTACCGGATCCGCAGACGGAGCAGCCGCCTGCTCCCGTATGAAGTCCAGAAGACGCTCGCGACCCAGTTTATCGGGCGCGAGATGCGCTACTGCGAGAGGACCGCATCCACGACCTGGATCGGCAAACAGCTGATGGCCGAGGGGGATCCCGCCCGCCATCACGGCATGGTAATCATCGCCGAGGAGCAGACGGGTGGCACCGGCAGGCTGGGCCGCGCCTGGATCTCGCCACCCGGCGGGATCTGGATCACCATCGTTCTCCGCCCGAAGATCCCCATCGACCGCGTCTTCATGGTGACCATGGCGGGATCCGTCGCTGTCGCGCGGGCTATCCGCAAGGAGTTCGACATCGGCGCCCTGATCAAGTGGCCAAACGATATCCTGGTGGGCGACCGGAAGATCGCCGGCCTGCTCGTTGAGCTCGCGAGCGAGGCGGACACCATCCACTACTGCCTTCTCGGGATCGGGATCGACGCCAACATTCCGATAATGGAGCTCACCCCCGGCCTCCGCCAGTCCGCCACGTCCCTCTCCACCGAGCTCGGCCACGACGTGGACCGGCCGTCGTTCCTGGCGTCGGTCCTGAAAGAGTTCGAGCGGCACTATCTCCTCCTGGAGAGCGGCGAATACGACACCATCCTCCGGGAGTGGAAGTCCCTCTCCTCGACCCTCGAGCACCGGGTGCGGATCAGCACCCTCACCAAGAACTTCGAAGGAGAGGCGATCGATATCGACGACCACGGCGCGCTGATCGTGCGGAGGGACAACGGAGCCGTCGAGCGGGTGATTGCCGGAGACTGCCACCTGATCTGAATCGGCCCACCACCAATCCGTTGACAGAGCACGCCATGTACGGAAACCGCAAGAGAACTGCAGTACTCACGTATACCGCCACGTTCATCGCGCTGATCACCGTGGGGAGCTGGATATCCATACCCTTCCCTCCGGTACCGCTCACCCTGCAGACGCTCTTTGTGCTGCTCTCGGGGGCGATCCTGAGACGCTACGGTGCAGTGCCCGTCCTGCTCTACGTACTCCTCGGAGCCCTGAACCTGCCGGTCTTCCACAACGGCCTGGCCGGTATCGGGATCCTGCTGGGGCCGACGGGAGGCTACATCGCCGGGTTCATTCCGGCGGCCTTCATTGTCGGACTTGCCTACACGCGATCCGCCGCGATATGGAGAATCACGGGGCTGCTCGCCGCCGACGCCACGCTCCTCCTCGCCGGCATGGCATGGCTCGCGTTCACGGCGGGCATGCCGCTCGCGACGGCGTTCCTTATCGGCGTGCTGCCCTTCATCCCCGGCGACCTGCTGAAGATCGGCGCCGTATACACCATTGCCAGACGATTCCCATGATAGAGATCCGAAACCTGCGCCATCGATGCCTGGATATCCCGGCACTCACGATTCCACCGGGAAGAACGGCAGTTATCGGGCTGAACGGCAGCGGGAAGACGACGTTGCTGACGCTCTGCGCCGGAATAGCCCTCCCGCAGGCCGGCTCGATTCGTCTGGATGGCCGATCGCCCCGCGAAACGGACGTGGGCTGGGTGGCGGAATTTCCGGATCGGAACATGCTCTTTGACAGGGTCTCCGATGAGATCGCCTCCCCCCTGCGGTTCCGGTTCGTGGCCGCTCCGAAGATACGAGAGGAGGTAGAGCGGATCGCCGCAGAGATCGGCATCCCGGGGCTGCTCGCACGAAACCCCCGCCATCTCTCCGGGGGCGAGAAGGCCCTGGTCGCTCTCGCCACGGCTCTCGTCTCCCGCCCGGCCGTGCTCGTTCTGGACGAGTTCGACTCCCACCTGGACAGCGAGACTCG
>JAXDAH010000051.1:0-2716 GCA_034679905.1 Methanomicrobiales archaeon | reverse complement strand
AGTCCGATGCTCTTCCCGGGCCGACATCGCGAACCTGCCAGCTGCCATTCTCCCCGCTAATAGCGGGCAGCGGAGCAGAAGCAAAAAGCGACTGGTTCTCCTCGTCCTCCACAGGCCATCCCGCCGGCGAAGAGACTCTCCAGACGGCGAGGCCGTATCAGCCCTCGGTCGGAGGGGATGCAGGGAACTGCGGGAGCGGCGTCACCAGCAGCTTGTCGATGCGGTTCCTGTCCATGTCCACCACCTCGAAGCGCAGCCCGCTCCACTCGAACCGCGTCCCGATGGCCGGGATGTGGCCGGTCTGGAGCAGCACGAACCCCGCCAGGGTCTGGTAGGTCTCTTCGCCAGGCAGCGTATCGATCGCGAAGATCTCCTTGAACTCGTCCACCGCGATCATACCGTCGAGGAGCCAGGAGCCATCCTCGCGCTGGATCGCCATGGGTTCGGCCAGCTCCTCGATGGACGGGATCTCGCCCACCACCTCCTCCAGGATGTCCTCCAGCGTGATCAGCCCCTGGACGCTCCCGTACTCATCGATAACGAGAGCGAAGTGGATGCCAGACTTCTGGAACATCTCGAGCGCCTGAAATGCACGAATGCTCTCCGGGACGAAGAGTATGCGGCGGAGCGACGCCCGCAGATCCGTGGGCGATCCGGAGAGGAGCCGCGCCACCAGATCCTGCACCCGCACCATGCCCAGGGTCTCGTCCAGCGAGCCCTCCCCCACCGGATACCTTGAGTGGCCGCTCTCCACGATCTTCTTGCGGATCTCCTCGGGAGTGTCGTTGACGTCCATCCAGACGATCTCGGTGCGGGGTGTCATCAGGGCGTTCACCCGGCGATCCCCGAGCTCGAACACATTCTCCACCATGTCCCGCTCGGTCTCCTCGAACGTGCCGGCCTCGATACCCTGGTCGATCAGGATCCGGATCTCCTCCTCGGTGACCGTCGGCTGCGGTGGCCCTCGCACCCCGAACAGCCGCAGGATCGCATCCGTCGAGACCGACAGGACGTACACGAAGGGGGCGGCGATCAGGGAGACGGCCCGCATCGGATTCGCCACGAGACTGGCCAGACGTTCGGGATTCTGCAGTGCCAGCCTCTTGGGGACGATCTCCCCCAGCACCAGGGTCAGGTAGGTGACGGTGACAACGACAATCGCGAGGGAGAGGGAGGTGCTGTAGGGGGCGATGGCAGGAATCGTAGAGAGGATGGCATCCAGTTGCGCGGCGACGGTGGCCCCACCGAAGGCGCCGGATAGGATGCCGATCAGGGTGATGCCGATCTGGATCGTGGAGAGGAAACGGTTGGGGGAGTTCGAGAGCTCCAGCGCCGCACGGGCGTTCTCGTCCCCCTCGTCGGCCATCTGCTGGAGCCTCGCCCTGCGGGCCGAGATGACGGCAAACTCCGCCAGGGAGAAGAGGCCGTTGGCGAGGATGAGCAGCAGGAGGATGACAATGTTCACCGTCAGATCTGGCATGGTTCACCTCCCCGGCTGCACGGTATCCTCATCGGGCCCACTCCCTCTCGATGGTCTGGTAATCGTGGTCGCTTTTTTTATTTTTTAGGCTGATATACATATCGGGCGCACCCGTTCCTCCCCTACCGCCGGGGATGCACTTGCCATAAATTGGCTGAATGCCTGATTTTTCCTCGCTTTAGGATTTTAATAGAGAAGGTTCATATTTCATGCCGTACTGATGTGATACTGAAATGGCAAAGAGACGCAGCAAAGAAGAGGCGCAGCCACAGAAGTTGTTCTATATCTTCTACAGCGATGAGCGCTGGAATAACTGGATCAATACATTGAAAGAGATGAACTTCGAGCCCGAGGGCGAGGAGATGCCGGAGGGTTACCAGGCGCTCTATAACTTCACCGAAGATATCACCATCTCGACCCTGAAGATCGTGCGACTCTACCAGAACGAGCGGTTCACCAAGGAGGAGGCGGTGGAGAAGCTCGAGCAGGTGGAGGCGATCGTGATGTCAGAGCTGCCCGAGGATCCGATCGGCGAGATCGTCGAATCCCTCCAGCTCTCCCTCCTGGTGCTCTTCGCCTCCTGCCGGAAGTACCTGGAAGGCGGCTTCGACAAGAGTGCGATCAAGGCGAACGTGAAGGAGGGTCGGACCCTTGCCGTGAAGGAGGACCTGGAGCAGTCGCTGGCGCTCGCCGCCAATATTGGTGCCAGCGTCATCGACGGCGCCTCCTGCTGCGAGAAATACTTGAAAGACGATATGAAGGACTCCACCCTTTTTGACGAGTGGCTGATCGAGATCGAGACGATGCGCGACGAGATGAAGAGCCTGAAGAACTTCGACGAGGAGCCCGGAGAAGTCACGTGATCGCGGACAAGGCCCGGTTCCGCGCGTCGAGGAAGGTGGAGCGGATCTCCGGCGTGCGGCTGCCGGAGTTCATGTTCCACGGTGCGTTCCTGGAGGCGATCAGCACGCTCAACTTCCGTCACCTGGAGGACCGCGTGCACGACCAGCTCCTGGCATTCGTCAAGGAGTTCATGACCTGCGACTGCCGCGAGGCCCCGCTCTGCGGATGCCCCGAGAGACGGTTTGCGATGCTGATCATCGAGCTCCGCGAGGCGGGCATGGATCACCGCGAGATCTCGGCCCACCTGCTCGAGGAGTACGGGATCGACATCTACCCCGCCGATATCCTCTCCTTTTTAGAGGACTCGGTCCACGTCCTGGAGGCGATCCGGGA
>JAXDAH010000050.1:0-10531 GCA_034679905.1 Methanomicrobiales archaeon | reverse complement strand
CCGGCATCGCCGGTCTGATCCTCGCCGACGGGGCTCCCCTCGGGGAGCGTGTGGTCCGCGCCGCCCGGGAGCGGCGAGTCTCGGTGCTGACCACGACCCTGGATGCCTTCGGGGTCGGGAAGATGATCAACCTCTCCCTCCCCGCCGGGATGATCATGGAGACGGACGTCCCCACGGTGCAGATGGAGGACTCCCTGGAGTATGCCAAACAGCTCGTCTCCACCTCCCGGTACCGCACCGCCTGCGTCGTGCGGGACGGCATCTTCCTCGGCATGCTCTCCCGCACCTCGCTGATGCAGGACATCCAGAAGTCCGTCATCCTCCTGGACCACAACGAACCCGCGCAGGCGGTGGACGGGGTCGAGAATGCGGATATCCTGGAGATCATCGACCACCACCGCCTGGGCGTCATCTCGACGCTGAAACCGATCCGCTTTCTGAACGATCCCGTGGGATCGACGTCCACGATCATCGCCCACAAGTTCGCGGAGAGCGGGATAGAGCCCTCCGAGTCGACCGCGGGGCTGCTGATGGCGGGGATCCTCTCCGACACCATGGCGCTCCGGCTGTCGACGACGACGCCCCTGGATCGCAGAGCGGTGGACTATCTGGCCGCATGGGTCGACGAGGATCCCGTCGAGTTCGGCACTCGCATGATCCAGGCGGGGATGCGGTACGACAACTGCACGATCGAGGAGTTGTTGATGCAGGACACCAAACGCTACAGCCTCTTCGGGAAGGAGGTGATCATCGCCCAGGTGATGGTGCCGACGTTCGAGTTCCCGCGGGAGCGCCGGGATGAGATCAGAAAAGAGCTCGCGCGCCTGCGGGCGTCCCGGGGCGTGGACATCTACGCGGCGCTCTTCACCAGCATCTTCGAGAACGCGAGCGCGGTCTTTGCCGCCGCCGACGATGCCTGCCTGGCAAAGCTCGGGATGCGGGAGCAGCCGATCGAAATGGAGGGCGTGATGTCCCGCAAAAAGGATTTCCTGCCCCGGTTCGGCCAGATGATCCGGACTCTCTGACTCACTTTTGAACTGCTCCTGCAGGTTTTAAGCCCCCTCGGATCCGATCTATATAAACAGACCAGTACTTCGATCCAGACACCACAGCCATGAAGAACATACGGATAAAAGGTGCGCGCGAGCACAACCTGCGGGACATCTCCGTCGAGATCCCGCGGGACAAGCTCGTCGTCATCACCGGTCTCTCCGGTTCTGGGAAATCCACCCTGGCGTTCGACACCATCTACGCCGAAGGGCAGCGGCGGTACGTGGAGTCCCTCTCCGCCTATGCCCGCCAGTTCCTGGGACTGATGAACAAGCCCGACGTGGACAGCATCGAGGGTCTCTCCCCGGCGATCTCCATCGAGCAGAAGACGACGAGCAAGAACCCGCGATCCACCGTGGGCACTGTCACCGAGATCTACGACTACCTGCGGCTGCTGTTCGCCCGGATCGGGGTGCCCTTCTGCCCGGAGCACAACATCCGCATCGAATCGCAATCCCCCGAGCAGGTCGCCGACCGGATCGCGGCGGAGGTCCGCGGGATGGCGACCGTCCTGGCGCCGATCGTGCGGCAGAAGAAGGGCACCTACCAGGCGCTGATCCGCGAGCTGCACGCCGAGGGTTACACCCGCGTACGGGTGAACGGGGTCATCCATCGCACCGACGAGGAGATCCCGCTCGAGCGCTACAAAAAACAGGACATCGAGATCGTGATCGACCGCCTGGATCCGGCCGACCGCTCCCGCCTGGTCGAGGCCTGCGAGAACGCCCTGGCACGATCCGAGGGCCTGATCCTGGTCCTGGACGGGGAGGGGCAGGAGCACCTCTACTCCTCCCGGATGGCGTGTCCGCTCTGCGGGATCGCGTTCGAGGAGCTCCAGCCCCGGATGTTCTCCTTCAACAGCCCGTTCGGCGCCTGCGAGGAGTGCAACGGTCTCGGGTTCAGGATGGACTTCGATCCCGACCTGATCATCCCCGATAAGTCCAAGTCGATCGCCGACGGCGCGGTGGCGCTCTACAAGAACTACTTCGACACCTACCGCGGCTACTACCTGAGCGCGGTCGCGAAGCACTTCGGATTCGACACCCTCACCCCGATAGAGGACCTGAGCGAGCGGCAGTACAGCGCCCTGATGTACGGCTCGCCGGAGCGGATCCGCTTCTCCATGACGGCGAGGAACGGGGATGTGCACTGGTCCCAGACCGGTTCCTGGGAGGGCCTGGTCCCCCAGGCAGAAAGGCTCTATCGCCAGACCCAGTCGGAGTACCGCAAGCGGGAGCTGGAGAAGTTCATGCGGATCTCCCCCTGCCCCGTCTGCCACGGGCGGAGGCTCAAAGAGAAGGTGCTCGCCGTCAAGATCCAGGACCGATCGATTGTCGACGTCACGGACCTCTCCATTGCCCGCGCGATCGAGTTCTTCGGCAACCTGGAACTCTCCCGGAAGGAGATGGAGATCGCGCGCCAGATCTTAAAAGAGATCAACGCCCGCCTCCGCTTCCTGGAGCGCGTGGGGCTCGGATACCTGACCCTCTCGCGGAGCGCGGGCACGCTCTCCGGCGGGGAGGCGCAGCGGATTCGCCTCGCCACCCAGATCGGCTCGAACCTGATGGGCGTGCTCTACGTCCTGGACGAGCCGTCGATCGGGCTCCACCAGCGGGACAACCGCAAGCTGATCGACACCCTGCGGACGCTGCGGGACCTGGGGAACACCCTGATCGTGGTCGAGCACGACGAGGAGACGATCCGCAGCGCCGACTACGTGATCGACATGGGACCCGGAGCCGGCATCCACGGCGGGTACGTGGTGGCGGAGGGTTCGCCCGAGGAGGTCGAGCGGAACGACCAGTCCCTGACCGGCCAGTACCTGGCGCGGAAGCTGGAGATCGAGGTGCCCGCGACGCGGCGGAAGAGCGATCGGTTCATCACCCTCGCCGGCTGCCGGGAGAACAACCTGAAGGAGATCGACGTGAAGATCCCGATCGGGGTGCTCACCGTGGTGACGGGCGTCTCAGGCAGTGGAAAGTCGACGCTCGTCTACGACATCCTCTACAAGGCGATGCAGAAGGAGCTCCATCACGCCAGGGTGACGCCCGGTGCCCATGCCTCGATCTCCTTCGGCACCGATATCGACAAGGTGATCGTGATCGACCAGAGCCCCATCGGCCGCACGCCGCGGAGCAACCCGGCGACCTACACCAAAGTCTTCGACGAGATCCGCAAGGTCTTCGCCGAGACGACCGACGCAAAGCGCCGGGGATACAAACCCGGCCGTTTCTCCTTCAACCTCAAGGGGGGGCGGTGCGAGACCTGCCAGGGAGAAGGGCTGATCAAGATCGAGATGAACTTCCTCCCCGACGTCTACATCGAGTGCGAGGAGTGCAAGGGGAAGCGCTACAACCGGGAGACCCTGGAGGTGAAGTACCGGGGGAAGTCGATCGCCGACGTGCTGGACATGAGCGTCCTGGAGGCGATGCAGCTCTTCGAGAACATCCCCGCCATCCGCACCAAACTGGAGACGCTCTGCCGCGTGGGGCTGGACTACATCAAGCTGGGGCAGAGCTCCACGACGCTCTCCGGCGGGGAGGCACAACGGATCAAACTCACCCGGGAGCTGGCGAAGAAGGCGACCGGAAAGACCCTCTACCTCCTCGACGAGCCCACCACCGGCCTCCATTTCCACGATGTGAAGAAGCTCATCACAGTCCTCGACGACCTGGTGAAGATGGGCAACACCGTGGTCGTCATCGAGCACAACCTGGACGTGATCAAATCCGCCGACCACATCATCGACCTCGGACCGGAGGGCGGCGAGGGCGGCGGCACCATCGTCGCCTGCGGCAGCCCCGAGGAGGTGGCGGACCGCGACGGAAGCTACACGGGGCAGTTCTTAAAAAGAATTCTGGCAGCATGATAGCGCTCGATCACCTCCCCGCCGAACCCGGCTGCTACCTCTTCCGCGACCAGGACGGGGAGATCCTCTACATCGGCAAGGCGAAGCACCTCAAAAAAAGGGTGGCGAGTTACTTCCAGAAGCGGCCGCTCGATCCCAAGACCGCGAGGCTGGTGGAGCGCATCGCCACCGTCGACTATATGGTCACCGATACCGAGACCGAGGCGCTGATCCTGGAGTCCACCCTGATCAAGCGGCACCAGCCGAAGTACAACATCGACTTGAAGGATGCCAAGAGCTTTGCCTACATCCAGCTCACCGACGAGGAGTTCCCCCGCATCGCCATGGCACGCCGGCCCGGCGGCGGGAGCGGCAGCCTCTTCGGGCCCTTCGTCTCCGCCCAGGAGCGGGACTACATCCTGCAGGTGCTGAAAAAGACCTTCCGCCTGCGGACCTGCCGACGTCTCCCGAAGAAGGCGTGCCTGCGCTACCACATGCAGTCCTGCAGCGCCCCCTGCATCGGGAAGATCGGGAAGGAGGAGTACCGCGAGAGCGTGAAGCGGGCGGAGGCGGTCCTGCGGGGGAGGAGCGCGGAGCTGCTCTCCGCCCTGCGCGCCGAGATGGAGGCGTGCGCGAGGGCGGAGGCGTTCGAGAAGGCGCTGGAGCTCCGCAGGCAGATCCAGGCGATCGAGCACCTCGGCGAGCGCCAGCACGTCGACCGCCAGAAGAAGCACGACGAGGACGTCATCAATTTCGTGGCCGCCGGGGGACGCGTCTGGGTGATGGTCTTTGCGGTGCAGCGGGGGACGCTCACGGACAGGGAGTGGTTCAGTTTCGAGGGCGGCGAGGAGTTCCTGGAGGAGTTCGTCGCCCGCTACTATGCGGACCGCGAGCCCCCGGCGGAGCTGATCCTCCCCCAGGCGGCGGGAGACTCCCTGCAGGAGTATCTCGCCTACCGCAAGGGGAAGTCCGTACGGATCACGGTCCCCGCGCGGGGGGAGAAGAGACGGCTGCTGGACCTGGTGCAGAAGAACATCGAGGCGGCGTTCTTCGGGGAGCAGATCAAGCTCGAGGCGCTCAAAAAGAGCCTGCACCTGCCCGACCTGCCGCGCGTCATCGAGTGCTTCGACATCTCCCACCTCGCCGGCACCTCGACCGTGGGGGCGATGGTGCAGTTCCGCGAGGGGAAGCCGGACAAGCGGAATTACCGCAAGTTCCGCATCCGTTCGGTCGAGGGGGTGGACGACACCGCCGCCATCGCCGAAGTGGTGCGGCGGCGCTACGCCCGCCTGCAGAAGGAGGGGGGCGCTCTGCCCGACCTGATCGTCGTCGACGGCGGGAAGGGGCAGCTCTCTGCCGCGCTCGCCGAGCTTCGGCGGCTCTCGCTCTCCATCCCCGCCATCGCCATCGCCAAGCGGGAGGAGGAGATCTACATCCCCGGTCTCCGCTTCCCGCTGCCCATCCAGAAGAAGGAGCGCGCCTCGCTCTTCCTCCAGGAGATCCGCGACGAGGCGCATCGGGTCGCCGTCACCTACAACCGCCTGCTGCGCTCGAAGAAGCTCACGGGATGAGACCGGGGGACCGCGCCGGCAGGAGCACGGGTCTGGGTGACTCGTACCCCTCTCCGGCATCGCTGCAGGAGCATCGGGCCGCATATATCCCGCACCCGGCACCGTGCCGGCGTGGCCGTGCATCCGCGACCTTCAGGCCTCCGGCGGCAGCCCCGCCACGCCGCTGACCGGGAGGGAGAAGACGACGGTCTGCGCATCCGTCTGGAGCCCTTTTTTATCGGCGATCGCTGCCATGATCCGCGGGCGGGCCTCTCGCTTCGCAAGGATGAACAGCATCTCCTTCTCCGGGTGGATGGACACGCCGAAGAACTCCCGGACCTTCTCGGGGCTGATACTCCGTGCGGGCAGCACCGTGCCCCCGCGGGCTCCGGCGGCTCTCGCCACGTCCATGACCTCATCCGCATAACCCTGATTGGTGACCGCCACGATCAGGTCGTATGGCTGTTCCGTTGGCATCTCTGGCTCCCAGGTCGATTCCTGCAGCGGCTTGTCCGGTAGTGTATCCGCCATGGCGGTGATCGGCATGGCGAACGCAATCCCTCTGTACTCCTCTTTAGGAAGCAACCTGGCGTTAAGCTTTTCCAGGATGCTCCGGGATGCCCCGGCGTGTACGAGACTGTACAGGATGTCTTTCTCCGGTTCCCCCAGTCCCAGATAGCAGAGGAGTTTCGTATCCGCGGTCCCTCTACCCCGGGTCAGCAGGCTGAACGGCACGCCGTCTTCCACGGCAAGCGCCAGGAGCTGCTCGCCCCGTCCCCTGTCCGCGATGACGACCAGAATACTCAGGAATACCGATTTCGCTGGATCCTGCACCGGCACCCCTCCCGACCGGCCCCCGTTGGAGTGGGTGGCATCGTCTCCATCATCAAACAATTCGTCTCCCTCCATACGGTTCAATCTGTCTCACCGCTACCCTCCCGGGTCCTGCTGCGTATCGACTGGTGGATCAGCCCCATGAGCTGCACGGTGATCAGAGGCATCATCGCCACCATCGCTACGATGCCAAAGGCATCCGTTATCACGTTCCCTCCGACGGCCTCGCAGATGCCCACGGCAAACGGCAGCAGGAAAGCCACGGTCATGGTTCCCGATGCCACCCCGCCGGCGTCGAATGCGATCGCCGTAAAGAGCGCGGGAGTGAAGAATGTCAGGGCCAGAGCGACGGCGTAGCCGGGAACCAGGAAGTACCAGATCTCGATGCCGCTCAGGACCCGGAAGATCGAGAGGACCAGAGCGGCACTCGCGCCTATGGACAATGCCGCCATCATCATCCTTCTCGATATGGCGCCGATGGTGATATTCTCGACCTGCGTGTTGAGCACGTGCACCGCCGGCTCCGCGTAGACGATAAAGAAGCCGACGATTGCGCCGAGGGGCAGAAGCACCCAGCGGTAGGGCATGGCGGCGATGTG
This sequence comes from Methanomicrobiales archaeon, assembly GCA_034679905.1. Lineage (GTDB taxonomy): Archaea > Halobacteriota > Methanomicrobia > Methanomicrobiales > JACTUA01 > JASEFH01. The sequence goes on along the minus strand of JAXDAH010000050.1, from coordinate 3,650 downwards.
GTTTCCGATGTAGATGCCGGCCGGCATGAACCCGAGATTTACACCGGTCAGGATCGCCGCCAGGCCGATGAGCGTATACACGATACCGATCAGGATCCGTATCAGCGCGGTTCTCGACAGCCTCAGGTGCACGAGCTGGAACAGCGTGAAGATGACCACGATGGGGAGAAGGACGGTCAGGACCTCGCGGGAGAACTGGAGAAACCCGTTCCCGAGGATCGCGAAGAACTCCCCGACGCCCTCGATGCCGGCAGGGGGTTCGAAGGCGTGCGCGGAGACCGACGGATCGAAGAACATCCCCATCACCAGCACGACCAGGATGGGCCCGATCGAAGAGAGTGCGCAGAGGCCGAAACTGTTCTCATCGGTATTCCTGCCGCCAATCGCCGCCGAGATGCCGGCACCCAGCGCGAGGATGAAGGGAACCGTGATCGGGCCGGTGGTCACCCCGCCCGAGTCGAATCCGACGGCCAGATAGTCTGGAGCTGTGAACGAGGCGACCGCGAACACCAGCGCATACGATGCGACGAATAGGACGTGAAGCGGGAACTGGAACAGGATCCTCAGCAGCCCGAAGATCAGGAACAATCCCACGCCGAGCCCCACCGCAGCGATCAGGACCACACTCGGAACTGCCGGCACCTGCCGGGCCAGCACCTGCAGATCCGGCTCGGCGACCGTGAGCACCATGCCCAGGACGAATCCGCCGGCAACGAACAGCCAGAGCTTTCTGGTTTTCGTCAGTGCGGATCCGAACGATTCGCCGATGGGCACCATCGCGATGTCCGCACCCAGGGTGAAGACGCTCATGCCCGCAATGAGCAGAATGGCGCCCGTCAGAAAGAGGATCAATGTCCAGATCGGCATGGGGGCGATGGTGGCGTGCAGGGCGAGCACGATGGCGCTGACAGGCAGCACCGACTGCGTTGCCTCCCGCAGTTTCACCAGAATATTTCTGACCATTCAGACCGTCCCCGCATGCCGCGAACATCGATGCTGCCGGCATCGAATGAAACGACATCCCATAAAAATAGCCATGCTGCATATCCTGGGGCGCAGGCGCCCGGCTTCAACGATGCCCTCCCCTCTCCGGGGATTGCGGGTCGGGCGCACTCCTGCCGGCTGCCGCTGCGCGGCACGCGTCCCCGCGATCTCCGGCACCCGATCGAGCCCCGTGCGGTCCCCGATGCCAGGCGCAGGGTCGGGAGGATTTGCGCCCGGTGTTCGGCGTACAGGGTCCTGGTGCCGCCCGGCACACGCCCCCGCAGCCGTCCCGCAGCGACACTTTTGCCCCGCCACCCCAGCAGTTAAGATCTCCGGCACCCAATAATAGGCATCGTGCAAGAGTTCAACCTCGTATCCGAGTTCCGTCCGAAGGGCTCCCAGCCGGCGGCGATAGGGGAGCTGGTCGCCGGGGTCCGCGCGGGCCACCGCTTCCAGACGCTCCTCGGCGTCACGGGTTCGGGAAAGACCTTCACCATGGCGAACGTCATCCAGGCGGTCCAGAAGCCGACACTGGTGATCGCCCACAACAAGACGCTCGCCGCCCAGCTCTATAACGAGTTCAAGGAGTTCTTCCCGCAGAACCGCGTGGAGTACTTCGTATCCTATTACGACTATTACCAGCCGGAGTCCTATATCCCGAAAAAGGACCAGTACATCGAGAAGGATGCGGCGATCAACCCCAAGCTCGAGCAGCTCCGTCTCTCCGCCACCGCATCGCTCGCCATGCGGTCGGACGTGATCGTGGTCGCCTCGGTCTCCTGCATCTACGGGCTCGGCAACCCCGAGAACTTCCGGAGCATGGGGTTCGAGCTGAAGGTGGGGGATGCGGTGCAGAGAAACGATATCCTCCAGCGGCTGGTGGAGATCCAGTTCGAGCGGAACGACATGGAGCTTCAGCCGGGCCGCTTCCGTGTGAAGGGGGACGTGATCGACCTCATGCCCGGCTACTTCAACAACATCATCCGCATCGAGCTCTTCGGCAGCGAGGTGGAGCGGATCCGCGAGCTCGACCGTAACACGGGGGCGGTGAAAGAGGAGCTGCAGTACTTCTACGTCTACCCGGCCCGCCACTTCGTCACGCCCGAGAGCGCGCGGACCCGGGCGGTACAGACCATCCTCGCGGAGCTGGAGCAGCGTCTCCCCGAACTGCCGCCGCTGGAGGCGCACCGCCTGCAGCAGAGGACGCTCTATGACATCGAGATGATCGAGGAGACCGGCACCTGCAAGGGTATCGAGAACTACTCCCGCCACTTCGACAACCGCCTCCCGGGGGAGAAGCCCTACTGCCTGCTGGACTACTTCCCCCACGACTTCCTGATGTTCATCGACGAGAGCCACCAAACGCTGCCCCAGCTCCACGGGATGTTCAACGGGGACCACTCCCGCAAGAAGTCGCTCGTGGACTACGGGTTCCGTCTGCCGAGCGCGTATGACAACCGCCCGCTGAAGTTCGCCGAGTTCGAGCGCTACATGCGGCAGGCGATCTTCGTCTCCGCCACGCCGGGCCCCTACGAACTCGAACGCTCGGCGGTGGTCGCCGAGCAGATCATTCGCCCCACGGGGCTCGTCGAGCCCCTGGTGGAGGTGCGGAAGGTGGACGGGCAGACGCAGGACGTGATCGGGGAGATCGAGGCGACCATCCGCCAGGGCGACCGCGCCCTGCTGACCACGCTCACGAAGAGGCTCGCCGAGGAGCTCTCCGAATACCTGGCGGAGCGGGGGATCAAAACCCGCTACCTGCACTCGGAGATCGACACCATCGAGAGGACGGAGATCATTCGCCAGCTGCGCCTGGGCAAGTTCGACGTCCTCGTCGGGATCAACCTGCTGCGGGAGGGTCTGGACATCCCCGAGGTCGGGTTCATCGGCATCCTGGACGCCGACAAGGAGGGGTTCCTGCGGGACGAGCGGAGCCTGATCCAGATCATCGGGCGTGCGGCGCGGAACGTCAACTCCCGGGTGATCCTCTACGCGGACAACAAAACCGGCTCCATCCAGAGGGCCCTCTCGGAGATCGCCCGTCGGCGGGAGCTTCAGCTGGCCTACAACCGCGAGCACGGCATCACCCCGCAGACGATCAAAAAACCGATCCGGGACCGCGAGGTCGACGTGAAGGACGTGAAGCACGTTCCAAAAAAGGAGATCCCGAACCTCATCATCGAGCTGGAGGCGAAGATGCGGGAGGCGGCGGAGAACCTGGACTTCGAGCGGGCGATCGCGCTTCGGGATACCATAAAGAACCTCAACCAGCGGATGGGCGCGAAGGCCTGATCGCGCCCGGCGCACGGGGCGAGAGACTGCAGCCCGGAGTCCGAGCGGGATGGCGGCGGCAGCGTTCTGCGCTGGCAGACTACTGCCGTTCAACGCCCCTCCGCCTCATCATGCCGGTCCTCTTCGGGAGACCATGCATCGATAGGATTGAGAGCACCCCCTGCAAGGGCCGGCCCCCTCGCCCGTTCCTGCGGTGCGATCGGGCCCGATCCCCGAGACAGGCGGGTTCCCATGTATCCCGAAGAGTGGAACTTTATTCCTGGTCGGTTCGTCTTTCTGCGGCATGAAGTCTCTTCATTCCCTGATAATCGGTCCTATCGCATTAAAGTGGGGTGGGGGTTTCAAAGGGGGAGGAGGGTGCGCCCCCCACCCCC
>JAXDAH010000049.1:0-6427 GCA_034679905.1 Methanomicrobiales archaeon | reverse complement strand
CAGCTGGTTCCGGAACCCTCCCCGACAAAGGGGCCCAGGAGGGGAAAGAGCCAGTTGGCGGGGTAGAACCACATCCCGTCCAGGATCTGGTGGAGGATCACGCCCAGGGAGAGCCCGAAGAGGGCGGGATGGCTTTTTAAGTATACGATCCCGAGGATCAGGAGCATGAGGGCAACCCAGAGGCCGTGCGTGAGGAGCCGCCCATAATTCAGCGAATCGGCTAACAGGATGTGCCCCACCGGTTTATCGATGAGATCGGGGAGGATGGCGCCGATGATCGCGGGGAGGAAGAACCGCGGGTCCCGGCGGGAGAGCAGGAGGCCCAGGATGAGTCCCGACAACAGGTGGGCGACCAGGAACATGCAGTAGAGGGTTTGGATCGCGGTGTATAAAACGGTGGGGGGAGCCCCGGATACCGTGTCGCACCCTCCCGCGACAGATGGTTCGGCCTGCCGACGGCAGGAACGCGGGATGCGGGGAGGCTTTTTGAAAAACCGGGCGGATGCGTCATGCGGACGCATCGGGATTGCCCGCTTCGCGGGGTGGTGCAGACCGCGCTCACGCAGCGATCCAGCGGGGCAAGTCCTTGGAGTATATTTCTCTCCTCCACCCCGGACCCCGATCGCCCCCTGGAGAGGCATCCCCTCGGGGTCGTCGGCAAGGCGGGCCAGGTTCATGGCATCGGATCGGTCCTGGAGAGCGGGATTCTGTAGAGGGAGAGGCCGACAGCCACGAGGAGGAGGCCAAAGAGGAGGTTGTACGCGGGGCTCTCCACCCAGGTCAGGATATTGTCAGCGGAGAGGAGGGCGGCGACAACCGTGTAGAGGCCGGATGCCAGGAGGGCAGACGCGGGGAGGGCGGGACAGAGGTGGAGGAGCCGATCGGGCAGGACGGGGCTCCGGATCGGCTCCCGGTAGAGGGCGAGGAGAAGGGCCGTGCTGGCGGCAAGAAAGAGCCACTCGAACGGATTTGTCAGCTCCTGGACGATCGCCGCCAGGAAGTAGTTCTCGAGGTGCTCCACGGAGAAAGGTCCGAGCAGCGGGAAGAGCCAGTTCTCGGGGTGCAGCCACATCGCATCCAGGAGCTGGTGGAGGAGGACGCCGCCCGCGACGGCGAGGAGGGCGAGGCTCCCCCGGCGGTGCAGCAGCAGGAAGCCCAGGAGCGCGAGGATGAGGACGGCGAAGAGGTCGTGGACGAGGAGCCGCCCGTAGTCGAGCGAGCCCGCGAGCAGGATGTGGCCGACGGGCTTGTCGACGAGATCGGGCAGGAGTCCGCCGAGGGCCGCGGCGCCCAGCAGCCGCCGCTCCCCGGTAGCCCGGAAGAGGAAGAGCCCGAGGAGGAGGCCGCTGAAGAGGTGGGCCGCAACCAGCATGCACGAGAGGGTGGATCGGGACGGGATAAAAAGGTGGTTGGACTATCCCTCGAACTCGAGCTCCACCCCGCCGACCAGGCTCGCGGCGACGTTGTAGACGGCGGCGATGATCGCGCCGTAGATGAAGCCGATGACGGCGTAGAGGAGGGGGACGAGGATCAGCAGGGCGAGCCCCAGGCCGGCAACCCCCAGCGGCATGCCGGAGACGGCGCCCGCGGTCGCGAAGAGGGCGAGGAACGCCCCGGCGATGAGGCCGATGACGGCCATGATGATAGCGAGTATCTTGGCTACCGAGAGTATACCGACTCTTCTCAATACAGGCATGGTATCACGGGGTACAGGTTGCGAGAGAGGGAGGTTAAGGCTGACGGTTTGAACCCTCCCGTATCTGGCGACCCAACCGTGTGCGGAGAGGATCGTGCCGGAGAATCCGTCTCCCGCAGGAGGTGGTGCACGGCGCCGGTATACCGACCAGCGGGTTCGCCGCCGGCGGGAACGGGCACTCTCCCGCGCCGGCCTCCGGGATGCGGCTCCGCCGGGAACGGGCCGGACCGGCAGTGTCCAGGGAAAAGATCATGGGGTCGCCTTTCGGACGGCAGGCTCGGATTCGCACGGCATCCACGATACGGGAATGCCCGCCCGGCTCGATGCATTCGCGGCTATGCAGAGGATGCTCTTCCCGGTGCGGGAGGGGGCAATAGGTCCGCTCGTGGATGCCGCTGAGCCAGGAATCGCTGACCCTCGGACCGAAGCCCAGTCCCGGTATCGCACAGAACGGCATGCCCCTCACACCCCGCAGCGGGGTGAGACCGTTGCTCAGGGAGTCCGCACGAGAGCAGGGAGACGGGGGTCGCCGCGATCCCGCTGACGGGTAGCCCTCCGGTGCTGCCGGGAGCACACCCCGGTAGGGCGCCCCCTGTCTCGAATCTCCTGTGCATCTCCGTCGAGGCTACCGTCCGGGGAAGGGGGCGCTCGGTCAGGGCGGATAGGCCTCCTGGCGAGATGCCAGGAGAACCGCGTTATAGAGGGGGTTCTGCGTACATGGGGACATACGCCGCACAGATCCCGCAAGGCTCCCTGGCGCCATGAGGGGGGCGACATCTCCAGATCGCACCCGCGCCGTCACGCCCAAAAAAACGTGCGGCCGGCAGAAGATCCCCACAATGCGGTGCGCAGGATGGAGGGCGAACCCTCGTCCGGTATCCCTGCGCGAATGCCGGAGACCGGCGGATGCCACAAAATATAAACGTCTTGGGAGAGGAGCGGAAGGGGATCCAGAGAGGGAATCGAGGAATGACAGGAGAGACGCAAGGGGGATCGAGAGCGCGATCGCAGGGGGATGGCAGTCTGAACCCCAAACAGCAACAGCGGCAGGACGTCAAGCAGCGTCGGTTTATCCTTACCACGCCTGCCATACTGGAAAAAAGCCAGCGCATCTGCAGGTATGCCCAGAGCATGCTCGAGGACTACGAGACCATCCTGGTCTATTCGTCCAAGCACCCCGAAGTGGACACGACGGATCTGATTGCAACCCTCCTGCGGGATAGAAGAGAGGTGATCATGCCGATCATCGAGCGGGAGACGCGGACCCTGCGGCTATCCTATCTCCGGGACATATCCGTTCTGGTCAAGAGCACCTTCAACGTACCGGAACCTATCGGGAACGAGATCCCTGCCGACCCCCGGGACATCGAAGCCGGCATCATCCCCATGGTCGCATACGATCGGTGGGGAAACCGTCTGGGCTACGGAGCGGGCTACTACGACAAATTTTTAACGGCAAACAGAGACCTGGTGAAGATCGGGCTAGCATTTGCCTGTCAGGAGGAGGAGCGGATCTGCAGCGAGCCCGACGATGTCCGTATGGATTACGTGGTGACGGAAGAGGGTGTATACATCTGCAGGGAAGGGATCAAAGCATCGAGTATGCCGCGGCGGCACACGCCAGGGTGAACGCATATGGCCAAACGCTCGAATACCCGGCAACCGGTCCGGCTGAAGGTGAGCTGTAACCGGGACATGACGTACGACGAGACCTTTCTCGCTGCGGTATGGCTGTACCGTCGGGATCCCGAACAGTTCATGGAGGTAGTCCGGATCATCGATGCCCAGAGAGGCGAGATCGACTGTCAGTTCCCGAGTCTCTGCAAGAAGTTCCCGTGCGAGACCCTGTTCTGTGGCGCTGTCGCACTCGATCACGAGGGAATGCCGCTCGAGTGAGCAGGCGCAGCACTCTTTTTTCCCATCGGCGCGGTGACCTTTACGGCTCTCCTCTGTGGTGACCTGTAGACCCTGCCGTGCGGCGGGGAGCACCTGCTCCCCGACGTCAACCAACGAGGACGAGCACGGATACGGCAGGGGAGAGATCGGATGCCTCTGCGGAACGCACGCGGGATCTCTTCCGCCCGATCCAGCGTGCGTCGCCTTCTCCCCGCCGGACCTTCCGCCGGAGATAACGCCGGGCCTCCTGCAGGGGCGGACCATCCTCGCCGTCTTCGCCCCACGATCGACGGCCAGCATGCCACCGCATGCACCACCCCGCCCGAGCAGGTCCCCCTCGACCCCGGGATGGCTGAAGTCGGGGATTTACTGGCCCTTCCAGCCCGAAGTACGCGGCTTCATTTTGTGCGGGTTCTGGAAGAAGCGAATGCCAACTTGTTTTTTAACCAGACGTTCATCAGGTTTAATAGAATGGATGAGCCCTTCCAGAGACCGATCCTGAAGTAGATGTCTGCCGGCTTCAGTGCCATGGCATGCAATAGACTGTTCTGCGCATTTTTCATATTGATGTATCTCTCCAGCTGCTGCACTTTGACTCTGAAGGTGTCCCTATCGATCTTTTGGCAAAAATAATTGTTGAGACTCTGGTGATTGAAATGAGCGTTATTCCATTGATCGTCGATCATCCCCTTCTGCTTCAGGTAATCGTAGCATTCGGTCCCTTCGTAGGGAGTGAAGATACTCAACACGGTATTGTCAGCATCGATCAATTCTATTGCCCCGATCGTGTCGTTTAACGTAGCTTCAGTCTCCTGCGGAAAGCCGATGATAAAAAATACAGACAACCGGATCTGATGTTCCCGCACGATGTCGCAGGCGGCAATGGCCTCCTCTATCGTTATTCCCTTTTGGATGCTGGCCAGCACCGCATTGTTACCGGACTCTATACCCAGATGAATAGCGCTGCACCCTGCCTGCTTCATGATAGAGACGATCTCCCTATCTACCAGTCTTACCGGAAATTCACAGGACCACTGAACGCCGGGGCACTCCTCCTGGATCCGATGGCAGAGATCCTTTATGTACCTGCGGGATACCCCGAAGGTCTCGTCAACGAATTTGATCTGTCTGTAGCCCTTCTCAAAGAGGGCTTTCATTTCAGCCACCACACTCCCCGGCGAACGGAACCGGGGCTGCCTCCCCCAGACATACTTCGATCCGCAATACACACAGTTATAGGGGCAACCTCGTATCGCCATGATATAATTGAAGGCAAATGGCGGATATTTATGAAAGTCCACCAGCACCCGCTCGGCATACTCGAACGGATAACAGAGGCGATCTAAATTTTCCATCGGTCTTCTCGCCGGGTTGACAACTATCTCCTTGTCTCTTCGGTAGATGATTCCCGGGATATGCTCCAGCGATCTTCCACTTTCAATCGCCTCGAGCACCTCGACAATGGTCTCTTCTCCTTCTCCGACGATCGCGATATCGATCGGCTGACATGCAAATACCTTCTCTTTAACGGTTGAAGGGTGAGCCCCCCCAACGATAACGATCGTGTTGAAATCGACCTGTTTCGCAATTTCCGCAACGAAGCAGCCGGCAGCGAAATTGGGTGCTTTTACGGATATCGCCACAACTGACGGTTTGAAAGCTTCGATTACGGATCGAACCTCTTCCCACAGACCGCCCCTTGGACTGCTCATCATTTTCCGATAGTTATCGAATCCTTGGTTTGTTATATAGCTGATCTCGAATTTTTCGCTTCGAGGATTGAAATCTGCATTATATGCCTTCACATCCCACGCCGTATCCCGTTGTATTGTTCCCGACAGATACCCGAGGCTCAGAGGATACCGGCTCAGGGAATAAGAGTTCTTGAAAAGACGATAAAAAGGGGGTTCGACTATCAAAACTCTTGTATTCACGTCACCCATACTCAGCCGACTACCAATCGGGGGAAAATATATATATTTTTGGTTTTCGTGAAGGGTCCCGACAACGGCGTGGATCCACCCCCCGTCGTGCCGATAGATTGACGTATAGAATGAGAGGCATGCTGTTGTCTTCATCCATCCGGGCAGCGTAACGAACTTTCTGTACACTGGGCCCGGAATCCGACCTGGAATTGGACCGCGGAGACCCGGGGCGATGGATCCCTGCAGCGTTGATCGAAGATCGTCTCCCCGATATCCAGCCCGGCATGGCGAATCCCGCTACGCGGTTTCTGAACCCGCTGATACTGCTCGAAGCGCTCGAGCAGGGCGGAGCGGAACCGCATGAGAGAACCGATTCCGGGATCGGCTCACCGGAACGGATACGAGGACCGTTCTCGGCAAGCCCGGTATGGCGATAGTGTCCCGAAGAAACCCCCCGTTTCGGGAACTCCCGTTCGAGACGCCGCTCTTCGGACGGTATGCCCCGGTGGAGAAAGCGCTCGCGAATGCCCGTGCAGAATCCGGCCTTCCGGGCGTCTCCCGGAAGACCCAGGGGATTGGGGCGCATCCGGGATTCGAACAGCCCTCGCCGCCCGCGGTTCCCCCGGATGGCCCTGGACCTCGACGACCGGGTTCGGGCAGTCGTTCGGCGACCGATGGAACCGCGGATGCTCCGCACTCCACGATCCGGGATACGGTATGTCGCCCGATTGCTCCTGGCCGTCGCCGGTGCGCGAGAAGGCGGATACCGCGGGATCCTGGAAGTCCGGATCGCCGGATGCGAGCCGGAAGGCATCCGGCCGGAGGGCATGCGAGTTCGTATCGACCGATCCTCCTCTGCTGAACCTCGTCGCCATGCATCGGGACCGCGTTCCGCCCGTCGGGAGTGCCC